>NZ_SMKH01000041.1 GCF_004348515.1 Actinomadura sp. KC345 | reverse complement strand
TTCCAGGAGGGCGCGGTAGGCGGGGCAGCCGGCGAGGAGTTCGGTGTGGGTGCCGTCTCCCGCGAGGCGGCCCTGGTCGAGGACGAGGATGCGGTCGGCGTCCTGCACGAGGTGGAGTTGGTGGGTGATGAGCAGCACGGCGCGCCGCCGCGCCTGGGCGCGCAGGCTCGCCATCAGGGCGGTGCGGGTGGCGGGGTCGACCGCGGAGAGCGTCTCGTCCAGGACGAGCAGCCAGGGTTCGCGCAGCAGCGCCCTCGCCAGGGCGATGCGCTGGCGTTGCCCGCCCGACAGGTCGGTGTCGTCGCCCAGGACGGTGTCGTAGCCGTGCGGGAGGCCGAGGATGACGTCGTGGACGGCCGCCTGCCGGGCGGCGTCGACGATCCGTTCGTCGGGGACGGGGCGCCCGCCGGTGAGGTTGTCGCGGACCCCGGCCCGGCGCAACCGGGTGTCCTGGAACACGAACCCGATGCGCTCGTACAGCGCGGCCTCCGGCAGGTCGCGCAGGTCGGTGCCGCCGAGGAGGACGTGGCCGGCGGCGGGGTCGGTGAAGCGGGCGAGCAGGGCGGCGATGGTGCTCTTGCCGCTGCCGGAGGCGCCGACGAGCGCGACCAGCCCGCGGTCCGGGAGCGCGAAGGTGACGTCGTGCAGGACGTCCCGGTCGTCGTATCGGTGGCCGACGTGGTCGAGGCGGACGGCACCGCGTGCGGGAGTGACCGTGCCCCAGGACAGCCGGGGCTGATCGAGAAGCTCGCGGATGGATCGCAGCGCGGACAGCCCGGTGCGCAGCGCCTGCAGCCGGGGCCCGGCCACGGCGACGGGTGCGCTGATCGCCGGGCCGAGCAGGACGCCGGCGACGAGGCCCGCCGGGCTCACCCACCCCAGCGTGAGACCGATCCCGCCGGCCAGGGCCAGGAAGGCGGCGGTGACGCCCGGCGCGGCGACGAGCCAGGAGGCGGTCGTGGCGGCGGAGGTGCGGCCCGACCAGGCGCGGAAGAAGTCGTGGAAGTCGTGGACGGCGGCCGTGTAGCGGGCACGGGCGCCGCCGGTGCCGCCGTAGACCTTCGCGGTGGGCAGGCCGCGCACGTAGTCGACGATCGTGGAGTTGATGCGCTGCTGCGCGGTCGCGTACTCGGCGAAGTTCGCACCGGAGCCGCGCATGGCGCGGCCGTACCACCAGATCCCGAGCGCGAGCGGGACCAGGCTGCACAGTGCGAGCCGCCAGTCGGCCAGGGCGAGCGCGACGAGCCCGGCCAGCGGGGTGACCACCAGCGCGGTCACGTCGAGCAGGGTGTGGGCGACGAGGTAGTGCGCGGCCGCGGTGTCGTCGTGCACCACCTTCTTGATCCTTCCGCTTCCGAGGCCGGTGACGGCCGGCACGGGGATATGGCGGATGGTGTCGGACAGCCGCCGCTGCAGGATCCACGTGAGGTTCGCGTCGGCGCGGTGCGCGACCCACGTCGCGGCGGCGGTGGCGAGGGCGGCGCCGAGCGTGCCGAGCACCGCCACGGCGACGAGGGTCGTGCCGGGAAGGCGGCCGCCGGCGATGAAGGCACTGGTGAAGGCGATGAGGACCAGCAGCGGCAGGAGCGCGAGCAGGCTGCCGATCGCCTGCAGGGCCGCCGCCGTCGCGAGGGGGCCGCGGACGGGGCGCAGCAGATCGAGGGTCGTCATTCGAGGCGTCCTCCGGACAGGGTGAGGACGCGGTCGGCGCGGGCGGCGACTTCGTCCTGGTGGGTGATCAGCAGTACCGCCGACCCGGTGGCCCGGCGCCAGGCGTCCAGCACATCGAGCACGAGGCGGACGGTGGTGTGGTCGAGCGAAGCGAGGGTCTCGTCGCAGACGACCGCGGACGGGACGGCGGCGAGCGCGCGAGCGAGCACGACCCGGTGGCGTTGCCCGCCGCTGAGACGGTCCGGGGTGCGGTCGAGCACGTCCGCGGCGAGCCCGAGGCCGTCGAGCAGCGGTTCCGGTCCCGGGCCCGGCGGGATGCCGCGGCGATGCGCTGCGGCGGAGGCGCGGGCGAGCGTGCGCCGGACGATCTCGTGCGGGTTGAGCGCGGCGCGGGCGTCCTGCCCGACGTAGGCGAGGAACGGGCCGCCTGTGCGCGCCCGGACGGCTCCGTCCCAGTGGACCGGAGCGCCGTCCATGCGCAGGCGCCCGGCGTCGGGCGGCGCGAGGCCGCACAGGGCGCGGGCGAGGGAGGTCTTGCCGCTGCCCGAAACCCCCCGCACGGCGACCATTTCCCCGGCCGCGAGATGCAGGGACGCGTCGCGCAGCAGGGGAACGCCACCGCGACGGATCGTCAGCCCTTCCGCCGACAGCGCCCGCTCCCCGGCGCCGACGGGTCCGTTCGGGCGGCGGTGGCGGGACGGGTCCGGAACCGTCGACGCCGGGGCGGGCGCGTGCCGGAGCCGGCCCGCGGCGAGTTCGAGCACGCGGTGGGCCGCGCGGTCGACGAGGGCGCGGTCATGGCTGACGAGCAGCACGGCCGGTTCCCAGGGCAGGCGGGTGAAGGCGTCGCTCACCCGCCGGGCGGCGTCGGGATCCAGCCCGCCGGTGGGCTCGTCGAGGATCACCAGACGAGGCCGGGTGACGAAGGTCCAGGCCAGCAGGGCACGCTGGGCCTGCCCGCCGGAGAGCCGGGCGGGGTGGCGGCGCAGCAGTGCGGTGTCCAGGGCCGCGGCTTCGGCGGCGGCGCGCACACGGTCGTCGCGGTCGCGCCGGGCCTCGCCCGGGTGGGCGATGCGCGCCGCGGTGCGCAACTGGGCCAGGACCATGCGCCGCGGATCCAGCGCGCTCGCCGGGTCCTGCGGCAGGTACCCGGTGGTTCTGCCCCGCAGCGCGGCACGTCCCTCCCCTGTGAACGGGTCGTGCCCGGTCACCTCGATCCGCCCTGCGGTGCGCCGCAGACCGTGGGCGACGTGGCCGAGGAGGGCATGGGCGAGCGTCGTCTTGCCGGCCCCGGACTCGCCGACGATCGCGGTCACCTCTCCTCGGTGCAGGTCGAGGTCGACCGTGTCGAGGACGGCACCGCGGGCCGTGGCGATCGTGAGGCCGGACACGGTCGCCGTCATGCCGGCCGTCCCGCCGGTTCGAGCCCGCCGAGCCGGGCCGCGACGATACCGGCGACGTCCCGGCCCGACACCAGCGACGTGCCGAGATCGCCGTGGAGCATCCCCGCGACCCACTCCCCGTAGCGCTCAGCGGGGGGCCGGTCCAGCCCGAGCGCGCCCCGGACCGCCTCCCGTTCGGCATCCGTCGCGTCCGGCCCGGCCACGACTCCTACCGCGTCGCCGGGAAGTACCTCCGTCGCCCAGAACACGACGACGGACAGGACGGCGAGGGTCCCCACGCAGGTTGCGGCCCGCACCGCGATCCAACCGGCCGGCCTCATGTCCGGCCGGTGACGGTCACCTGCGACAGGTCGGGGAACTGCAGCTCCCGCACCCCGGAGACCCCGTCGCGGGCGGCACTGACGGCCGGTACGAACACCGCCCCGATCTGACCGCCCTCATCCCACAGCAGCCGCTGCGCCCGATGCGATGCGGCCAGCCTCTTCTCGGCCGTGGACGCGCTGCGCGCGGTCTTCACCAGCGCGTCGACCTCCGGGAAGGCGCCGGGCACGTGGTTCGGCTCGAACGTCGCGGGCGGATTGAACCCGGCCCCGAACGGCAGCTTCAGGTAGGCCGGGTGGTCGGCGAACAGCTGCCCCGCGGGCAGTTGGCGCAGCGTCGCCTCCACGCCGACCGCCTTCAGATCCTCGACGACCAGCGTCGCCGCCTCGACCATGCCGGGCAGTTCCGGTCCCGCCGTGAGCTCCACGCTCACCCCGTCGGCGCCCGCGTCGGCGAGCAGCCGCCGAGCCCGCTCCGGATCATGGGGACGCTGCTCGAGCGCCTTGTCGTAACTCGGAAACCCGAGCGCGGGCAGGTCGTTGCCCACGAACGCGCAACCGTAGTAGACGTTGTCCACGATCCGCTTCCGGTCGACGGCGAGCCTGAACGCCTCCCGGACCCGCGGGTCGTCGAACGGCTCCGCCTCGGTGTTCATCGTGAAATGCAGGTACGAGGCGTACGGCGGCTCGCTCGTCGTCACCGCGATCCCGTCGGCCTTGTCGAGCGCCTGCGCCTGCGCGGGAGCGATGCCGCCGGCGAAGTCGGCCTGCCCCTGCCGCAGCGCATTCGCTCTCGCCGTCCCGTCGGGGATGGAGAGCAACTCGATCGACTCCAGGGACGGCGCGGTGCCGTAGTAGTCGGGATTGCGCTTCAGCAGCGTGGTCCGGCCCGGCTCGAACGCGGCGATCGTGAACGGCCCTGACGACGGAGTCTCCGGCGCGAACTCCTTCGTGCCGTCCTTGATCGCGAGCATGCTCTGGCAGATCAGCTACCGGCCGTCGGCGATCGGCGACCGCGCCGGGAGCACCACGGTCGACGCGTCCGGCGCCGACGCCGCGTCCAGATCGAAACCGCGCGCCGCCAGCAGCGTGAACGGAAGGCCGTCCAGCTCGACCGGGGCCCGCAGCGAGTACAGCACGTCCTTGCTCGTCAGCGCGGATCCATCGGTGAACCGCACCCCGTCGCGCACGCGCAATGTGTACTCGGACAGGTCGTCGGAGACCTCGATCGACTCCACCACGCCGTAGGCGACACCCTCCGGCGACGCCGGATCGAGTTCGCACAGCGGTGCGTGCACCAGTTTCGCCCGCACGTAGTCCAATGCCGTCGGGCCCCGGAAGTAGTTCAGCGTCTCGGACGTGCCGCCTGAGAACGCGGCCCGCAGCCGCGAACCGTCCCCCTGCGACCCGTTGGAAGCCGTGCACCCCGTCACCAGCACGGCCGCGGCCAGGCCCGCGGCCAGGCCCCCCACCCTGCGTCCTGTCGTGGACAACATCCAGCACCATCACTTTCCATCGCCGGAGCACACCGGCACAACACGGACGTTTACTATGTATACCACGAGATCGATAACCATTATCACAGGCAGGGCAGTCGATATGATCAACGGGTGACGCCCCCGACGACGCTGAACCGCGACGGCATCATCGAGGCCGCCCTCGGCCTCACCCGCGCCGAGGGCCTCGACGCGGTCACCATGCGCGCCGTCGCCGCCCGCTTCGACGTCACGCCGATGGCCCTCTACCGGCACATCGCCGATCGCGAGGAGCTCACCCGCCTCGTCGCCGACCGCGTCGGAAGCCTCGTGCGCCCGGCGAACGGGCCCGACGACCCGTGGGACGAACGCGCCCGCGCGTGGGCCCGCGCCCAGCGAGCGGTCCTGCGCCGGCACCGCGGGCTGGCCGCATGGCTACTGGACAACGGCCCCGCGGGACCCGAGGCGTACCGGCTCCTCGATCTACTCGCCTCGGCCGTGGCGGGCGCCGGCCTCGACGACACCGGAACCGCGCGCGGCACCGCGCTCATCATGAGCTGGACGTTCTCCCGCATCGCCGTCGAGGACAACGCCGACCGGCGACGACGGGCCCGCCGCCCAAGCCGTTCGCAAGCGTTCGTCGACGGCCTGGCCGGGACCGATCCGCTCCGTCACCCCACGGCCGCGCGGATCGGCGCGGAGTTCTTCACCCTTCCCAAGGAAGAGATCTTCGAGGCCGGCCTCGACGCGATCATCGCCGGGATCAAGAGCACCTGAGCACCCGCGGTTCAGCCGCCGACAGCAGGGATAGCCGCAAGTCGCCCCCGACGCCATAGGAACGGACCGTCCGAATCTCTGCGCACCCCGGTGGGCGCCGCCCCATCGGGAACCACCAGACGGCCATTTGCGGTAGCGCGCTGCGGGGGCAGGCGACAGCGCCGTCCGTCGCTCGAACGCGACCGGCCCGGATCGCCGGACGTGAGATTGATAACGGTTGTCATTGTTGATCGTCCCGGGACGGTACTCCTCGTGGGCAGACGCTGCCCGCCGCCCGGCTCTGCGCCGGGGAGACGAGACAAACAAGAGAGGCTTGTCATGCCCAAGGTGCAATTGCCTGGGAACAGCACGCTGCGGGGGGTCGCCATCGGCCTGCTGGGGCTGCTGTTCTGTGTCGCGGGGGACGCGTTCTCCGCGCTGGGGGCCGAAGACGAGAAGCAGTTCCCCTTCGCTTCGGGCGCGCTCGGCGCGATCTTCGGTGGACCGTTCCTCGCGGGATACGCCGCGTTCAGATTCGGGCTGGAGGTGCGGTCGTCCCGCACCGGCGGCGCGGCCGCCGGAGTGTTCCGGCGGGAGCGCGCCTCGGCCCGGTCGGCCCGGTGGCCGATCGGGTGCGTGGCGGTGGCGAACGTGTTCTACCTGCCGCTGCTGGTCGCCGCCACGCAGCGGGTGGACAGCTTCGCCACGGTGATCGCGATCGCGTTCTGCGGCCCGCTGCTGGTGGCGGTGTGGGGCGCGATGCGCGAGTCCCGCTACGCCGCGGTGCTCTGGCCGGTACTCGCCGGCGCGGGCCTGTGGATCATGTCGCTGCAGGAGGAGGCGCACACCGACTGGCTCGGTTACGCCTTCGCCGCCGCGGCCGCGGCGTGCTTCGCCGTCAACATCAGCGCGATGGAGAAACTGGAGGAGCGGGGCGCCGAGACGGTCGGCCTGGCACTGGCCGGCCTGCTGACCATCCCGGGCGCGGCCGGCTGGCTGGTGTTCTCGGGAGGCCTGGAGTGGTTCCAGCCCCGCATCATCGCCCTGGCCGTGCTCACCGGCCTGGTCACGGTGGCCGTGGCTCCGGTGCTGGAGGCACGGGCCATCGGCTACCTCGGCAAGGAGAAGTTCGGTGTGCTGGCCGCCGGTGAGCCGATCATGGGCCTGCCGGTCGGACTGCTCCTGCTGGGAGAGGTCCCCGGCTGGTTCGTGGCCACCGGCGTGGTCATCCTCGCGGTGGCCATCGCGGCCAACACCGCCGAACTGGACCGGCCGCTGGTCCGGCGGCTGGTCCGGCGCCTGCGCACCACGCGGTCCGGCGGGCTGCCGCACGAACGACACCTGACCGCCGAGGCCGCGATCCGATCGCGCTCGGCGGACACGGGGGCCCGGCGGCCGGAGGCACCGGCCCCCGGCACGGCAGACGCCCACTGCTGGAGGTGGCGGCCGTCCTGTGGCCGCTGGCCCAGCGCGGCAACACCGAAGCCGCCGCCCTGCTCACCTCGGTGCTGCAACCGGTGGCGGACCGTATCCAGATCACGTCACCGTGATCCCCACATAACCGCGGCGGGGAGGCACATGCCTCCCCGCCGTCCCCATGCCGCGCCCACCAGCGCTGGGCCGTTTGGGCGGCAGAACCAGGCCACCATCCTCGTCAGGTCAGCTACTGGCCGATGCGCCCATCCCCTCAGTGCTCGTCCCAATGGCCGGCGTGGGCCGCGTGGCGGTGTCCGTCGTGGAGATAGTCGATGTGGTCGTCATGCGGGACCCCGACATGACCGCAGTCGGAGCCGTGCTGATGCTCGTGGCCCTCATGCGCGACATGTTCGCCGTTGACGCACTCGTCCACATGATCCTCGTGCAGGCGATGGATGTGACCGTCGTGCACGTAATCGACGTGGTCGCTATGCCGAAAGGACACATGCCCGCATCCCTCACCGTGAACGTGCGAGTGACCGGCGTGAGGACGGTGCTCGATGGTTGACATTGCGCACTCCTTACGGGCGGGCTTGCGCCCATCTGCAGGTGACCACGGCGTGGCGTACCCCTGAAGCGGTCACCTGACCCCATACGAGAGGCAAACTCAGACATGCCCGCCGCCGGGCGCAATGAGTCCACCGCCCGGCCTGCCCCTGCCTCCTTCGCCCGTGGAGCCGCCGCTCGGTCCTGATCGACATTCGGCCATCAATGACAACCATTCTCATTCGGCCCACGGCCGGCATCGGCCCGGTCACCTCGCCCCGTGGCGCACTCCCCCGCCCTCGTTCAATGCCGCTCGGATACGTCGGCGGGCCGGTGCTTGGGTATGACCAGGCAGAACAGTGCGCCCAGAGCGAGGAGGCATGCCGCGGCCAGCAGCCCGGCGCTGAATCCGGCGCTCGCCGCCGCCGTCGACGACGGGTCGGCCTCGCGGCCGGTGACGGTCGTCGCCAGCGTCCCCAGCACGGCGAGCCCGAACGCGCCGCCCACCAGCCGGAAGCTGTTGAGCAGCCCGGAGACCATCCCCGCGTCCTCGGCCGGGACGCCGCCGGTGGCGGCGGACCCCATCGCGACGAAGCTCGCGCCGATGCCCACGCTCGCGACCAGCGACGGCCCGAGCACGTCGGTCCAGAAGGTGCCGCCGGGGCCACCGAGCCCGAACCACGCCATTCCGAGCGCCCCGGTCAGCCCGCCCGCGACGAGGATCGCGCGGGGGCCGGCGCGCACGAGCGTCCGGGTCGCGACGATCATCCCGGCCACCGAGCCCAGGCAGAACGGCAGGAACGCCAGGCCCGTGGACAGCGCGTCGTAGCCGAGCACCCGCTGCATGTGCAGCGAGACGAAGTAGAAGCTCGCGAGCTGGCCCGCCGTGATGAGGAACCCGAAGACGTTGGCGCCGAGCACCGCGCGATGCGCGAACAGGCCCAGCCGGACGAGCGGGTCGGCGACCCGCCGCTCCACCAGGAGGAACACGCCCAGCATCCCGGCCCCCGCCGCGAGCGGGCCGAGGGTGAGCGGCGCCGTCCACCCCTCGGAGCCGGCGACCGAGACGCCCAGGACCAGCAGGCTCATGCCCGCCGTGGCCAGCAGGGGGCCCAGAACGTCGGGCCGGACGCCCCGACGCTCCCTGCCGCCCGGCAGCCGGGCCGCCGTGAGGAGCCCGAACGTGGCGATCGGCACGTTCACCAGCATCACGGCTCGCCAGCCGAACGTCTCGGTGAGAATGCCGGAGGCCACGACACCGACCGCGCCGCCCGCCACGGTGGAGGCGGCCCACAGGCCCAAGGCCCGCGCTCTGGCGGCCCCCTCGGGGAAGTGCGCGGTCACCAGCGCGAGGGCGACCGGTGACGCGGCGGCCGCGCCCAGGCCCTGCAGTGCCCGTGCCGCGACCAGGAGCCAGCCGCTGGACGCGAGCCCGCCCGTCACGCTGGCGAGGGCGAAGAGCGCGAGCCCGGCGGCCAGGACGCGGCGGCGCCCGAGCAGGTCCCCCGTCCGCCCGCCCGCCAGGAGGAAGCCGCCGTTGACGATAACGTAGGCGACGACGACCCAGTTCAGGGTGCTCGCGGAGAGCCGGAGATCGTCTTGGACCGCCGGAAGTGCGACGTTGACGAGTGACAGGTCCAGCGAGACGAGGAACTGGACCGTGACGACGCAGGCGAGGATCCAGCCCGCCCCGCGGGCCGGTGCGGGCGGGCGATCACCATCCGGACGCCCCTTCACCATGGACGGCCCCCCGCCGGGGGTCGCCTTCGTGCTGTCCGGATCGTCGGGAACGCGGGCGGGACCAGCGGTCATCACACCTCCACGGGCATTTGTACGCCGTACAAAAGGTTTGCCTAACCTACCTTCGAGGTGGGGCGTAGCGAAAGAGGAGCAATGAGCCCATCGGAGACGGGCAACGGCGCCCCGCGGCGCAGGGCGGGCGGGACGCGCGGCCCGCGCAGCACCCGGGACCAACCGCCGCTGACCGCCACGGAGATCATCGAGGCGGGCGTGCGCCTGACCGCCGACCGGGGGTTCCCCGGCTGGTCGCTACGCGACCTGGCGGCGGCGCTGGACTGCTGGCCCACCGCGATCGCCCACCATGTCGGCGATCGGAACGCGGTGGAGATCGCGGTGGTGGACGCGATCCTGCGGCGGGTGCCGATGCCCGACCCCGGCCTCCCGTGGCGCCCGTGGTTCCGCGCGTTGCTGACGTCCCTCCGGCCGGTGCTGCTCGCCCATCCGGGGGTCGCGCGCTGGCTGGGGATCGCCGCGCCGATCGTCCCGTCGGCCACCGCGATCATCGAGGAGGGCGTCCGTCGGCTCTCTGCCGCGGGCTTCGGCGCCGAGGCTCCGGCCGCGTACGTGACCCTGCTGAACGCCGCCGTCCATCTGATCGCGGCCGAGGACGAGCGCGACGCCGCACCCAGGCTGCGCGACTCCATCCGCGGCCGCCTCGCCGACCTCCGCGACGATCCGGCCCGGCCCGGCGCGGCCGCGCTCGCGGCGACGCTGACCGGCGGCTGGGAACGCGACCAGATCTTCACCTACACGGTCGACCGGACGCTCGACGGCGTCCAGGCGCGGCTCACCGCCCTCCTGGCCGAGCCCGGCGACGCCGGTGGCGAGCAGGGGCGCTAGCGGTTCAGGTGGTGGCCGGGTGGACGAGGCGCTGCCAGCGGCGCTGGCGGAAGCGGTAGCTGCCGACGGCCGCGAGGGCGACCAGGCCGGTGAGGAAGCCGGCGTCGATGTCGACCGTGTCGCTGTAGCGGAAGGAGTCGTCATGTAGCCCAGGGCGGAGTGCTTTCGGCGGCGGCTGCAGAGCCCTTCGATGCACTCGAAGATCGCGTTGGCGAGTTCGACGCGGGTCCGCCGGCGTTGCCGGTCGAGTCGTTCGGTCTGCATGCGCGCCCAGAGCGCCTCCCCCTGGTCACCGCACTGTCCACCCCATGGCCACCATGGCCGGATCCAACCAACTAACAAGCTAGATACATCGTCAAGCGGCCGTCGGGCGCCGCCGAGCAAGCCCTTGGCAGATTTCATTTGAGCCCGTACGATCTCGGCAATCGTGTGGGCCCAAACAAGCTCGTAGGGCCCGCCCGGCATTGGAGCCGTCCGTGACATCGCACCGTCCGAGCACCCACGAGACCCGCGCCGTGCCGCACACCTGTTTCCCCGCAGCCGAAGGGAACGCACGATGACCACCGGAATCAACCGCCGCCGCTTTCTGGGCCAGGCGGCCGGCGTGGCCGCCTGCGCCGCGGCCGTCCCGATGCTGTCCGCAGGTCCCGCGTCCGCGCAGGCCCACGGTGGTGGACGCGGGCCCGCCGACCTGATCATCTACAACGGGCGCGTGCAGGTCATGGACAGGCACCTGCGCACCGCCGAGGCCGTCGCCATCCGCGGCGGGGTGGTGATCGGTGTCGGCCGGGAACGCGACGTCCGCCGCCTGGCCGGACGGCGCACCGAATCGGTCAACGCCGAGGGCGGCACCGTGCTGCCCGGCATCAACGACTCCCACCTGCACCTGGGCGGCTACGGCCTGGACTTCCCGCCGTTCACCATCGAGGCGAACTTCGAGACCATCCAGGAGATCGTCGACTCCGTGGCGGCCGCCGTGGCCGTCGCGACCGCGCCCGACTCCTGGATCCGCGGGCAGGGCTGGAACGAGAACCGGCTGCCGCACCCCCCGACCAAGGCCGACCTCGACCCCGTCTCCGGGAACCACCCGGTCATCCTGCGCGACTTCTCCGGGCACATGATGTCCGCGAATTCCCACGCGCTGCGGATCGCAGGCATCACCCGCGACACCCCGGCGCCGCCCGGCGGGATCATCGGGAAGGACGCCGACGGGGAGCCGAACGGCGTCCTGCGGGAGAGCGCGCAGGGCCTGGTCACCCCGCATGTTCCGCCCTACACCGCGGAGGAGACCGCCGGCGCCATCGACGCCGCGATCAGGCTGTGCCACGCCCAGGGCATCACCAGCATCACCGATCCGGGCATCACCCTGCAGCAGCTCGCGATGTACGGCGGCAAGTACGGTGCGGGCACGCTGCCGCTCCGCATCACCGCGCTGATCATGGGTGGCCGCCATCCCGACCAGGTACGCGAGATGCTCGACAGCTACGACCCACTGCGCGGCGTCGACCCGCGGATGCTGCGGGTCGCCGGGATGAAGATCAGCGTGGACGGGGTGCCGACCGCGGCGCAGACCGCCTGGCTGCACGAGCCCTACCTGGACGGCAGTAACGCCACCCCGGTCACGCAGGGCGACACGATCGAGGAGCAGGTCGCGAACCTGCACAAGATGATCCGCCTCGCCCACGACGCCGGGATGCAGGTGGGCACCCACTCCACCGGCGACGCGGGCATCGACGCGGTGGTCGCGGGCTATCTGGCCGCGATGCGCGCCAACCGGCGCATCCGCGATCCGCGCCACTACATCATCCACGGCGACCTGACCCCGCCTGGAACCCTGCGCACGATGGCCCGCCACGGGATCGGCGTCAACATGAACGCCACCATCAAGTACGTCCTCGGCCGCACCCTCGACCCGCACCTGGGCCCCGAGCGCACCGACTACCAGTGGCCTTACCGCACGGCGCTGGACTCGGGCGTCAAGGTCACCAGCGCGTCCGACGCCCCCGTGACCTCGCCGAGCCTGCTGCAGGGCGTGCAGTCGGCGGTGACGCGCGCGGGCCAGTTCGGCGGCGTGGCCGGTGCGGCCGAGCGCATCACCGTCAAGGAAGCCCTCGTGAGCTACACCCGGACCGGCGCCTGGCAGGACCACGCCGAACGCTGGAAGGGCACCCTGGAGCCCGGCATGGCCGGCGACGTGTGCATCGTCGGAGGCGACATGCTCGACACCGACCCGTCCTCGCTGGTCGAACTGCCCATCACCGGAACCGTCCTCGGCGGCAAGGTCGTCTACGACGGCAAGGCCACCCCCGCCATCGCACCCGCGGCCGTCACCCGCCGCAACACCCGGGGCGCCGCCCGCCTCAACCGCGGCGCGTGCTGCCACAACCACACCTGACGACCGTTGCCGCACGAGTGGTCCGGCCACCGGCCCTTGCGGCCGGACCACTCGTTCGCCTCGCGGGTGACGTCGAAGCGAGCGTGCCGGGATCGACGATCGTGATGCCGTCGTCAACCGTCAGGACGGCCCATTGATCGCGAGCGGGTCCCGCCCGAGTAGCCGGCACCCGGCCCGTCGACGACCGTCGTCCGCAAACAGCGTTCATAGAGCGCTTTCGCGTGAGGGTTGCGCCGGTGTGGCTTGAGTGACTTCATCATCGTGTCGAAGCGGTTGTCGCATCGGCCGGATTGGACGGCGGGGTCGTCGAGCGTGCGGCTCCAGTCGCTGCAGGCTTCCTCGAGGTGCCCGATCTCAAGTTTGCGTTCGGCGAGGGCGCCCAGGTGACGGACGCGGGCGCGCCGGTAGACCGCGTCGCGGACGCGGTCGGCTTGTTCCATGGCCGTGATGGAGTTGCGCTTGTCGCCCAGTGCGTAGCGGACCTGGGCGATGTGGTAATTCATCGAGGCGGAAGTCATAACTGCCGAGTGCTTTGGCCTGTGATTCGGCGTGGTCCATGGCGGTTTCAGCAGGCTGGCATGCGCGGGCCACGGCTATCGCTTGGGCATTGCCGGGTCGTGTGGGAGGCCCAGGACCTGTTCGGCGATGGTGTTGCGTTGGATCTCCGCCGTTCCCGCTCCGATCGTGGAGGCGCGGGTGGCCAGCCAACCGGTACTCCAGCGACCTTTCTGGATCGTCTCGGCGTCGTCTTTCGTGAGCAGTCCGTACGGGCCTAGAAGGTCGACTGCGAACTCGTGCAGTTCCTGTTCGAATGTGCTGTTGTACAGGCGTGAGATCGACGACGTGGGGCCCGGTTCTCCGCTCGCGGCGATCGCCTCAATGGTCCTGGCGGCGTGCACGCCCATCACGCGCACGCGCGCGTCGAAGTCGGCCAGGCGACGCCGGACCCCGACGTCGTGGTGTGCTCCTCTGGCGCGGGCGAGGGCGATCAGTTCGTCAACGATCCGGCGGTAGAACGCGGCTTGGGTGAGCGCACCGGCGGATCGTTCGTGTCCGAGGGTGCTGCGGGCGATTCGCCAGCCCCGGTTCTCCTCGCCCACCCGGTCGGTGACCGGCACTCGGACGTCGTCGAAGTGGATTTCACAGAAGTGCTCGCGGTCGGCCATGTCGCGGATCGGGCGGATGGTCACGCCGGGCGCGTGCGCGTCGACCAGGAGGTAGCTGATGCCGTCCTGGCGGGATTCGCGGGTGCCGGTGCGGGCGAGGATGAAGCACATGTCCGCCTTCTCGGCGTTGGTGTTCCACACCTTCTGTCCGGCGACGACGTAGTGGTCGCCGTTGCGGCGGGCGGTCGTCCGCAGGGCCGGGAGGTCCGATCCGGCGTCCGGCTCGGAGAAGCCCTGGGCCCACACCTCGTCGCCCCTCAGCATCGGCTTCAGGTATCGCTCCCGCTGTGCGGACGTTCCGTGCTCGATCAGTGTCGGGCCGACCATCTCCCAGCCCGTGCCGGGGTGCTTGGGGACACGGAACCGTGCCATTTCCTGGTTGTAGATCACCTGCTGGGTGAAGGGCAGGTCCATGCCGCCGTGCTCCCTGGGCCAGGAAGGCCCAGCGAAGCCGTGGTCGAACTTGGTGGCGGCCCAGGTCTTCTGGAACGCGAGTCGTTCCGCCGCGCCGCGCGGCGCCTTGCCGGGTGCGTACTCGTCCAGGAACTCGCGTAGAGCCGCCCGGAAGGTCTCGTCGTCAGTCATCGGTGTCCTCCTCGACGATTCCGATCAGCCGGGCGAGGCGATCGCGGTGCCAGTCTGGGCCGCCGAGCAGGACTTCATCGGACTTGGCTCGCTTGTAGTAGAGATGTGCGTCGTGTTCCCAGGTGAAGCCAATGCCGCCGTGAATCTGGATCGTCTCGGCGGCGACGTGGGTGTAGGCCTGGGAGCAGCACACCTGTGCCGTTGTGGCGGCGATGGACAGCCGAGACGGGTCCTCCTGCGGCGCGAGCGAGGCATAGTAGGCCGCTGAGCGTGCGGACTCGACCGCCACGAGCATGTCCGCGGCATGGTGCTTGATCGCCTGGAAGCTGCCGATCGGACGGCCGAACTGGTGCCGGCTCTTGGCGTACTCGACGGCCATCTCCAGGCAGTGCTGGGCTCCTCCGGCCTGCTCGGCGGCGAGGGCGGCGCGGCCATGGTCGAGCGCCTCCTCGAGAGCGTGGGTGCCCATCTCGAGCAGCCATGCCGGAGTGGAGGCGAAGTCGATCCTCGCCAGGCCACGGGTGCGGTCCACCGTCGCGTGCGCGGTGCGGCTGAGTCCCGCCGCGTCGCCGAGGACGGCGAACAGAGCGGGTCCGTCAGGTGTGGCGGCGGACACCAGGAACAGGTCCGCGACCATGCCGTCCGGGACAAAGTATTTGGCGCCTTCCAGCAGGAAGGAGCCCGTGGCAGGACAAGCTTTCGTGGCGGGTCGCGGAAGGTCCCAGCTCCCGTCGCTCTCGGCGACGGCGACGGCCGCGACGAGGGAGCCGTCGGCGATGCCGGACAGCAGTTCGGCCTGGAGACCCCCGGTGCCGGAGGCCAGCAGCGCCGGGACGGCCATCCCGATCGTTCCGAGCATCGCGCCCCCGGCCAGCGTGCGGCCGAGTTCCTCGAACACCACGCACAGCTCGGCGGAGGTACCGCCGGCGCCGCCGTACCTCTCGGGAATCGCCAGCCCCTGCACGCCGATCTCGCCGGCCATCCGGCGCCAGAGGTGCGGGTCATGTCCGCCCTCGCCGTCGATCAGGGCGCGGACGTCGGAGTTCTCGGCGAGGAACCCGCGCAGGACCGCGCGCAAGTCCTCTTGTTCCCTGGTGAAAGTGATCTGCATCGGTCGTCCTCCTCGGTGCCGGCCGGGTCAGCAACCGCTGAAGACGGGTGGGCGGCGCTCCAGGAAGGCCCGGATGCCCTCTCGGAAGTCCTCGCCGCGCAGGCTGAGCTCCACGGCGTGGGCCTCGGCCGTCAGGGCGCGTGGCAGGTCGGCGGTGAGGTGGTCGGAGATCAGCGTCTTGGTGAGGCCGTGCACGAAGGTCGGCCCGGCCGCCAGCTCGACCGCGAGGGCCTCGGCGGTGCCGGCCAGGTCGGCGTCCGGGACGACCTGGCCGACCATGCCCCAATCGAGTGCCTGATCGGCGGGGACGGCGATGCCGCGCATGAGCATCTGCTTGGCTCGGGCGACGCCGATCAGGCGGGGCAGCAGATAGGTGGCACCGCTGTCGGGACAGAATCCGCGTCTGGTGAACGGCTCGGAGAAAATGGCTTCCCGGCCTGCGATCACGAAGTCGCACGCGAGAGCGAGATGGAGGCCGAGACCGACCGCATTTCCCTGGACGGCGGCGACGGTCGGGATCGGAAGCTCCCACAGCATCCGCACCAGCCGGTGCGCTGCCGTGGCCAGGTTGCGCGTCATATCGCCCAGCGCGGGGCGGGGCGAACCGGGTGGATTCGCCGCCACCAGGTCGGCGCCGCCGCAGAAATGCCTGCCCTCGGCGTCGATCAGGACCGCGCGGATCTCTCTCCCGGACGCCACCGGCTCCAGCGCGGCCAGCAGTGCGGTCACGTCCGACCGCCGCAGCGCGTTCGCCTTCTCCGGACGGGCGAGGGTGATGCGCAGCACGCCGTGCTCGTCGGTCTGGCAGCGAGGCCCCTCGGTCACCGGTTCACCTCGCGCAGCAGTTCACCGTGACGGGCCATCATCTCGATCGCGCGGCGCTGGAGGTCGGCGGGCACCTCGGGCAGGAGCGCCGGGCCACGCTCGCGGCTGGGCAATGCGATCGTGCCGGTGCCCTTCATCGTGACCTCATCGCGCTGGTTCCTGGCCGTGACGGAGACCTCCGCCAGGCTCCGCCCGTCCTCCTCGTACTTGCCTGTGACCTCACCGGACAGGAACTGGGTGTCGCCCTGGTAGTTGAACTTGCGGATCTCGTCGTGCTGGCGCATGACCCAGCCGTCGTCGCCCGCCCAGTCGGTGAGGCAGTGGTGCATCCAGCACTCGCGCAGCACCCCGTAGTCGTAGGCGCGGGGGTTGCCGATCGCCTGGGCCCATTCGGAGTCCCAGTGAACGCGCTGCGCGACATCGGGGGCGCCGTACTCGTTCTTGACGTAGAAGGCGGGGATCCGCCGCCGGTTCTGGTAGCCGATGCGGCCGGTCTTCAGGCCGTACGGGACGAATCCGTATCCGCCGGCGTGGAAGACGATGATGTCCGTGGTGGTGAGCGGCCCCCTGGCCATCCGGGAAAGGGTCTCGCCGACCTCGACGTCCTCGAAGTAGCGGGGGACGCCGCCGCGAGACCGTTCGGCGGCGAGCAGTCCGTCGATCTCCGCGAGCTGTTCGTCGGTGTAGTTCGGAGCCTCGATGGTCGCGTACTTGCCGTGTTCCCTGGCCTTCTTCCGCTCGGTGTAGATGATCAGGGTCCGGTAGACGCCGACGACCTCGGCGTGCTGGTTCATCTTGACCTTGCGGTTGACCTTGATGACCGACCGGCCGGCGAACTCCGACCGCTTCTCCTCGACCGACTCCAGGCCGCCGAAACTGTAAATGGTGTCGCCGGGACGGATCGGCCGGTACCAGTCCCAGGTTCCGCCGGACACGAACGCGTGGATCCCGCGGTAGCTGCCTCCGCGCTCGTCCGCGGCGGCTCGGTCTCCGCGCAGGGGAGCGTTCAGGATCGCCGCCATGATCGGCGGCGCGATCTGGCCTCCCCAGCGGGTACCACGACCGTACTCGGGGTCGCCGAACAGCGGGTTGTCGTCCCCGTAGCTCGTCGCGAAGTTGCGGATCGCCTCGGGGGTGGCCGTCCCGAGGAGTTCCTGGTTGCGGACGGCCCAGTCCCGGCCGACGATCTCCCGGTCCTTCTCGATGTCGGTGCTGACGAGGCTGGAGGAGGTCGCCTCGTCGAGTTCCCGGCGCTGCGCCGTGGTCTCGGTGCTCTCGGTCATGGTGCCCCTTCTGGTCTGGTCTCGGCGTGCTGGGAGCAGGTCGCTGCGGCGCCTCAGGCGGCGTCCGGCCGCCCCTCCCGCTGCGGCCGGTGGTCATCGCGAAGGCGAAGTCGCGCGTTGTCCCAGGTGATGGGAGGTTCGGTCGGCTCGAAGCGGATCACGGCCGAGGACGAGTAATGAGCGCGTGCGGCGTCGGGCAGCCGCGTCGACGGCGGACCGTGATCCGCGTACTTGGCGTTCAGCGCCTCCAGGGCCTCGGCCCGCTCTGCTTCGTCCGTCACGATGGAGGCGGTGCCGTGCAAAAGGACCGCGGCCAGTTCGACCCAGCGCGTCCCGGACTCGATCAGCAGCGACGCCCGGGGGTCGCGCCGGATGCGGCCGACCTTCGCCGAAGCGGCCGGGGTTCGCAGGTAGCACCGCCGGTCGAGGGCGGTGAACCACACCGGCAGCGGCACCGGCCGGCCGTCCCGGCGCAGGGTGGTGAGGATCCCGGTGTGCGCACTCGCCAGCCGGGACCACGCCTCTTCCTCGGTGAGCCGGACGCCCATCAGACACCGTCCTCGAACAGCGCCCTGACCTCCGGACGGCTGGCCTTCAGGGACGGGGTGCGCGGGAGCGCGGCCACGACCCTGATGTCCGCGGGCAACTGATACCGGGCGAGCCGCTCCTCCAGGAAGGTGCGGAGGGCCGCTTCGCCGACCGCCTCCCCGACTGTGACGGCGGCGACCGGGACCTCGCCCAGCCGCGCGTCCGGCAGCCCGACGACGCAGGCGTCGCGGACCGCCGGATGGTCCTTCAGCGCATCCTCCAGCACGCTTGGAACGATCTTGAACCCGCCGCGGTTGATCGCGTCGTCCGTGCGGCCGTGGATGAAGAGGAATCCGTCCGCGTCGATCGAGGCCAGGTCGGTGGTGGCGGTCCACGCGTCCGAGGCCGCGGGCAGCTGGCCGCCGCGCGCCTCCAGTACACCGATCTCTCCCGGTGGCAGGGGGTCGCGGGTGCCGGGGTCGACGACGCGCAGTTCGACACCGTTGTGAGCGCGGCCGACGCTGCCCCGCTTCGTGTCACCCCATTCGCGTCGCAGCCGCAGACTCCAGCCGGCGACCGCTCCCGCGAACTCGGTCGCGCCATAGGTGGCGAGGACGGGCACGCCGTAGCGGGCTTCGAATCTCTCGGCGTCGGCGGGGTCGAGCGGCGCGGTCCCCGACAGCACCGCGCGGACACCGTCGAACACCTCGCGCGGAACCTCGGCGTCCAGGACCATGCGCATGGCGGTCGGCTGCAGGCTGACGAGTTTCGGGCGGTGCACGCGCACCAGCTCCGACCAGCGGGTGACGTCGAAGCGCTCCAGAAGCGCGGTGGCCTTGCCCTCCAGGACGTTGCCGACCGCGAAGTAGAGGCCGCTGATGTGCATCAACGGCGCCCACAGGATCGCCGTCCCCGGCTTGAGCTCCTGCGGGTCGGTCATCGCCGCTCCGTGGCCGGCCGCGTCGAACGCCGCCGTGAGCGCGTCATAGCCGAGTTCGATCCGCTTGGGCCTGCCCGTGGTTCCGCTGGTGAGCATGCGAACGGCCACGTCGGACGGGGCGTGGGCGCAGGGCTCGGCGTGCCAGTCCGCCGGGTGGGGGCGCAGGGCCCGGCCGTCACCGGTTCGGACGGCGATGGCGCGTACGTCGGCCGCCGCCTTGGCCACTCCGTCGCGGTCCCAGTCCTCGGGCGCGGCGATGACCACCTGTGGCCTGAGCGCCGTGATGTCCTCGGCCAGTGCGATATCGCCATGGAAGGGGCTGAGCGTCACGGCCTCGCGCCCGGTGGCGAGGACGGCGATCAACGCCGCGTGGTGCGCGGGCCGGTTGCGCAGGACGATCCCGACCCGGTGGGCCCCGGACTCGCCGATGGCGTTCTCCAGGTCCTCGACGGCCTCCAGGTGGTAGGCCCAGGGATAGGTCCGTTCCTCGAAGACCAGCCCCGGCGCGTCCGGCGCCAGTGCGAGCATCCGGCGCAACCGCTGCGAGAGCGGGCGTCCGGGGTCGGGACTCATGGCGTTCATGGTTCCTTTCATCGGAGGCGAGAGCCCTGTCGGCACCGTGACCGGGTCAGCGGAGCCACAGGTAGTGCGGGCGGGGGCTGGTGTCGTCGGGTGCGAAGATCGGCTGCCGGACGGCGCGCACCTCGCCCGACAGCGCGGCCGCGCGGGGGTTCTGGCTGAGGGGGAAGGCGACGCCGCGCACGACCGTCTGCTTCTGGAGTTCGCTGAAGATCGATGCGCGTTCGTCGTCGTTCTCCGTGGCGGCCGCCTTGGTATAGAGGGCCTCCAGATCGGCCAGGTCGTTCAGGTCGAAGGGGTTGTAGACGCCCCGGTTGGAGATGCTGCGGGTCCACCAGGCGTAGGGGTCGACCGACGTCGGGACGAGGTAGCCGGCGGGGAAACGCCCCCTTCGGAGCTCGGCGGTGTACTGGCCGTCCGCCACGTCGACGATCTTCATCGTGATGCCCCCCTCGGCGAGGAGCTGCGCGATGGTCTCGTTCTGTGCCTTGATGACCGGCTGGCTGCCGACCTCGAAGGTGAAGCCGTCGGGGTACCCGGCCTGTGCGAGCAGCCGCCTCGCCTTGTCGACGTTCGGCTTGTGGAGGTCGTCCAGGGCGGGGTCGTACCACTTGGACCCGGCTGCGGCGAACCCGCCGCCCTTCGGGTCCCCTCGGCCGTTCAGCAGCGCCTTGTCGTAGGCCTCGCGGTCCAGTAGGTAGCCGATGGCCTGCCGGACCTGAGGCTTGGCGAGGGCGGGGGCCTTCTCGCCCTTCCGATCCATGATCGCCAGCACGCCGGTGAAGGTGTGGTCGGCCAGGACCCGCAGCCGCGCCCCCTCGGCCCAGCTCATCTGCTCGGGTCCGAGCCGGCTCATGATGTCGACCTGGCCGCTCTGGACGGCGTTGAGCCGGGCGTTGTTCTCTTGAATGATCTTGATTTCCACCTCGGCGACCCGGACCGCGTCCTTGTTCCAGTAGTTCGGGTTGGCCTTGTAGAGGTGCCGGGATCCCTCGCGATGGCCGGACTTCTGCCAGATCCATCCACCGCTTCCGGCCGGTTCTCGAGTGAGGTCCCGCTTCTCCCTGATCGCCTTCGGGCTGATCATCGCGCCGGCGACGGTGGCCATGCTGTCGGGGAAGTTCGGGGAGGGTGTCGTGAAGTGCACGTCGACGGTGGCCGGGTCGACCACCTCCACCGAGGAGATGACACCGAAGACGTTGGCGTGCGGACTGCCGTCGACCTCCCGGGCACGGTCGAGGTTGAGCTTGACCGCCTCGGCGTCGAACTTCGAGCCGTCGTGGAAGACGGCGTCGTCGCGCAGACTGAAACGCCAGGTCGTGGGGCGCGGCTGTGACCAGGACGTGGCGAGCCAGGGCTGGGGCTCGAAGTCGGCGTCGGAGGTCGTCAGCGTGTCGTAGACGGGGAAGATCATCGGTCCGTTCTGGACGGTGGTCCGGACCGGGTCCAGCGAGGGCGTCTCCTGGTAGGTCGCGATCCGCAGCCTCCCCGCCGGGTCGCTCGGCGCGCCGGCGGTGTCGATCATGCTGCCGGTGGCGGCGCCTCCGACGGCTCCGCCGCAGGCGGACAGGGTGGACGCGGCCACCAGGAGCGCGCCGGCCAGGGCGATGAGACGCCGCCGCGGGGACCGCGTGGTGATCGTGCGACTCCTCATCGCTGCTCCTCCGGCTCGGGCGTCACTCCGGTCCCGGGTTCGGCCCGGTCCACCTCCGCGTACAGGTGGCAGGCGACGCGGCCTCCGCCCGCCACCGGTGTCCAGTCCGGGAAGGAGCGGGTGCAGACCGGCATCCGGTGCGGGCACCGGGCGACGAACGGACATCCCGGCGTGCCGGCCGGCGCGGTCTGCCGCGGCCCGCCCGCCGCACGATCCGCCGCGGCGGCGCGCAGCCGGTGCCGCCGCTCGCGTTGCACCCGCTGCCGGGCCGGGTCGGGGTCGGGGACGGCGGCCAGCAGCGCCTCGGTGTACGGGTGGGCCGGACGCTCGCAGATGCGGTCCGCCGGCCCCGTCTCGACGATCCGGCTGCGGTACATGACCGCGATGTCGTCGCTGGTGTGCCGGACGACGGCCAGGTCGTGCGCGACGAACAGGTACGCGACCCCGGTCCCCTCCTGGACGTCCTCCAGCAGGTTGATGATCTGGCTTTGCACCGACACGTCCAGCGCGCTGACCGGCTCGTCCAGGATGATCAACCTCGGCTCCACCGCGAGGGCCTTGGCGATGGCGACGCGCTGCCGCTGCCCGCCCGACAGCTCGTAGGGGTAGCGGCGCGTGTGGTGGGCCGCGAGCCCGACCTGGTCGAGCAGCGCGGTGACCCGGCGGTCGCGGTCGGCCCCCCGCATGTCGAAGTGGATGGACAGGGGTTCGGCGACGATGTCCCCGATCACATGGGTGGGGTCGAGCGACCCCAGGGGGTCCTGGAAGACGGCCTGGACGGCGCGGCGGTAACCGATGGGCACGCGCCGTCCGAAGCTCGCGACGTCGAACCCGGCCGCGGTGATCGTCCCGGCGGCGGGACGGATCAGGTGCAGCAGGGCCCGCGCGGTGGTGGACTTGCCCGAGCCGGACTCGCCGACCAGGCCGAGGGTGCGGCCGGCGTCCAGCTCCAGTGACAGCCCTTGGACGGCGGTCACGGTCCCGGCCGCGCGCCATGGGACCGTGCGTTTCTGCGCGAAGGCGACGGTGAGGTCGCGGACCTGGAGCAGCGGAGTGGTCTCCTCCCCACGGTGCGCCTTCTCCATAGCGCCGGTGACGGTCATGAGGACTCCTCGGGCACGGGGGCGGTCACGTCGGCCGGGGACTGTTCGGCCACGCCGACCAGCGTGAGGTCGGCGGTGCGTGCGCACCGCGCGGCGCGTGCGGCCGCCACGGGTTCCAGCGCGACCGGCCCCGCCAGGCAGACATCGGCGGCGTGGGCGCAGCGGTCGGCGAAATGGCAGCCCTCCGGCCAGTCGGCCGGAGGAGGGACGACACCCGGGATGGAGGGCAGCCGCCCGGTACGCCGCACGTTCCGGGGCAGGGAACCCAGGAGTCCCTCGGTGTACGGGTGGGCGGGCACGCCGAACACCTGCCCGGTCGGACCGCACTCCACGAGTTGGCCCGCGTACATCACCGCGACCCGGTCCGCGACGTCCGCGACCACGCCGAGATCGTGGGTGATCAGCAGGATGGACATGCCGGTGGCATCCCGGAGCTCCAGAAGCAGGTCCAGGATCTGGCCCTGCACGGTGACGTCCAGCGCGGTGGTGGGTTCGTCGGCGACCAGCAGCCGCGGCCCGCAGGCCAGCGCCATGGCGATCATGACGCGCTGCGCCATCCCTCCGGAGAACTGGTGCGGGTAGTCGCCCACCCGTTGCTCCGGGTCGGGGATGTGCACTTGCTCGAACAGTTCGAGGGTCCGCTCGCGAGCCTGCGCGCGGGAGAGCTTCTCGTGCTCGCGCAGCACCTCGGCGACCTGGTCGCCGACGGTGTAGGCGGGGTTGAGGCTGGCGACCGGCTCCTGGAAGACGACGCCGATCGTGCCGCCGCGGATCCGGCGCAGTTCGTCGAAGGACAGCCCGGTCAGCTCCCGGCCGTCCAGCTCGACGGTCGCGGCGTGGACGCGTCCGGGGTCGGGCACCAGGCCGAGCAGCGACATGGCGGTGACGCTCTTGCCCGAGCCGGACTCGCCGACCAGGCCGACGATCTCGCCGCGCCCGACGTCCAGGGAGACACCCTGGACGACATCGAAGCGGCCGGAACCGGGCTGCGGGAACGACACCGTCAGGTCCCGGACGCGCAGCAGCGGGTCGGCGGTCTCGGCACCGGCGAGCGGCTCGCCGCCGGTGGCGGAACCGACCCGGAGCACCGGGTTGACGCCGAGCGCGCCGCCCTTGGCCTCGCGGGCGAACAGGTCGCGCAGGCCGTCGCCGACCTGGTTGAAGGCCAGCACCGTGATGAGGATGGCGAAGCCGGGCGGCAGCGCGAGGTAGAAGGCCTCGCGGATGCTGGCCTGCGCGTCGGAGAGCATCGAGCCCCAGCTCGCCTGGCCCGCCTGGACTCCCAGGCCGAGGAACGACAGCGTCGCCTCCGCGATGATCGCGCCTGCGAGCATCAGGGTGACCTGGACGATCAACGGCGGCATGATGTTGGGAAGGACGTGCCGGAAGATGATCCGGCGGTCCGGGGCGCCGGCGACCCGGGCGCCGTCCACGTAGAGCTCCTCGCGGGCGGCGAGGGTCTCTCCGCGGGCCAGCCGGATCATGGTGGTGGCGTACACGACGCCGACGACGGCCATGGACTTCCAGAGACCGGGGCCGAGAACCGAGATCAGCGCGATCGCCAGGACCAGGAACGGCACGGACATGATGCCCTCGACCACGCGCATCGCGATCCTGTCCGCCCAGCCGCCGGCATAGCCGAACAGCAGGCCGAGCGGAACGCCGAGCAGGACGGCGATGGCGACGGCCTCGAATCCCGCGAGGAGCGCGGCCCGTGCGCCTTCCAGCAACCGGGACAGGACGTCCCTGCCGAGCTTGTCGGTACCGAGCCAGTGGTCGGCGGAGGGCCCGAGCAGGCCCTGGCGGATGTTGCCGTCCTGCGGGTCGTAGGGCGCGATCAGCGGAGCCAGCAGCGCGCAGGTCATCACGACCAGCACGACCGCGGCCCAGAACATGGTGGCACGCTGCCGGAGCAGGCGGCTCATCGTCCGTGAGCGGTTCCGGCCTCCGGCGGTGGCTCGTGCGGGCCGTCCGGGGGGAGCGGCCTCGCGGTCGGCCGAGGTGATATGGCTCATGCCGACCTCACCTTGGGGTTGAGCCACGCGTAGGACAGGTCGAGCAGCATGTTGACCACCACCACGATCACCACGGTGAAGACGACGAAGCCCTGGATGACATCGGGGTCGCGGCGGAGGACGGCATTGATCGCCAGCGAACCCAGGCCCGGCATCGCGAACAGCCGCTCGATCACGATCGACCCGCCGAGCAGCGCGGTCACCTGGAACGAAACCACCGTCACCACGGGTGCGGCAGCGTTCTTGAGGGCGTGTTTGAACACCACCCGACGTTTGGACAGCCCCTTCGCGAGGGCGGTACGCACGTACTCCTGCTGAAGCACACCGATCATGCTCGACCTGGTCTGCCGGGAGATGGCCGCGGCCGCGATCAGTCCCAGCGAGATCGACGGGAGGACCAGGCTGCCGAACCAGAGCGCGGGGCCGGCCGAGGGCGGCACGTAGCCGACCGCGGGGAACCAGGGCAGTTTGATCGCGAACGCGAAGATCAGCAGCAGCCCCAGCCAGAAGCCCGGCATCGCCTGGCCGACGGTCGCCAGCAGGCTGACTCCGCGGTCGCTGGGGCGGCCGGCGCGCAGCGCGCTCCAGATACCGGACGGCACGCCCAGCACCAGCCCCACCAGCAAGCCACCCACGGTCAGCGAGAGCGTGACCGGCAGCGCCTGCCACAGGGACTCGGCCACGTCGGCCTTGGTGTAGACCGAGGACCCGAAGTCGCCCTGGAGCACGCCGCCGAGCCACTCTCGGTACTGGACCAGGGCGGGCTTGTCGAGCCCCAGCTCCGCGCGGACGGCGGCGACCTGCTCCGCGGTGGCGTCCGGGCCGACGATGTTCTCGGCCGGATCCACCCCGGAAAGCTGGCCGAGGAAGAACGTCGCGGTGGCGACGACGAACACCAGCGGGATCATGGCCAGCAGCCGCGTGACCACCGTCCTCAGCATGCGCCCACCTCCCCGGCCCGGGCGGCCGCACGGTCCACGACGGCCAGCGCGTCCACCGCCACGGCGCCGGCGGAGCCGACGATCAGCGGGTTCACCTCCAGTTCGCGAATCTGGGGACGCTCGGCCATCAGGTCCCCGAGCCCGCTCATGACCGCACCGACCCGGGACGCCTGCTCCTCGGTCAGGCCGCGCGGATGGCCGACCAGGCGTCCGCCCGCGAGGCCGCGGATGAGGCGTTCGGCTGCGGCCGGGGCGACCGGCGCAAGGGCGAGTCGACGTTCTCGGACGATCTCGACCAGCGTGCCGCCGAGTCCGATGGTCACCACCGGCCCGAACTGGGGATCGGTGAAGCCGCCGAGAACGAGTTCCAAACCCCTGTCGGCCATCGCCTGGACGAGCACGACCGCCGCGTCCTTCCCCTCCGGACGCGACCGGGACGCGAGCGCGGTGAGCTCGGCGAAGGCGGACCGGACCGCTTCGGGATCGGTCAGACCGACCCGGACGGCTCCCAATTCGCTCTTGTGCGCGAGCCACCCCGCACTCAGCTTCAGCACCACGGGCCCGCCCAACACGGCGGCGGCCTCGACGGCCTCGTCCGCGTCGCCGGCGACCCGTTCGTCCGGCACGGCGATCCCCGCCTCCACCAGCAGCCGCCGGGAGAGGTGCTCGGCGAGAGTGACGGTCCGGGCGTCCTGAACGGCGGGCGCCCTGGACGGCGGGCGTGCCGGGCTCGACAGCAACGGTTCCCGGTTCTCCCGATAGCGGGCCAGCGCCCCCATCGCGCGGATGAGGAGGTCCGGATCACCGCAGGCGACGACCCCCTGCTCGGTCAGGTCGCGGGCGACGTCGGGCTGGGCGGCCCAGACGGTGAAGGGCTTGTCGGTGGCGTGGACGGCCGTGACGACGGTGTCGAGGAAGGTCTTGCCGAGTCCGCGCGGTGCCCCGGCCAGGCACACCATGTCGTAGTCGGGGGCGGCCGCGACCTCGGTGAACAGCGCGTGCAGCATCGACTGGTCGTTGACGATCTGCGCGGTCGGGTCGAACGGGTTCGCGATGGAACCGAACGGCGGCACCAGCGACCCCAGCGAGGCCCGCAGAGGCGCGGACGGGACGGGCATGTCCAGCCCTGCGGCCTCTGCGGCGTCGGCCATGACCACGCCCGCGCCACCGCTGGAGGTGACGACGGCCAGGCGGCGGCCCGCCGGACGGCGCCGCGCGGCGAACAGCCGGGAGTACTCGACGAGTTCGGCGAGACCGTTCACCCGGACGATGCCCACGCTGTCGAAGGCCGCGCCCACCACATCGTCGGCCGAGGCCAGGGCGCCGGTGTGGCTGGCGGCGGCCCGGGCACCGACAAGCGACCGGCCGGTGCGCACGGCCACGACGGGCTTGTCCAGCTCTAGCGCGCGCCGTCCGGCGGCCAGCAGGGCCTCCGGTTTGTTCACGCTCTCCATGAACAGGGCGACGACATCCACGTCGGGCTGCTCGACCAGATGTCCCAGCAGTTCACCGCTGGTGACGTCGGCCTCGTTCCCGGTCGCGAGGACGTAGGAGACGCCGAGTCCCGACGCCTGGGCGGCCTCGAAGATCCGCATGCCGAAGCCGCCGCTCTGGCTGACGACACCGATGTTGCCGGGGCGCTGCGGGATGTCGTCGATCGTCGAGAACACCGCGCGGAGGCCGACGTTGAGATTGAGGATCCCGATGCAGTTGGGCCCGACGAGACGCATGCCGGACGAGCCGGCGGTGGCGGCCAGTCCCTCCTGCGCGCGGGCACCCTCGCCGCCGAGTTCGCCGAATCCGGCCGACAGCACCAGCAGCGCGCCGGTACCGCGGTCGGCCGCCTGCCGGGCGATCTCCGGGACCGCGCCGGCCTGAGCCGCCACGATGGCCAGATCCACCGGCTCGGGCACCGACGCCATGTCGGGGTATGCGGCGAGTCCCTGCACGGTCGCGCGGGAGGGGTTCACGGGGAAGACCGTGCCGCCGTAACTCTCCTTGAGCCTGGCCAGGATACGCCCGCCGATGCGTGCGGGCTGGTCGGAGGCACCGACCACGGCGATGGAGCTCGGCGCGACGAGTTGGTCCAGCGAGGTGGAGCGTTCCGATGTCGCGGACGCCGACTGGGTCACGGCGGACCCCCTTCAGGTGCGGGGACGGGGTGGGGTTCTCCGGGTACCGGAGCGGCGGGAGGCGAGTTCTGCGTATTCGGGACGGTCGAGGCTCTCGTAGACGAGTTCGCGTGACCGGGCGAGGGCGTCCGGCCAGTCCTGGTCCCAGGCGTCGTAGACCTGCCGGCGCATCGCTGCCAGGGAGTAGGCCGAGGTCGTGGCGGCGAGATCGGCCGCGTAGGCGTGAGCGCGCACGAGCAGTTCGTCCGCAGGAACGAGCCACTGCACGAGCCCGATGCGCAATGCCTCCTCGGCGTCGACGACGCGGGCGGAGTAGAGCAGGTCCAGTGCCCGTGCCGTGCCGACCAGGCGGCCGAGCAGCCATGCCAGCCCGCCTTCGGCGGTGAGGCCGATCCGGGAGAAGGCGGTGGTGAAGCGGGCTTCGGGGGAGGCGAAGCGCAGGTCGGCCATGAGCAGGTGGGCCATCCCGATCCCGGCGACGGGCCCGTTCACGGCAGCGATCAGCGGCTTGCCCAGATGCATGGCACGGTCCAAGGGCTGGGTCTGGGCGGCGTGGCGGGCTCGCATCCGCTCGGCGTCCAGGCCTTCGAGTTCCTTGAAGTCGGCGCCGGCGCAGAACGCCCGTCCCGTCCCGGTGACCACGATCGCCCGCACGTCCGGGTCACCGTCGAGGCGGTCCAGCGTCTCCAGGTACAGGCTCCGCATCGCGGGGGTGAAGGCGTTGAGGCGGTGGGGGCGGTTCAGCGCGATGCTCGCTATTCCGTCGCGTATTTTACAGAGAACCGACTCCGTGTCCGGGGGTTCGACATCGGTCGGCGACACCCGACGACCTCCTCCTCGATCAATCTGAAGTAACGCTTTAGCTGGTGCTATCGAAGAACGGCGCGGGTTCGCCCGCGAGCGCTCCCCCGTACCAAGACGATCCGAGGATGCCCAGTCAACATCTCCCAATTCGACCTCATGGACAAATTAGTAGTATGTTTAATTGGGGGTGTCAAGACGCTCGCTAGGATTCGTTCGTCTGGGCGCCACACACACGATCAAGGCGGGGAGTCACAGTGACGCTGGTGGAGCGCCGGGTCCCGCGGACGCCACGCACGAAGCTCGCCGAGCAGGTGTCGCGCCGCATCGAGGACGACATCATCGAGCGGGACTGGCCCGTCGGGGAGGTCCTCGGGGCGGCGGCCCACCTGGCCGACCGCTACGGGGTCTCCCAGGCAGTACTGCGCGAGGCGATCAGCATCCTGGAGTACAAGCAGGTCGCGGTCATGCGACGCGGCCGAGGCGGCGGACTGGTGGTGCAGGCCCCGGCGGCCGCGGTGGTGGCCGAATCCGTCGCGGCCTTCTTCCACTTCGCGGACGTCTCGGCTGACGAACTGTACGACGCGCGGACGACCCTGGAGGTCCTGTCGGCCAGGCTGGCGGCGCACCGGCTCGACGAGGACGACATCGTCGCGCTGCGCGAGATCGCCTCCAACCTGCCCCCGGGCAGGCCGCTCAGCGTGGCGATCGCTCGCGCGAGCGGCAACCCCGTCGTGGCGATCTTCGTGCCGACCCTGACCCGCGTCACCGGCGCCCTGGCCGGGGATGCCGGCGAGGACCCGCGTCTCGGCGAGCCCGTCGCCTCCGAGCGGCACCGCGCGCTGCGGGCCATCGCCGAGGCGGTCATCTCCGGCGACGAGGCCACCGCCGAGCGAAGGGTGCGCAGCCACCTGGAAAGCGAACGCTCTTGGCTCACCCGGATACGGCAGGCGCGGTCCGACGCGGACGTTTCCGGCCTCGCCTCGCCCGACACCCTGGGCGAACAGCTCGCGCACACCACCGAGGGAAAGCTGCCCGAGAAGGTGGCGCTGCTGGTCCGGCAGGAGATCCACCGGCGCGGATGGCCCACCGGAGAGGTGATCGGCAACGAGGCCACCCTCCTCGCGGATCTGGGCGTCAGCCGCGCGGTGCTGCGCGAGGCGGTTCGGATCCTGGAGCACAACGGCGTGGCGCGGATGCGGCAGGGGCCCGGCGGAGGTCTCGTCGTGCAGGCCCCCGACCACGCCCGCGTCGTCGATGCCCTCGCGCTCTACCTGCGCTACCTGCGCGTGCGTGCCACGGAACTGTTCGAGGTACGGACCGCGGTGGAATTGCGAGCGACCGAACTCGCCGCGGCACGAGCGCCGCGGTTCACTCCCGAGGAGAGGGCGGAACTGTCCGCGGTCCTGAAGCGCGTGCGGTCGCCCTCGGCGTCGGCGCACACCCACGTCGACCTGCACGTGACGCTGGCCGCCCTGAGCGGCAACCGGCTGCTCGGCCTCTTCGCCGCCGTCCTCGCCAGGCTCACCCCGTTCCGTATCCCCGACGACGAAGACGTCCGGCTGCACTCGCGAGAAGTGGACGAGCGCATCGCCGAGGCCGTGCTCTCAGGTGACGCCAGCCTGGCACGGCACCGGATGACGCGCCACATGGAGGGGTTGGCCCCCTGGCTGGACGACGACGCCTACTGATGTTCCACCGGGCGCGGAGGACGGTTCAACGCAGGAGTTCGACGATGGTCGCGTTGGCCGTGCCGCCGCTCTCGCACATGGTCTGGAGTCCGTAGCGCAGATCGTGGTGGCGCATGCGGGCCAGGAGGCGGGTCATGAGGATGGCGCCGGAGGCGCCGAGGGGGTGGCCGACGGCGATGGCGCCGCCGAGAGGGTTGACGCGTGCGGGGTCGGCACCGGTCTCGACCTGCCAGGCCAGCGGCACCGGCGCGAAAGCCTCGTTGACCTCGAACGCGCCGATATCGTCGATCGACAGCCCTGTCCGGCGCAGAACCTTCTCGGTCGCGGGGATCGGGCCCAGCAGCATCGTCACCGGGTCCGCGCCGCTCACCGCGCCGCCGTGGTACCGGGCGATCGGCGTCAGCCCCAGTTCCCGAGCCCGCTCCGTCGTGGTGATGAGCAGCGCCGCGGCACCGTCGGAGATCTGCGACGCGTTCCCCGCGTGGATCACCCCGTCCGGTTTGAAGGCGGGCTTGAGACCGCCCAGCGTCTCCACCGACGTCCCCCGGCGCAGCCCCTCGTCCACCGCGAACGTGGCACCGTCGACGTCGACCGCGATGACGTGGTCGTCGAACACGCCGGCGTCGATGGCCGCCGCGGCGCGGGCGTGCGAGGCGGCGGCGTACTCGTCCACCTGCGTCCGATCCAGGCCCCAACGCTCGGCGATCAGCTCGGCACCGACGCCCTGGTTGAACTCGACCCCGTCGTAGCGCTCCAGAACCGCCGGACCGTACGGCTGCCCCGTTTCCCGCGCGGCGCCGAGCGGGACGCGGCTCATCGTCTCCACGCCCCCGGCCACCACCATGTCGTACTGGCCCGCCATCACCGCGTGCGCCGCCGAATCGACCGCCTGCTGACTCGACCCGCACGCCCGGTTCACCGTCACTCCCGGCACATGCTCGGGCCACCCTGCCGCCAGCACCGCGAACCGCCCCACGTTGCTCGACTGATCACCCAGTTGAGTTACACACCCCCACACCACATCGTCCACCGCGGCAGGATCCACACCGGTGCGCTCCACCAACGCGTTCAGCACACGCGCCGACAGATCCACGGCATGGACAGACGCCAGCGAACCGTTCCGCTTCCCGATCGGTGTGCGCAACGCCTCGACGATCACGGCATCTCTCATGGACTCGTCCTCTCACTCGGCTCTTGCGACATGGTTGTGTTCAGCGGTTCCGCCAGACCGGCGAGCGTTTCTCGGTGAACGCGAGGGCGCCTTCCCTCGCGTCCTCCGATGTGGTCACCGGCTCGACGATCCGCCGTTGCTCAGCCCAGCCTTCCTCCACGGTCCAGTCGGCGCTGGAGGCCGCTATCCGCTTGGTCGCCGCGACCGCGAGCGGTCCGTTCGCCGCGATCACGGTCGCGAGGTCCAACGCCTCGGCGAGTGCGCCGCCCTCGTCGGTGAGCCGGTTCACCAGGCCGGCCTCCGCCGCCGTTCCGCCCCAATGGGCTCTCCCGTCAGCAGCAACTCCAAGGCGATCGCGAACGGAATCCGCCGTGGCAGCAGCAACGCTCCCCCAGCACGGGCGACCAGCGATCGTTTGACCTCGGGCGTCCCGAGCCGGGCCGTTCGTGCCGCAACCACCAGGTCACAGGACAGCAACAGCTCCAGGCCACCGCCGAAGCCACCGCCGCGTTCAACGCGTTCCGAACGGCCGGACGGTTGACCGTGATGACCTGTACCGCTCCACGGCGCTCAACGAGAACCTCGTCAGCCATGGCCTCCCCTTCCGGTGTCGCGCATCGTCTCAATAACACCATACTAAATAGCCGGTACGAGCCTCACTTGAGGCTGCACTGCGACATCCGAGCCGCCCCAAAGCACCCGATCCGCAAGCCGACGGCACAGTAAATGTTACACTTAATAGGCACGCATCTGCCAGGTCGACCATGGGCCACCGGCCAGCCGCCCGTGCGTGATCGCCGCAAGGAGGAGACCGATGCGCCGAACGCTGTTCACCCAGGATCACGACGACTTCCGCCTCCTGGTCCGCGACTTCCTCACCCGTGAGGTCGTCCCGGTCTACGAGGACTGGCGACAAGCCGGCCTCGTGCCCCGCGACCTGTTCACCTCACTGGGCGGGCTCGGCGTCATCGGCACGGCGATCCCGGAGGAGTACGGCGGTGGCGGTCAGGACGACTACCGCTACAACGTCGTGCTCCAGGAGGAGTGCGCCCGCGCGAACGTAACGCTGGGCGGACTGCGCACGCACCTGGACGTGGTCGTCCCCTACTTCACCGGCCTGGCCGACGACGCCCAGCGGAGCCGCTGGTTCCCCGGGCTGGCGTCCGGTGACCTCTACACGGCGATCGCGATGAGCGAGCCGGGCGCGGGCTCGGACCTGGCCGGGATCGGCACGACGGCGGTCCGCGACGGCGACGCCTACGTCGTCAACGGCGCCAAGACGTTCATCACCGGCGGCCACCACGCCGACCTGGTCGTCGTCGTGGCCCGGACCGGCACCGACCCCGACGACCGGCGCGCCGGCCTGTCACTGCTCGTGATCGAGAAGGGCATGCCCGGCTTCACCGTGGGACGCAAGCTCGACAAGCTCGGTCTGACGGTGCAGGACACGGTGGAGCTGTCCTTCTCCGATGTCCGCGTCCCCGGCAAGAACCTCCTCGGCGAGGAGGGCGCGGCGTTCTCCCACCTCGGCCGGAACCTCGCACAGGAGCGGCTGGCCATCGCGGTCGGAGCCGTAGCCCAGTCCCGCTCCGCCATCGACCTGACCGTCGACTACGTCCGCAACCGGACCGTTTTCGGCAGGCCGGTCGCCGCCTTCCAGAACACCAAGTTCGAGCTGGCCGCGATGGCCGCCGAACTCGAAGCCGCCCAGGCGATGCTCGACGCCGCGATCGCGGCGCATGTCACGGGCCGGTTGAGCGCCGTCGACGCGGCCAAGACCAAGCTGTTCTGCACGGAAACCCAGGGCCGCGTCGTCGACCGCTGCCTGCAACTGCACGGCGGCTACGGCTACATCCTCGAGTACCCCATCTCCCGCCTCTACGCCGACGCCCGCGTCTCCCGCATCTACGGAGGGACGAGCGAAGTCATGAAGACCATCATCAGCAAGTCCATGGGCCTATAAGGAGCCGACCATGCACATCGACGGATCCTCGGCACTGGTCACCGGCGGCGCCTCCGGGCTCGGCCTGGCCACCGCCCGCCGCATCATCGCTCGCGGCGGCCACGTCATCGTCGCCGACATCTCCGAGGAGGTGGGCGCGAAAGCCGTCGCCGCCCTCGGCGACGCGGCCCGGTTCGTGCACGCGGACGTCACCGACGAGTCCTCGATGGCCACCGCCCTCGACGCCGCGCAGCGACTCCGCCCGCTCCGTACCGTGGTGCATTGCGCCGGACGCGGCGGCGACCGAACCCGCATACTCGCCAAGGACCGGTCGCCCGGGGATCTCGCGACCTTCGCCGAGGTCGTGCAGACCAACCTGATCGGTGCCTACAACGTGCTCCGGCTAGCCGCCTCCCGCATCGCCGGCAACGACACCCTCAACGAGGGCGACCGCGGCACCATCGTCCTCACCGCCTCCGTCGCCGCCTTCGACGGCCAGATCGGGCAGACGTCCTACACCGCGTCCAAAGCCGGCGTCCACGGCATGACGCTCGTCGCCGCACGCGACCTGGCCAGTTGGCAGATCCGGGTGAACACCATCGCCCCGGGCATCATGGACACCCCAATGCTCGGAAGGCTGCGCACCGACATCCGTGATGGACTCGCCTCCTCCGTCCCCCACCCCAAGCGGCTCGGCGCCCCGGACGACTTCGCCCGCCTCGCCGTCGAGATGATCGAGAATCCCTACCTCAACGGCCAGACCGTCCGCCTGGACGGAGCCATCCGCATGGCCCCACGCTGACGTCCTGGCGCTCAGCGTTCCCACCGCACGGCGCACCAAGTACAGGCGGGATGTGATGCAGGCAGGAGCCGAGCTAGTCCAAGGGCGTGAAGCTGCCGCCGGAATCATGTACATCAATTCTCCACGGCCCGCATCCAGGGCGACGGCCCCGGCCAATAACCGTGCCTGGAGCACCGTTGTGAACTGCAGACGGGAGACCGGTCCCCAGCCCGCGGGCGAGCCCCTCCTCCAGAGCGCCCGCCGCGCCAGCTCGTCCTCTCCTTTCCCATGCGAGCCCGAGCACTGCGACACCTGTATGGCGCGGGTGACCGCGGACGAGGTCAAGATGCGCGTGAACGACGCCCTTGGGAGGATCAGGTCGACGACGGGTGGGTCCTGACCTGCCGGAGCGAGCCGATGCGACCGTCCGCAGACCCGCAACGCCATCGTTCCGTCTCCGGCGGTGATCTCAAGGAGCTGGCGAAGATCCGCACCGAGGACGAGGCGCACGCGATGGCGGTGCGGAGGCGCCACATCTGCGGATCCGCGCCGAGGAGTGCGCGGTGGGCCCGCCCGTTCAGCCGTGCTCACCGGCAGCGTGGTGCTGTACCTGCACGGCGACCGGAACCTTTCGGTGCGCGCCCGAGTCAGCGCTGGATCTGGCCGGGCACCTCGCCCTGCGGACCAAGCTCTGCCGGACGCCGGGAGGCCCGGTGGTGCTGGCTGGCGAGCGGCTGGGCGCGGGCCTGGCAGTTGCGCTGCTGGTGCGCCTGCGCGATTGGGGTGCGGATATGCCGCTGTGCGCGACGCAGGACTCGGCCTTACTGGACTTGTCCCCACAGGCACACAGCCTCCAGTTCAACGCGTTCGCCGACCCCTCTTTCGAGGAACTGAGAACGCGTGTCTCGCGCTACACGGCCGGGACGTTGCCGACCGATCCGCTGGAGCCCGCTTATCGCCAACCTGCACGGGCTGCCGCCGATCCAGCGGCGGGCACCGGACCCTGCTGGACGACTCGCCGGCGCTGACCGCCCGCGCGGTCCGTTCCGGCGTCTCGGTGGAGCTGCGTGACCACGCCAACGCCGACGGCCTGCACCGGGCCGCCCTGGACACCATGGCGGGTCTTGTCCGGTCCTGGACGCGCCGCCCCTGCTCGATGGCCATGTGAGGACTCGGGCGGCCGCCGGGGGCACTTCCGTGGTCGCGCCACTGAGAGTATGATTCTCGCAAATCGGAATCGATGTGCGGTACGACGACGCGCAGGTCCGCGAGAGCCCCCTGGACGGCGACTTGCCCACCCGGATGCCGGACGGGGCCGTCCTGGTCGTGCACACCACCGCGAGCCCGACCATCGTCCAGGCCGTCGCGGCGCGGGGCGCCTACGGCGACCCAGTGCTGCACGTCGGCGCACTGGGACAACTCCGCGAGCAGAGCGCTCGCCGGGGTGGCGCGGCACGGCCTCGATCGCCGCGTTCGCGGTGAGCACAAGCCGTTTCCTGACCACACCGGACGGAAGGCAAATCGCACGGCTCTCACATCCGGCCTCGCCCACCGAGAAATAGGCCGCATTCCACCAGTCCGGGACCGCTGAGAGGAATCACCCGCTTTGACCCGTGTGAAAGGCAGGACGGCCATGTCCAGGAGAACCGGCAGCACGTGCACCAGACGTCTGGCCGCGGCGCCCACATGTGTCACGCTGGCCTCCGTGGTGGTGCTCACCACCACGATCAGCCCGGCAAGCGTGGCGAAGGCCTCTGAAGGGGCGTCCCCGTGCAGGCCACTCACGCCTGGCGGCCCGTTGTTCATCACCGCCGCGTGCGTCGATCCCGTGCTGGACCAGCCTTACATCGACGCCGACCGGCCCGGCACCACGACCGATCCGGCGTCCGGCGTCACGGTTCGCTATCGCTACGTCCACGGCGGATTCAGCGGGACCGACGCGAGATTCTCGCTCTACTTCCCGGCGCCGGGCCAGTATCGGGGGCGTTTCTTCGAGTCCACCTACCCGACGGTGACGGAAGAAGACGCGGAGCCGGAAGCCGTTGCTTTCGCCATCTCCAACGGCTCGTACGTCGTCTCGACCAACAACGGCGGGGCCGCCGCGGCTGCCGGTGAGCTCGGGGCGTACCGGGTGAACGCGGCAACAGCGAAATACTCTCGGACTGTCTCGGCCAAGATCTACCGCACCCCTGCTCGGCCGCGCGGCTACCTCTACGGTGCGAGCGGCGGCGCCTACCAGACCCTCGGCGCATTGGAGAACAGCAGAGGGGTCTGGGACGGCGGCGTTCCCATGGTGCCGGGCGTCCCGAACAGCATCCCCAGCTCCATGACCGCTCAGTTGCTGGCCGCACGGGTGCTGCGCGACAAACTGCCGCAGATCGCCCAGGCGGTGGCGCCCGGCGGCAGCGGCAATCCCTACGCGGGCCTGAACTCCGAACAGCGCACCGTTCTGCGTGAGGTGACGCGGCTGGGCTTCCCGCTGCGCGGGTGGTGGCAGCATGCGACGCTGGACGGTGGTGCCTTCCAAGCCGTCCAGCCGGGGGTCCGGGCCCTCGACCGGACCTATTCCGACGACTTCTGGTCCAAGGAGGGGTATGAAGGCGGCGAGCCCGCGGTCCGGGCGGTCCGGGTGCGCTACGACACGACGGTGACGGGCTTGGTCGGCTCGCCGAGAGGGCTCGTGCTGGCGGACCTGCTGAAGGGCGAGGTCGCGGGTGCGGACCTGGTCATCACCAGCGGGTCGGCGGCGGGCAAGGTCGTGCCGATCGGGACGGTGACCGGGCGCACCCTTACCTTCGGTTCCGGGGCCGATCCGTCGGTCACCGGCCAAATCGAGCCCGGCACTTCGGTGCGGATCGACAACTCCTGGCTGATAGCGCTGCAGTATTACCAACGCCATCAAGTCCCGAGCCCGGACCAGTACGGCTGGAACCAGTACCGCACCGCCGACGGCTCCCCCGCCGGGCCGCAGCGCCCGACCCTCGTCGGGCCGATCCTGGCCGCCGCAGCGGGCGGCGCGGTCGCCACCGGCCGCTTCCACGGAAAAATGATCATGCTGGCGTCGACGATGGACGTCCAGGCCTACCCCTGGTTCGCCGACTGGTACCACCGGAAAGTCCACGACGCCGACCTCGGCGGCGACTACCGGCTCTGGTACATGGACAACGCCGACCACCATCCC
>NZ_SMKH01000419.1 GCF_004348515.1 Actinomadura sp. KC345 | reverse complement strand
TTCCCATTTGTGCGCGCGGGATCCGCGGGGGCTTGACCCCGGGGGGCTGGCTCGGGCCGTTGTCGAATCGGTGGCGGAGAACACCTCGGACGCCTCGATCGCTCCGCTGGTGTGGGGGGCCGTGGCGGGTGTTCCGGGATTGTTGGTCTACCGGGCCGTCAATACGCTGGACGCGATGGTCGGATACCGGAATCCGACGTACGAGCGGTTCGGATGGGCGGCGGCGCGGCTGGACGACGTCGCGAACTGGATTCCGGCCCGGGTGACGGGCGGACTGGTCGCGGTCTGCTCCGGGGGCCGGGCTTGGCGGGTGCTGGTCAGGGACGGTGGAAAGCACCCGAGCCCCAACGCGGGACGGTGTGAGGCCGCGTTCGCCGGTGCGCTCGGAGTGCGGCTGGGGGGCGTCAACGACTATGGCGGACGTGTCGAGCGGCGTCCCGAGATGGGGGACGGCCGGGCCCCGGAGGCCGGGGACGTCCGGAGGGCCGTGCGGCTCTCGGCGGCGGTGACCTTCGCGGCGGCGGCCGTGATCTGGGCACTCCGGTGAGCGGGCTCCTGGTCGCCGGGACGACCTCGGACGCGGGCAAGAGCGTCGTCACGGCGGGACTGTGCCGGTGGCTCGCGAGGAAAGGGGTCAAGGTCGCGCCGTTCAAGGCGCAGAACATGTCGCTCAACTCCATGGTGACGGCGGACGGGGCCGAGATCGGCCGCGCGCAGTACATGCAGGCGCAGGCCGCGGGGATCGAGGCGAGGGCCGTGATGAACCCGGTCCTGCTCAAGCCGGGGAGCGACCGGCGCAGTCAGGTCGTGGTCCTCGGCCGGCCCGTGGCGGAGGTCGACGCGCTGCAATACGGGGATCATAAGGAGTGGCTCAAGGGCGTCGTGCAGGAGAGCCTCGCGGAGCTCCGGGACGAGTACGACGTGGTGGTCTGCGAGGGGGCCGGCAGCCCCGCCGAGATCAATCTGAGGGCCGGCGACATCGTGAACATGGGGCTCGCCAGGGCCGCCGAATTGCCGGTCGTGGTGGTGGGCGACATCGACAGGGGCGGCGTCTTCGCGTCCCTTTACGGGACCGTCGCACTGCTGGAGCCCGAGGACCAGGCGCTGATCGCGGGATTCGTCATCAACAAGTTCCGGGGCGCCACCGAACTTCTGGAGCCGGGACTTGAGCAGCTCAAGATGCTCACCGGACGCCCCACGCTGGGAGTGCTGCCCTGGAGATCAGGGTTGCATCTGGATTCCGAGGACACTCTCGCGCTGGACGCGCCCCGCCCGGAGGCGAAGGGCCCGGCCGGGAAGGAGACCCTGAGGGTCGCCGTGGTGCGCTTTCCCCGGATATCCAACTTCACCGATCTGGACGCGCTGGCCGGAGAACCGGGTGTCGTCGTCCGCTACGCGTCCGGTGCCGGGGACCTGGCCGATGCCGACCTGGTCGTCCTGCCGGGGACGCGGGCGACGGTCGACGACCTGGAATGGCTGCGCGAGCGGGGAATGGCCGGCGAGATCAGAAGGCGGGCCGGCGCGGGGCTGCCCGTGCTCGGCATATGCGGCGGCTACCAGATGCTCGCCGAAGAGATCGTGGACCGCGTCGAGTCGGGAACGGGACGCGTCGAAGGTCTCGGCCTGCTCCCCGCGCGCGTCGAATTCGGGGAGGAGAAGATCCTCGGCCGCCCACAAGGCAGCGCCTACGGCGAAGAGGTCCACGCCTACGAAATCCATCACGGCGTCGTGACGGCGAGAGGAGAAGCCTTTCTCGACGGATGCCGGCAAGGAGCCGTCTGGGGGACGACCTGGCACGGCGTCATGGAGAACGACGCGTTCAGGCGCGCCTTCCTGCGGGATGTGGCGCGGCAGGGCGGCCGCGATTTCACGCCCGCCCCCGACGTGTCGTTCAACGCCCTGAGAGAGGCGGCCCTGGACACACTCGCCGACCTCGTCGAGCAGCATCTTGACACCGGCGCCATCCGGCGGATCATCGAGGACGGCGCGCCCCGGAACCTCCCCGTCGTCCCGCCCGGAGGGGCCCCGGCCGTGCCCGGCGGGCCGCCGGACGTGCCTGGCGGCGAGCCGGGCACCGGTGCGGCGGTAGGGTGATCCCTTCGATGGCACCGGCCGCAACAGGCATCAGGAGGAACGCCCCGTGACCGAGCCGCGGTCCAGTCTGATCGTCCCGCTGATGAAGGCGCGGGTGCCGGCCGAGGTCCAGCTCGAGTTCCCGCTGCCGCCGGAGGAGGAGCCGATCCGTGACCCGTTCGCCGGTGACCTGTACGTGAGCTACGCGCTGGAGATCGCCGACGAGGGCGTCCCGTCCGGCCGCCGGTACGAGCACGTGGCCCGCCGGCACTGCGCCGAGCTGGGGGTGCCGGCCGGCGAGCTGCGCCGCCGAGCGGTGATCAACCTGCGGGACCTGCGCCCCGAGCTGAGCCTCAGCTGGTATCCGGACGTGCGCGCCGTGACCGTGTCGCTGTCCGGGGCGGGCGCGGCGGCGAGGCGGGGGAGCCTGGAGTCGGGCCTGCTGCTGGACGAGGGGTTCCTGGAGAAGCTCGCCCAGGACGTCGAGGGCGACCTCGTCGTGGCGGCCCCGGCGCGGGACGTGTTCGTCGCGTCCGGCACCGGCCATCCGGACGGCGTCGACAAGCTCCGCTGGGCCGTCGCCCAGGTATGGGCCGAGGACCGCGGGGAGGGCGGCGACGACCCGGTGTGGGACGTGCCCCCCGGGAGCCTGCTCACCCACAACCTGATGGTGCGGCGCGCCGGCGCCTGGGACGTCCTGACATCCTGATCCCTGGACGATCCGGCGGCTACGAGAGCGTCTTCAGCCGCGGCCACAGCTCGATCCACGGGGCGCGCTGCCCGCGGCAGATCCACACCGGCTTGCCCTGTTCCTGGTTGTCGAGGCCGACGCCGTTGTCGATGCGGTCGACCGGGCGCACGTCCGTCCAGAACCGCCGCAGGGAGGGCGCGCCCGCTTCGGTCTCCGGCCCGACGACGACCGCGGGCCCGCCGGTGTCCCGGGGACGCCCGAAGTACCAGTAACCGTTGTGCCCGCTGTACGCGCGGGGCAGCCCGAGATCGGGCCCGTACTTGTCGAGCGCCCCGGCCTCGCCGTAGTTGCTCACGATGATCGTCGCTCTGGACCGCTCGCCGGGCGGCAGCGAGTTGTAGACGTCCGCGACCTGCTCGGCGAACCGGGGCCAGCCGACCGTCTCGGCGGAGTCGGCGTTGACGACCGGCTGCGGGGTGTCCGCCAGCCACGTCACCGGGTAGACGGGCAGGGTGAGCAGGGCCGTCGTGACAGCGGTGATCACGTACGTCGGCACGGTCGGCACCCAGCCCCAGCCGCGCGGCGCGCCGTTCCGCTCGATCTCCACGGCTCCCGCCGCGAACAGCGCCGCCCAGAGCCCGCTGAGGTAGTACGGCTTTCCGGCCGTGATGAGGAACAGGACGGTCAGCAGCACGTACGCGTGGCCGAGGAACCGGAACGGCCGCAGGTCGTCCGACCGGTACGTCCGCCACAGCCCGTAGATCCACAGCCACGCCAGGACGACGCCGGTCAGGAGTATTTGGAACGGGATGAGTCCGGGCCGTCCGGCGAAATCCGCCTTGTCGGCGATCGCGTTCGCCATGTCCAGCTGGGGCCAGCCATGGCCGGCCTGCCACAGCAGGGCCGGCGCGGCCGCCGCGAGCACGACGAGCGCGGCCACCGCCGTCATGGGCCGCCGCAGGAACTCGCGCGGCCCCGAGATCAGCAGCCCCGCGACGAGCGCGGCGATCAGGAACGCGGCCAGGTACTTGACATTCAGCGCCAGCGCCGCCACGACGCCGACGGCGAGCAGGATCCGCTGATCACGGATCCGCGACCACCGGACGACCAGCCAGACGATCGTCGTCGAGAGCAGCAGGTCGAGCGTCGCGGTGGAGAAGCTGTGGCCGGTCGCGACGACGAACGGGCAGACCGCGTACGCCCCCGCGGTGAGGAGCTGCGCCCGCCGCCGGCCGCCCATCTCGCGAGCCGTCAGCGCCGCGACCACCACGCCGGCGGCGGAGAAGAGCGCGGCGGGAATCCGCAGTGCGACGAGCGAGTCGCCGAGCACCGCCGTGACGGCCCGGCCGATCAGCGGCATCAGCGGCGGCTGGTCCGGATATCCCCACATCGGATGCCGTCCGGCGACCCGGAAGTACAGCTCGTCGCGGTGGTAGCCGTAGCGGGCGCTGAACGCGAGCAGCACCACGCCGAGCGCACCGGCGATCAGCAGCACCGGCTTCCAGGCGATCGCGGAGGAGTCGGAGGGGACGCTGGTCTCGGCGGAACCGGATGCCGCGGAGGCCGGGGCGGTCATGATCGGATCTTAAGCCGCGGGCGCCGCCCCCGCCCGGCCGCTCCTGGCCACCGCCCTCCCGGAGCCCGGCGGGGACCGTCGCCACGACCGGTCGCGAGGAGTGGAGCGCGGGGCTAGACCGAGCAGAGGGCGAAGTTGTCGAAGGTCGCCTCGGGGTGGCCTTCGGCGTCGTCGGGACGGTACAGGATCACCCCGCTCGCCCCGGGCTCGTCCTCCGGGGCCTCGGCGGAGGTGCTCGCGACGTGTTCGCCGTTGACCCACATGTCGAGGGTCGTGCCGGACCCGTCGTCCAGGCACGCGGCCTGGATCCGGTCGTCGCTGCCGCGGAGGTCGGTGGCGGTGCCGGCCGCCAGGTTCTCCGGCGTCGAACCCAGCTTCGCGATGCGGACACGGCCGTCCTCGCGGAGGAGGAACGCGAACCCGTCGGCCTCCCCATGGCAGTAGACGCCCGCCTCGCCGCCCTCGCCGGCCGTGTGCTCGACCTTCACCTCGATGAGCTGTGATTCGGGGACGTCGTCGACGGGCGCGCCCACGACGGTCCGGTTCGTCGTGGGCAGGACGTGCAGCTCGTACTTGCGGTCGCGGTAGGACGCGTCCCAGATGGGCGAGGCGGCCGTCTTCCAGCCCGACGCCTCGTCGCTGAAGTTGTCGTCGATGACCGTGTCGTCGACCTCCGGGGGCTTCTTCCCGAGGTCGGCCGCGACCGGGGCGGACGGGGGGTTGCTCGCCGGTTCCCCGTCGTCGGACGTCAGGCGGAGCACGCCGAACACGGCGGCCACGCCGACGAACGCCGCGACGCCGATGGCCAGGCCGGACCGGTGCCACGAGCGCGGCGGCTTCGAGGGTCCCGGGGGCGCGGCCAGCGGCCGCGTCGGCGGGGCGGACTCGAAGGCGGCGACCCGCACCGTCTCCGATGCCGCATTGTCCGGTTGCGCGGCGCCCGGTTGCGCGGCGCCCGGTTGCGCGGCGCCCGGTTGCGCGGCGCCCGGTTGCGCGGCGCCCGGTTGCGCGGCGCCCGGTTGTGCTGCGGCCGGTTCCGCCGCCGTCTCGGGG
>NZ_SMKH01000418.1 GCF_004348515.1 Actinomadura sp. KC345 | reverse complement strand
GGGTTCGCCGCGGGGGCTCCGGGAGAAGGAGGGGGAGCCGCGGGCGCGACGGGCGCGGCGGGCGCGGCGTCGAGCGGGGCCATGCCGCAGACGTCGCAGAACCCGTCGGCGTCCACCTCGCCGGAGCAGCCGGGCTGGGTGCATCGATTCATCGCCGCGTCCCCGTTTCGCTCTCGCACGCCCTGATCTTCCGCTGGAAATCCGCGAGCAGCGCGGTGGCCCTGCGCAGGTCGCAGGGCGCCGTCCACAGCACCTCACGGGCCTCCCCGTACAGCGCGGTGAGCCGCTCGTCCTCGGCCAGCCCCAGCCGCGCGGCCTTGGCCCGGTACGCCTCCAGGCGTCCGCGCAGCTCGCCCCGCCGGTCGAGCAGGCCGGCATTGAGACGCAGATCACCGCTCGCCCGTTCCAGCGCCTCGCCGGCGGCGCGTTCGAGCTCGGCGAAACGCCCCGCCATCTCGACCCAGCGGCCCGCCTCGCGGAGGCGTTCGAGGGCCGTGACCCGATCGCGGAGCGCGATGGCGAGCCCCTGCGACGGCGCGGGCAGGTCGGGCGACTGGATCTTGACCATGACCGTCGCGTGCGCCTCGCACGCGCGCCGCTCCATCTCCTCGATCTCCTCGATGGACGCCGTGATCCGCGCGACGTGCTCGTCGTAGTCCTCGCGCATCCGGGCGACGCCGGCCAGCTCGTCCCCGAGCGAGGTCAGCGTGGTCCGGACGCGGTCCATGCGGCCGGTGTCGGCACTGCCGTCCCGGACGAGCGACAGCGGATCGGTGCGGACGACGCGGCCCAGCGCGGTCAGCTCGCGGCCGACCCGGTCCAGCTCGGGATGGCGGGTGCCGTCCAGGGTGTGCGCCAGGCGGGCCGCCTCCCGCCAGCTCGCCTCGGCCTCCTCGAGCGGCAGCAGTAGCGCGTCCCAGGCGGCGTCCGCGGCGGCGACCTCGCCCGCGACGAACTCGTACGCCTCGGACATCATCGCGACCGCCTCGTCCAGCGTCACCCGCCGCTCCTCGGGGCCGAGGAGCGTGCGGTCCTGCAGCGGGATCTCCTCGTCGGGCAGTTCGACCGACTCCCCCGACAGCAGCTCGGACAGCTCGACCAGCGTCTCCGCGTCGGGACGAGGCGACCGCTCGCGCATCTCCGAGGCGGCCTCCAGGACGCGCTGGTAGGCGTCGAAGAGCGTCCACAGCAGGGTCATCGCGGCCTTCGCGTCCTCCCAGCGGCGCCACGTCTCCCCGGTGAGACGCGCGCCCTCCAGGAGGCGGCTGCCCTGGTGGCCGTCGAGGTCGACGAGCGACCTGGAGATGCGGTCGCGCTCCTCCCGCAGCGTCCGGAGGGCATGGTCGACGCCTTCACGACTCATGGGCGCGGCGGCCCCGGCCCCGCTCTGCTCCAACGTTCGCCCCGCGATCGCTCTCCTACTGTCCCCCCGAGCATGCCCGTCGCACCGGTCTGGGAGCACGAACCGGTCCACTATCGGACGTAGGTTCTCATACAAGTGTGATCCGTGACACTGACCGAGACAAGCGCCATTCTCTCGCGGAAAGGCCGCCCAGGGGAAGGTTCCGGGACGTTACGCGGTCGTTAAGCCGGGAGCGATCGGCGGCGGAGCCGTACCCTGTGCGTCGGGAACGTCGTTGTCCGTGGTGACGTTACGAGATGTAGCCCGTCTACGAGAGGAGTGGTGAGTCCGCAGTGTCGGACCCCAGTCATAGACCTGGTGCCCCATGCTGACGGCGGTGCTGGGTGTATTCGCGGTGGTCCTCATCACCGCCGCGACCGGATATTTCGTCGCCCAGGAGTTCGCCTACGTCGCCGCCGACCGCGCGACCCTGGAACAGGCCGCGCAGCGCGGCGACCCCTCCGCCAGGCGGGCCCTGAAGGTCATGAGCCGGGTGTCGTTCATGCTGTCGGGCGCGCAACTCGGCATCACGATGACGACCCTGGTCGTCGGCTTCATCGCCAAGCCCGCCCTCGCCGAGCTGATCCAGCCGCTGCTCGAGGTCATGGGCGTCCCTCTGGGCGCGACCGGCGCGATCGCGCTCGCCACGGGGTTCGTGCTCGCGACGCTCATCCAGATGCTTCTGGGAGAGCTGTTCCCCAAGAACCTCGCGCTCGCGCGCGCGGAGTCGCTGGCGCGCGCGCTCGCCACGTCCACGCTCGTCTACCTGGCGGTCGCGGGCCCGATCATCCGGCTGTTCGACAGCTCCGCCGAGCGCCTGCTGCGCGCCCTCGGCGTCGAGCCCGTCCAGGAGCTGCACGGCGGCGCGACGCTGGAGGAGCTCGGCGACATCATCGGGAAGTCGCACAGCGCCGGCCACCTGCCCGCCGACCTGTCGGGCCTGCTGGACCGGGCGCTGTCGTTCGGCGACCTCACGGCGGACGAGGTCATGGTGCCGCGGCCCCAGGTCCGGACGCTGCCGGGCACCGCGCCCGTCGCCGACCTCGTCGCGCTGATCCGCGAGACCGGGCACAGCTGCTACCCCGTCTACGACCAGGAGGTCGACGACGTGATCGGCGTCGCGGGCGTCCGCGAGGTCGCCGACGACGCCCTCGACCCGGCCACCCCGGTCAGCGCCGTCAAGCGGCGGGCCTTGCTCGTCCCCGGCAGCCAGCCGCTGTACGGGGTGATCGAGCGGATGCGCGACGCCAACGAGGAGTTCGCCTGCGTCGTCGACGAGTACGGCGGCCTCGCGGGCATCCTCACCTTCGAGGACGTCGCCGAGGAGCTCGTGGGGGAGATCGCCGACGAGACCGACGCGCGCGAGGACGCTCCGACCTCCGGCCCCGACGGGTCCTGGTTCGTCGACGCCGGAATGCGCATCGACGAGGTCGGCCGCCTCACCGGGCTCGACCTCCCCGAGGGCGACGCCTACGACACCCTCGGCGGGTTCGTCATGGCGGAGCTGCGGCGGCTGCCGTCCGCCGGCGACCGCCTCGTCGTCGACCTCGACACGGGCCCGGTCGAGCTGGAGGTCATGAGCGTGGCCCGCCGCGTCGCCGAGAAGATCATGATCAAGGCGGCGCCGGTCGAGGTCACCCTCCCGCCGGACGAGGTGCCGGTGCGGGCCGTCGCCGACGGCGCGCCGGCGTCCGAGGCGGAGGTGTCATGGACCCGCTGACCACGCTGCTGATCACCATCCTGCTCCTCCTGGGGAACGGGTTCTTCGTCGCCGCCGAGTTCGCGCTGGTCGCCGCGGGGCGCCCGCAGCTCGAACGCGCCGCCGCCAAGGGCAGCCGCTCCGCCGTCGCCGCGCTCGCCGGCGTCCGCGAGCTGTCGCTGATGCTCGCGGGCGCCCAGTTCGGCATCACGATGTGCTCGCTGGGCCTCGCGATCGTCACCGAGCCCGCGTTCGAGCACCTCCTCGAACCGCCGCTGCACGCCCTCGGCGTCCCCGACGCCGCGACCAAGGCCATCGCGCTCGGCACCGCCCTCGCCGTCGTCACGTTCCTGCACATGGTCATCGGCGAGATGGCCCCCAAGTCGTGGGCGATCTCGCATCCGGAACGCTCGGCACTGCTGCTCGCGCTGCCGTTCCGCGCGTTCGCGAAGATCTCCCGGCCGATCCTGTCATCGCTGAACTCGACGACGAACGCGCTGCTGCGGCTCATCGGCATCACGCCGAAGGACGAGCTGGACAGCCACACCGACCCGGCCCGGCTCAGCCACCTGGTCGGCGAGTCCCGCCGCCTCGGCCTCATCGGACGCCACGACCACGAACTCCTGCGCAGGGCCATCTCGGCGCGGGAGGCCACCGTCGGGCACCTGGTGGTGCCCGCGACGTCGGTGACCACGATCGGCGCGGACGCGACCGCCGCGCAGATCCGCCGGACGGCCACCGCCAGCGGACACAACCGGCTGCTCGTCCGCGACCGCGACGGCGCGATGACCGGCATCGTGCACGTCCGGGCCGCCATCACCGAACCGAACGGGGAACGCCGCGCGGACGAACTGGCCCACCCGGCGCCCGTCCTCACGGCGGGAACGACGGTTCTGGACGCGGTCAGCCGCATGCGCCGAGGCCGCGCCCAGCTCGCCGTCGTCAACGACGCGCGCGGCGAGTTCGCGGGCATCGTCACCCTGGACGACCTCCTGGCGGAGCTACTGGCGACGAACCCGCACTGACACGGCTCGCGTACCTGCGACGACAGCGCACCTGTCGAGATGCTGCAAAGGGATTTCCGGGTCATCCTGCCCTTATGAGCGCACACGCGCACGAGCACGAGCACGGGCACGGCCATGAGCACGGGCGTGGAGTTGGACGCGGGCGCCTGCTCCACGCCCTCCGCCCCCACTCGCACGAACCCGCCGACAAGGTGGACTCCGCGATGGAGGCCAGCGGCCAGGGGATGCGCGCCCTGTGGATCTCCCTGGCGGGCCTGGGCGCGACCACCGTCCTCCAGGCCGTCGTGTACGCGTTCACCGGCTCGGTGGCGCTGCTGGGCGACACGCTCCACAACGCCGCCGACGCCCTGACCGCCGTCCCGCTGGCCATCGCGTTCCTCCTCGGCAGGCGCCCGCCGACCCGCCGCTACACCTACGGCTACGGCCGCGCCGAGGACCTCGCCGGCGTCGTCATCGTCCTCGCCATCGCCGCCTCGGCCCTGGCCGCCGGGTACGCGGCCGTGCACCGCCTCGCCCATCCACAGCCTGTGGAACACCTGGCCGCCGTCGCGGGCGCCGCCGCCATCGGCTTCGCCGGCAACGAACTCGTCGCCCGCTACCGCATCCGTGTAGGCCGCCGCATAGGCTCCGCCGCCCTGGTCGCGGACGGCCTCCACGCCCGCACGGACGGCTTCGCGTCCCTGGCCGTCCTCCTGGGTGCCGCTGGTGTCGCCTTGGGCGCTCCCTGGGCCGACCCTGTCGTCGGCCTCCTCATCACTGGGGCGATCCTGGTCGTCCTCTGGCAGACGGCCCGCGAGGTGGGGCGCCGCCTCATGGACGCCGTCGACCCCACCCTCGTCGACCGCGCCGAAGCCGCCCTCTCCTCCACCCCGGGCGTCCTAGCCGTGGGCGACGTCCGCCTCCGCTGGATCGGCCACCGCCTCCGGGCCGAATGCGACGTGGTCGTCGACCCCACCTCGACCGTCGTCCGCGCCCACCAGGTCGCCGTTGAGGCAGAGCACAGCCTCATGCACGCCCTCCCCCGGCTCTCGGGCGCACTCGTCCACCCCGACCCGGAACCCCGCCACGGTGAAGATCACCACGCCTCGCTGGCCGACCACCGATGATCACCGACCTGTGAGACGTTAGTCCCGCGCAGAACAGGAAATCACGGCCACGGGCGGTCGATCTGGGTGACGGGATGACGTCGGTGAATCAGCCATCAGAAACCAACGGGCCGGACGAAGAGGGCCCCGAAGCGGGACAACCCACGCCCGCCTACGTCCCGGACTCCGAACTCCCCACGGTCACCTTCCC
>NZ_SMKH01000417.1 GCF_004348515.1 Actinomadura sp. KC345 | reverse complement strand
GGTGGACGGTCGTGGGGGCCGGGGTGATCGGCAGGACGGTGAACAGGTACTCGTCGCCCTTGCCGGTGGAGAGGGTCCGCGAGGCGTGGACGGGCGGCGAGCCGGGATTCGGCGTGATCACGGCCCCATAGGCCTCGTCGTCCTCGGCCGGAGCGGCCAGCTCGTGCTGCACGGTGCGGCCGGCGGGGATCCTTATCTCCTGCGGGGCGCCCCTGCCGCCGGCGCTCGTCCTCATGACCTGGACGGCCGCCGCGCCGGCCGGGGCGGTCAGGACGAGGGTCGAGTCGAACCGGTTGTCGGCCACGATGCCGGGGGCGGACCGGGCGAGCGGCGGGGTTGCGGCGCCGTAGGCGATATCGGCTCCCCGCTCGGCGGCGAACCCCGCGAGGATCGGGCGGTCGGCCACGAGTCGGACGGCGGAGCTCTTGCCGAGCAGGGCCCGGTCGAGCGCGAGTGACGTGACGGTCCTGGCCGGCGCGTCCAGGACGTCCTGGCCCAGCGGAGCGAACGCGCCGTCCGCCGTCATGACCTGCACCCTGATCCGCGCGTCGGCCTCGCCGGGCACGGCGACCACCAGCCGGCGCTCGCCCGACCCGCCCGGCACGCCGGGAACGACCAGGGACGTGGCGGGCGCGTGCGCCTGCGGCAGCCACTCCAGGCCCTTCTTCTCGCCGGTCCGGACGCGCAGGGACGCCGCGACGCGGCCGCTGGTCGTGCTGAGGCGCAGGGCGAGGTCGGCGGCGCTCTTCACGACCTCGCCGAGCCCCTCGGCCGACTCGCCGAGCTTCACGATCCTGGTGGTGTAGGGGTCGACACGGGTGCCGCGGCCCTCGACGGTGTCGAGCGGGCCTTCGCCGGACACGGCCGTGAGGTCGACGAACGCGGGCTGCGAGTCGACGTTGGTCAGGTAGAGGTCGATTTCGTCGGCGGAGACCGGTCCGGGGCTCATGAACCAGAGGTCGGTGGCGGGGGCGGCGCAGCGGGCGCCGGCGAGGCCGCGGTCGTCGCCGCCGTCCCAGTGGGTCGTCTGCTCGGCCTGGAGCCCGGCGGCCATCGCCCCGGTGGCACGGAGGGTATAGGAGTCCTCGCCGGACACGGTGTCGGTGCCCCAGCCCTGGCCCGGCGAGGACATCGCCCCGAGCGCGGTGCCGCCCTTGGTGGGCGTCATGGCGACGCTCCCGCCGCCCTCGCGGCCGGGAAGGGACTGGACGGCCAGCCGCCCGCCCTCGTGGCCCGGGCAGACGAGCACCGCGGTGGTGACGGGCACCTCCCGGCCCTTGTCGGACGCCTCTCCCGGACGGGAGAACGCCGCGGCCCCGTACAGCGCGGCCACGGCGACGAGCACGAGGGCGGCGGAGGTGTAGCGGAGGCGGACGAGAGGGAGAACCCTGTCCAGGTTCACGTTCAGCTTCAGGTTCGGTTTCAGGTCCGGCTTCTTCACGAGACCTCCTCCGGGCTGCGCTCCTCCGGTGTGGTCTCTTCCGGGGGTACGGGAGGCGCGGTCTCCTGCGGGGGCTCCTGCACGGCCTTCTGCGCGGCCTCCTGCGGGGGCTCGTGTCGGGACTCCTGCCGGGCGCGGGAGTGGATTCCGCGGCGCCGGCTTCGCTTCCCGCGGCGGCGTTCGCGTTCACCGGCGAGCACCTGGACGTCTTTCGCGCCGGGCAGCGCCAGGGCGGCCGCCACCAGGACGGCGATGCCCTGGATGACCAGCCACGTGTGCCGCATCGTCATCGATCGCGCCAACTGGAACTCGCCGCCGGCGGAGGGGATGTCGTAGCCCTGCGCCCAGCCGTCCACCGTTCGTCCCTTGACCTCCCGGCCGTTCAGAGTGGCTTGCCACCCACCGTCGGCGGGTTCGGCCAGGAGGAGGGTGCGTGTACCGGTTCCCGGCGGGATCTGCATGCGGGCGTCGATGCGTCCTGCGGGCATCGGCGTGACGGCGGAGCCCTGCAAGAGCATCACGCGGGCGGACGGCGAATGGAGCCGCCACACGGCGAACGTGTCCGTACGGCTGAGGCGGGTCAGTTCGGGCGCCGCATCGAGGACGTCGGTGATGGGGTCGGTCCTGGGATGCGGCACCAGGAGGTACTGGACGCCCATCCGGGTCAGTGGAGGCCCGGCGTCGTCCTCCCGGCCCGCTGCCAGACCGGCGACGATGTCGCCTAAGCGGTCGTGTGCTTCGCCGCCGTCCATGACCTCCGATTCACCGATCCTCGGACGCGCGTCCCTGAGGATCGTGTAGGAGACACGTCCGGTCGGCTCACTGTTCAGGACGAGGGTCCTCGCCCCACCGGACCCGTGCACGAACGCTGGGACGGTGTCCGGGTCGACCTTGGTGAGCGGGCCGTCCACGCCTCCGGCGACCCAGGACCCGGCCGCCAGCACGGGGGCGGTCAGCGCGGCGAGCACCACGGCCGCCCCGCCGCCCTTGTAGATCGGGTGGTCGCCCGCGAGGGCCTCGGTCGCGCGCTGCACGGCGGCGGTCGCGGCGAGCAGCACCCCGGCGCCCGCGAAGATCAGCGCGACCCCGGGCCAGACGGGCGCCTCGTCCGCACCCTTGGTCACGGTGGCGGCGCTGGTCAGAACCGCGACGAGCAGCCCGAAGATCGCCAGCAGCCAGCCGGCGAGCACGGCGTTGCGGCGGCTGCGCACCGCCAGCGCGCACACCGCGACCGCGAGGAGCCCGGCCGGCGCCCACCACGCGGGCGTACCGGGCCCGCCGGGGTCGAGGGCGAGGAGGTCGGCCGCGGCGGCGGGTTCGAAGCGCCGGTGCAGGCCCGCCTCCGTCAGGAACCGGGACGGGTTCAGCAGCAGTCCGGCCGTCCACGGCAGCATCAGCAGCGGCGGGACGCCCAGCGCGATGGCGAGGTTGCGGCGCCCGCGCCGTCCCGGCCGGTCGAACAGCACCCACGCCATCGCGGCGGCGAACAGGCCGATCAGCCAGGTCAGCGGGACGAACGCCATCGCGACGGCCAGCAGCAGCGCCACCGCCCACGCGGACCGCCCCGCGCGTTTGCGCCGCGTCCGGGCGTCGGCCGCCTCCGAACGGGGGAACCCGTAGACGCGGGCGACGTGCACGGCGATCAGCGGCAGCAGGACGTGGACGACCGCGGTACCGAGCCGTCCGCCCGCGATGGCGCCGGTCGCGGCGGGCAGCAGCGCGTACACGGCGGCGAACCACGCCCGGACGGCGGACACGGGGACGCGGCGGCCCCCGGTGCGGGCGCGCCGCCCGGTCCGCGGCGCCGCCACGATCAGCAGCCGGGACGCGCGGTAGGCGGTGACCCCGGCGAGAGGCACGCTGCCCAGCAGCAGGACCGACACCGCCAGCCACGGCTTGCCGAACAGGACCGTGGACAGCACCGCGAGGACCCCGATGTACGGCGGGCTCCCGGCGTCGCTGCCGAGCCCGACCGGATGCCAGCCGGACAGGTACTGCGCCCACAGGTCGCTCGCGCCGCCCCAGGCGGGCACGAGAGCGCCGCCGCCGAGCCGGCCGGTGGCGCCGAGCAGGCCCCGCTCGGCGGCGATCGCGGCGGCGGCCAGCAGCATGACGATCATGACGCCGGGACGGGCGAGGAACCGGCGGACCGGGCCCGGCTCGGCGGCGCCGGCCTCCTCGTCCGGGTCCGCGCGCTCGCGTTCGTGGTCGGCGAGATACTCCGAGACCGCCTCGACCGTCCGGCGCAGCACGACCCAGCGGGCCAGGAAGCGCCGGGCGCTGCGGTGCACGCGGGTCCGGCCGTCCGCGCGGGCCGCTCGCGCCCGCCGCAGCCGCCCGGGGGCGCGCAGCACGTCGCCGAGCGCGCGGACCTCCTCGCGGGCCGCGACCGGCCGCTTGGTGACCACCAGGTAGAGGGCGTGGACGAGGGACGCCCAGACGTTGCGCGCCAGCGCCCGCAGCATCGCCGGGAACGGCTGGTTGGCGAGCAGGGTGTGGATCGCGTTGCGGCGGTCGCGGCGCGCCGGGTGCTCGGCGGTCATGCCGATCTCGCGGCGGCCCCGCCGGGCCGCCTCCGCGTGGTGGACGACGGCGTCGGTCGCCGTCACCACCCGGTACCCGGCCGCGTGGACGCGCCAGCAGAAGTCCAGGTCGTCGCGGAAGATGCCGTACTCGACGTCGAAGCCGCCGAGGCGGTCCCACACGTCCCGGCGGACCAGCATCCCGGCGCTGCCGACGGCCAGCACGTCCCGGACGCCGTCATGCTGGCCCTGGTCGAACTCGCGGCGGTCCAGGCCCGTCTCGCGGCGCCCGGCGGCGTCGACGGTGACGCCCACCTCGCGCAGGACGCGCCGGTCGTCCCAGTCGCGGACCTTGGGCCCGAGGACCGCCACGTTGGGATCGGTGTCCGCGGTCCGCAGCAGCTGGGCGAGCGCGTCGTGGGCGGGCGCGCAGTCGTCGTGCAGCAGCCAGATCCATTCGGTGCGCGCCGGAGTGGAAGGAGGGCCGGGGTCGTCGGGAAGGGGCACCGGGGCGGACGCCGCGTCCTGGCGGAGCGCCTCCGCGACGGCCTCCCCGTAGCCGGTGGTCCGCGGCAGCGTGAGGATCGCGGCCTCGCCGACGACCTCGGCGAGCACGGCGGGCCCGCGGTCGAGGCTTCCGGTGTCCACGGTCACGAGGCGCTGCACCGGCCGGGCCTGGGTCAGCAGCGCCTTCAGGGTCTCCGGGAGCCAGCGCACGCCGTCGTGGGCGACGAGGACGGCCGTGACGTTATGGCGATCGAGAGTGGGGGCCAAGGATCGCTCGATCTGTGAGACGACAACCTGCGAAACGACAACCTGCGAGACGACATCAGCCGTGCCGGCCCGAGGGCCGGCACGGCTGATAACTGTACGCGTGGCCGCGCGGCGCACGCCCTGGATCCGCGAGATCCGGACGTGCGGCCGACCCGGCGGGGTCTCCCCCTCGAAACCCCGTGCCGGACTGGCGCGGCCCGGCGACGCTAGACGGCCTGGCGCTTCAGCTTGCGGCGTTCCCGCTCGGAGAGCCCACCCCAGATGCCGAAACGTTCATCGTGCTGCAGCGCGTACTCCAGGCACTCCGTACGCACCTCGCACGCCCGGCACACCTTCTTGGCCTCCCGAGTGGAGCCGCCCTTCTCCGGAAAAAACGCCTCCGGGTCCGTCTGCGCGCACAGGGCGCGCTCCTGCCAGCCCAACTCTTCACCGTCTGTGCCGTGCGCCAGCGGGATGACCACCTCGCTCACAGCGCACCTCCCTGCCCGTGGAACCCCCTGGTCAATGCCTTCCCTCCGGTTCCTTCCCCCGGGAAGCCATTGAAACTACACCGACGAAATTACACGCGTGTAGTGCCCGCCCCGTCAAGCTGGATGGCTTTCCAGGGCGACTTAGCGGGTTTTGCCGGGATGGGCGGGCTGACCGTCAGCTGAAGATCAGTTAATCCGCCGGTCACCATCGGCGCAGGTGCCTCACCGGGGAGG
>NZ_SMKH01000416.1 GCF_004348515.1 Actinomadura sp. KC345 | reverse complement strand
GCATAGTCCCGCCCCTGAAACCCAACGGCAAACACAAGGCAGACCCCCGACCTCCTGATACCGAAAGCCGCGGCGGTTGCACGTCTCCTTTCATTAAGACGCCACCGTTTGGGGCCACCCAGAAGGATCAAGCCCTTGTGGCTCATTGAGGAAGTGAAAAGGGAGGCCGCAGGAGAGTTAGTCCGGCGGAGGTGCGGTTGGGCAAAGAATCCCAGGGCTCCCGGTACCCCCTCGTCCGGGTGACGACGGATAATCTGTCGACCATGCGCATGCTGCACTTTGGGTTGCGGGTCACCGACATCGAACGCTCACTCGCCTTTTATGCCGCGCTCGGTTACGCTGAGGTCGGTCGCGTGCCCGAGACGTCGTTCGGCAGCTTGACCATGCTCCAACTGCCTGACGATCCGTTCATCAGCCTTGAGCTCGTGCACGATCCAGCGAGACCGGTGGAGGACATCGGCGCCGTCAATCACCTCGTCGTCCAGGTGGACGATCTCGAAGCCACGATCGCCGATCTCGCGGCCAAGGGCGTCACGGCCGAGCCCCTGGCGGAGCTGGGGCCAGGGATGCGGACGTCATGGCTGACCGACCCCGACGGCTACCGGATCGAACTCGTGCAATGGCCACCCGGCCATCCAGCCGGGATGACGGCAGCGGATTTCGCCTGACGGTCCGAACGCGTATGACGGGCTGTGGGTGGCGCGGGGCTCTGGCGAGATGTAGTCGATCAGGAGCACTCCGTCCTCCTGGCCGGTCTGACGTCCCTGATCCGGCGTCGGCCGTCTGGATGTGGGCAGCGTCGGCGGCCGAGGGGCCGGGCACCGGACACCAGTAGCGAGGCGTACTGCGGTCGGCGCCCAACCCATATAGATTTTCGTATAATCACAGCGTGAGCGCGCCGTGGCAGATCGAGATCGAGTTGGAAGTCCGGCAGTGGTTGGAACTCCTCAGCGACCGGCACTATGACAAGGCTGAACGGGCGGCCGACATGCTCGCGTCCCAGCCGACCACGCTCGGTGAGCCCTACTCGCGCCACCTCGGTGGCAAGGTGCGCGAGTTACGCTTCGTCTTGGAGGGCAACCACGTCCGCATCACCTACTGGCTCGCCCCGCGGCAACGGATCGTGCTGCTCACCGTGTTCCGCAAGACCCGGCAGCGCGAGGAAACGGAGATCGATCGGGCCCGGCAAGCGCAGAAGGTGTGTGAAGCCGAGCACGGCCTTGCTGAGCACACCTACGACCGGAGCAAGGAGGAGGCGCCGTGAATCACTCCGAGTGGAAGACCCGCCGGACCAAAAGGCTCCTGGGCGAGGGGGTCGAGGAGTCCTCCGCCTACGTCGAGGCGGGACACGCCCTGGCGCTCGGCCAAGCCGTCTACGATCGTCGCGTCACCCTTGATATCACCCAGGCTGAACTCGCCCGCAGGGCCGGCATGACGCAGCCTCAGATCTCCAACATCGAAGGCGGCGATTCGGTGCCGACTCTTGCCCTGCTTACCCGGCTGACCGTCGCACTCGACGCTTCCCTGGCTATCCAGCTCGACAACGGCGACTCCACCTTCGTCTTCACGCCCCACCAGAAACCCGGCCCTGGCACGTCCGCCGGCGATGGCCACACCTCCGCGGCGTGATCCAGCGTGGGTTGCCAGGACCACTTGGCCGCTATGACTCGATCGTGGACGAAACCGTTCAAGCGAAGAAGTTGAATTCTCCGTTGCGGACGCCGGCTAGGAAGGCTTCCCATTCGGGGCGGGTGTAGAGGATTACTTCGGCGTCGGGGCGGTGGCTGTGGCGGACGGCTACGCGGTCGGTGCCGTCCTTGAGGGGGCCCGCCTCCACGCAGTTGCCGCCGCCGTTGGGGCTGTAGCTGCTGATGCGCCAATCGATGTGTGCGCGTTCCTCGGGGGTGAGGATGTCGCGTGGTTCGGTCGTGCTCAAGGCTTCTCCTCCGCGATTGCCGCGATCATCTCTGCGGATTCGGCCGGCCCGAGAGCCATGGCCAGATGACCATCGTAGGCATGGACGAATCGCGAAATGTCGGGTGCCTCAGTGTAGATCGCACCGGCCAGCGTCTCGGTGTAGGCGACCTCGGGAAAGGGCGCCGGCATCTGGAAGATCTCGAAGCTTCCGTAGACGCTCGCCAGCTTCCCGGCGCCCAGCGGGAGCACTCGGATCTCCACTGTTGGCAGCTCGGAGAGCTTGATCAGGTGTCGAAGCTGATCGCGGGTGACCTGCGGCGCTCCAACCCTGCGATGAAGCACGGCTTCGTCCAGGATCGCGCTCACACGCGGGGGGTCGGGCTTGCGGAGGACGCGTTGGCGTGTCATGCGAAGTTCGTGCCAGCGCTTGATCTGCTCACCCGTGGCCTCGTGCTCGTCCGCCTGAATCACATGATCGGCGTAGGCAGGAGTCTGAAGGAGACCAGGCAGGACGATCGCCGCGTACGAACGGATGTGGGTGGCGCGGGACTCCAGCCAGACGTAGTCGATCAGGGAGCCTGCGACGTCGTCCGCGTAGCCGTCCCACCAGCCCTTCTGCCAGACGTCCCTGCTGAGGTTGAGGAGCTTTTCGCGCAGTTCCGGGTTTGAAACGCCGTACAGATCGAGGAGCGCGAGCAGGTCGGGGCGCCGGATCGGATAGAACCCTGTCTCGTAGCGGCTGAGCGTCGCGGTGTCACGCTGTAAGTACTCGGCAGCCTCCTTGAGGAGGATCCCTTTGCTGTCGCGGAGTTCGCGGAGTTGCTGTCCCAGCCACTGCGAACGCAGCGTCCCCGGCCTGGATGTAGCCGCCATCTTTCAGCCTTCCATGATCGCTCCGGAGGGCTGGAGCGAATTACTCAAAGCAACTTGCCCTGTGCTGTGCGTGGTGCGACTATACCGACAGTGTCCGGATGGATGCAGTGAGTCTCAAGAAATGAGAAGAGCCGGGACGGATCAGTGCTTGGCGGCTACGTCCGTCCCGGCCCGGTCGCTCGGAAGGGAGCACCCGGATGGATGACGTCCACGAGTCCGAACAACTGACTGTCTACCACGCGGCCGAGGCCGAGCGGGTCGTGGCGCTTGCCGGGGGTGCTGTGCCCAGGCTGTTCGCCCTCGTCAGGGAGGACGTCGGCGAGGACGACGCGGTGGTGGAGGAGGTTGTGGCGTACGGGGTCGCGCTGCCGGACGGGTCGGCCGCCACCATTCCACCCAGCGGCCAGGGGTTCGGGCGGTGGCTCACGCCGCAGAGCGCGTCGCGGCGAATGCTCTCGGAGTTGGTCTGGCTCTCACCTGGGCGGTGAGTAGCCCAAGGCCCTCCGACGGTTCGGGGCCCAGCTCATGGCGGCGCCGGGACACCGCAGGTGAGCAGGGGGCCGAGTGCGACGTCTCCAGGAAGGCGGATATCGGCGATGGCGGTGAGGAAGGCCAGCATGTGGACGACCCTGGAAGGGCGGTCGGCAATGTGCCAGTCGTCGGGGCAGGGCAGGATGCCCAGTTCGCGCATCTGAGGCGCGAAGCGGTCGGGGTCGGTGCCGACCAGGCTCCACTCCATGCAGGGTTCGAACGCCACGACACCTCGGCCGTCCTCGCTGAACCCCACCTCGCAGTCTTCCGGCGACCACCAGACAATTGCCGCCTGAGTGCCGATGAACAGTGACCTGCCCACCCCGTCCCTCTTGTGCCCCAGGTAGCTTGCGGACTCCAAGGCGAACGTCCACTCGCCGAAGGCACCGAATCGCGCCCAGGGCAAGATGTTCCCCTCCTGGTCCACACGGCCGGAAAAGGCGTTAACACCATCATCGAGAGTCAGCATGCGAGCGGTAGCAGGATCCATGCCGAAGGCCGCGATGGCCTGGGCGGGCGTCCTGTCGCGAACAAATGTCCAGCAGCCGGCCACTTGCAGGTGATCGTGGTCTTGCAGCCAATCCCAGCCTTCGGCCGCGGCCCATAGGGCATCGATGTCCATTCGGCGCTCCTAGGACGCTATGGAGGAACATCGTCATGTCGGGCGCAGCCGTCTGGCAAGCCCGGAATCGCTGATGATCGCACCCTGCTTCCCGACTGCCGGGCAGGCATATCGGAGACCATGTCGGTGGACGTCGTTACGATGACCACCTCATGGCTGACACCGCGGATCTCTGGAATCGTCCCTGGGACGATCCATGGCTCCTGCATTTCACACATCTGGACAATCTCGCGGAGGTCGCGCGTACGAGGGCTTCGGTCCGACAAGGGGCGCCGTCCCGGCGTTCGCGAGTGCGGTCAGCCGAGTATCAAGGAACGCAGGGGGAAGCGCCCGGTACCGGTACCGCCCGGAGGAGCCGTCGCCGACTACGCCCCCTTCTACTTCGCTGCACGGTCGCCCATGCTCCGCAGCATCCTCGGCGGGAAGGTGGAGCGGTACGACCGCGACCAGACGCATCTGATCTACCTGGTCACCCGGCTCTCCAAGGTGGTGGGCGCGGGTCTGTACTGGGTCGCGACGGACCGGAACGCGGTTCTCGATACAGCGAAGTTCACCTCCGACGCCTAGAAGCCGGCCGACCACGTCGACTGGAGATCATGAAGGCCAGGTACTGGGGGAACACGGCGGACGACGGCCCATGTCAGGGACAGAGTTGAGGAGGAGGGGAGCTGGATGATCGTTGAGCGAACCGGGAATCTGCTGCGCGATGACGCGCAGGCGCTCGTGAACACCGTCAACACAGTCGGTGTCATGGGCAAGGGCATCGCTCTCCAGTTCAAGCGCGCTTATCCCGACAACTTCAGCGCCTACGCGCGGGCCTGCGCCGAGGGGCGGGTGCGTCCCGGAAGGATCTTCGCCACGTCCATCGACGGGGACCGGTGGATCCTGAACTTCCCCACCAAACGCCACTGGCGTCAGCCCTCCCGACTGGAGGACGTTCGCACCGGCCTGGACGACCTGGCGCGGGCCCTCGTCGAACTGAGGATCACGAGTGTGGCCGTTCCGCCTCTGGGCTGCGGCTACGGCGGGCTCGAATGGCCGCAGGTTCGTCGTCTGATCATCGAGAAGCTCGGCGGACTGGACGCCGAGGTCCGGCTGTACGCCCCTGGTACTCCAGCCCCCGAGGACATGCCGGTGAGCCCCCAACGGCCAGACTGACCAGGGGCCGGGCCCGCCTGCTCGCCGGGCTGCGCCGCTACGCGATGACCGCTTTCGAGGCAGGCTCGCCGTCGATGCCAACACCTCCCTCCTGGAGACCCACAAGGTGGCCTATCTCCTCCAGGTAGCAGGGCTCGACCTCGGTTATCACTTCGAGCGGGCCCACTACGGGCCCTTTTCTGCCGACCTCAACCGCGACATCTCGGCCATGGAGGGTCACTACCTGCTCGGTTACGGGAACGGGACAGGAGGAGCAAGAGCGGATCTGCGCCTGATCCGGCGGCCGACGAAGCGGACGGCCTCGTCGCCGGCAAGAACACCAGCCACGAACTATTCGTGGACCTGGTCTGATGTGCCCTTCGCGGTGGGGCATTGGCGTGGGGTGGGGT
>NZ_SMKH01000415.1 GCF_004348515.1 Actinomadura sp. KC345 | reverse complement strand
GATGGGGATTCGGCCGATGGCATGAGTGGACCTGTGACGTTCACGTACGACCCGCTCGATCCCACTCCGGCGGTCGGCGGTCCGCTGCTGGCGCCCGGCAAGGGGCGGCAGCGCGACAACACCCCGGTCGAGCGGCGCCACGACGTGGTCGTTCTCAGCGGCGCGCCGCTGGAGCGCGACCTCGATCTGATCGGGCCGGTTTCGGCGACGATCCACGTCCGTACCAGTACGGGCCACGGCGACCTGTTCGTCCGGCTGTGCGACGTCGACCGTGACGGCGTCTCACGGAACGTCACGGACGGGATCCTCCGCCTGACCCCCGACCAGGCGGGCGCGGACGGCGTCGTCCGTGCGGAGATCGAGATGCATCCGACCGGGTACCGGTTCCTGCGGGGGCACCGGCTGCGCGTCATGCTCGCGGGCGGCGCGTTCCCCCGGTTCGCCCGCAACCACGGCACCGGCGAACCCGCCGGGCGGGCCGTCGCGTCCCGCCGCGTCCGCTTCGAGGTCTTCCGCGACGCGGCCCGCCCGTCGGCCGTCCAGCTGCCCGTGTGGGACGGCTGAGCACGTCCGGCGGGAGCGGCGCTCTTCCCCCCGGACACCAGGGTTCATTTCTTGTACCTCGGAGGAAGATTTCATGCCATGCCTGACTGCGGAGCGTGTTCCGTTCGTCGCATGCTGTGGTCCGCTCGTCGACGCGGACGGTTGAAGCCTCGATGCGGCGGGGCCGGGCTCGCTACGTTCAACGCATCCGCTGAACGGCCGGCGCGAGCCGCTTCGGGGGGAGCGGCCGGTCCTGTGCACCGCGCCGGGGCCGACACGGCGGAACGGGGGGAGAGGGGCCACTTCGGGGGGAGTGGCCCCTCCGTCCCGTACCGGGGGCGGTTTGTTAGTTCCCTATAAGGCGCGCGGCGAAAAGGCGTCGGCACCTAAGCGGCAAGGGCCGGCCTGGCGTCCCATAATCCTTGCAGCCGCGAATGCCCCACCCCTCGCGGTTCGGCTAGCGAAGGGTACGTCCCCCGATGAACAAGCATCTGGCGCACGCGTTCCGAGCGCTTCCCGTGGCCGCCGTGCTGGCCGCGGGTTCCGCCCTCGCGCCGGCGGCCCACGCCGCGCCCGAACGTCCCGCAGCCATTCATCAAGCCGTTCAACCCGCCGCCAATCCTCATGAACGCGGCCCCGCGCCGACCGAGGAGAGCATCACGGCGGAAACGGGCCCGTTCGACATCGAGCGGATCGACGTTCCGGCGGGCAGCGGAGAAGGGTTCAACCAGGGCACGATCTACGCGCCGACCGACCTGAGCGAGGGCACGTTCGGCGCCATCGCCGTCTCGCCGGGATTCGTCTCCCCGGAGGCGTGGATCAGTTGGTACGGCCCGCGCCTCGCGTCCCAGGGCTTCGTGGTCATGACCCTGGAGACCACCAGCCTCCTCGACGTGCCCGCCGCCCGCGGTCAGCAGCTCCTCGCCGCGCTCGACTACCTGACCGGCGAGAGCAAGGTCAGCGACCGCATCGACTCCGCCCGCCTCGCCGTCATGGGCCACTCCATGGGCGGCGGCGGGACGCTGGAGGCCGCCGACGACCGTCCCGCGCTGCAGGCGGCGATCCCGCTCGCGCCCTGGAACACCGACTACGACTGGGCGGGCGTCCGGGTGCCGACGATGGTCATGGCGGCGGACAACGACTTCATCGCCCCGGCCGGCGCGATGGCCGAGTCGTATTTCAACAACCTCACCGCCGCCCCCGAAAAGGCGTATCTGGAACTCAACAACGCCGGGCACATGACGTTCAACTCGCCGCACACCACGATCGCGAAGTACGCAATCGCGTGGATGAAGCGGTTCGTCGACGACGATGCCCGCTACGAACAATTCCTATGCCCGGCTCCGGAACCGAACGACGACATAGCCAAATACGCGGGAACCTGCCCGACCGGCTGACTCGGGCCCACCCCCCCCGGGAAACGGTGGTGGCGCCTCGTCGCGAGGCGTCGCCACCGTTTCCGCGCACCGGGATCAGGTGGCCCGCCGCACCGAGGTCGTGTCGCTTGTCAGTGGCGATCCGTCCGCCGCCACTGGCAGGAGGTCGGGTACGCGGGCGCCGTCGCCGTCGACCAGGACCGAGTGCGTCTCGCCCGCCTCGAAGGCGTGGCGTTCGCCCCACTGCCGCAACGTGACGATCACGGGGAACAGTTCCTTGCCCGCCTCGGTGAGCACGTACAGCCTGCGCCTGCCCGAAGGGGCGTCGACCTGGGCGATCAGGCCGTGGGCGGTGAGCTTGCGGAGCCGCTCGGTGAGGATGTTGCGGGCGATGCCGGTCCGCCGCTGGAAGTCGGTGAACGAGCGAGCGCCGTCCATCGCGTCACGAATGATGAGCAGGCTCCACCGGTCGCCGACCAGATCGACCGTGCGGGCGACCGGGCAGCTCGGGTCCGTCCACGCGAGGCCCTGTCCGTCGGTGTCGTCGCGCACCGTCGACCTCCGAAGAGTTGCGTATTGCAACCATTCTGCCCTACGCTCCGATCAGTTGCAAAATGCAACCAAATGGAGGTGTGCCGGTGAACTGGAGGACGAGGCTGCTCCTGGCCGCGGTGTGCGGGGTCGCGGTGGCGAGCGTCTACGCCGGGCAGCCCGTCCTGGGTCCGATGGGACGCGACCTGGGCGTCCCGGTCGACTCGCTCGGCTGGTTCGTGGCCGTCGGCCAGCTCGGCTATCTGGCGGGTCTGGTGCTGCTGGTGCCGCTGGGCGACATGCTCGACCGCAGGCGCCTGATCGCCGCGCACCTCGGCCTGGTGGCCGCGGGGATGACGGTCACCGCGGCCGCCCCGGTCGCCTGGGCGGCGTTCTCCGGACTGGCCGTGGCGGGCGTGTTCGCGGTGGCGGTGCAGACCACCGTGGCGTACACGGCGACGATCTCCCCGTCCGCCGAGCGCGGGCGCAACCTCGGCATCGTGACCTCGGGCGTGGTGATCGGCATCCTCGGCGCGCGCGTCATCGCGGGAGTCCTCGCCGACGTGTGGGGCTGGCGGAGCGTCTACCTGGCCCTGGCGATCGCCGCCGCGGTCCTCGCACTGCTCACCCTGGCCCTGCTGCCCGCGGATGCCCGCCCGGACACGGCGGCGCGGTACGGGCAGGTTCTCCGGTCCTTCGGCGGGCTGTTCGGCCGGCCCGTGTTCCTCGGCCGTGGGCTGATCACGTTCTTCCTGTTCGCCTCGTTCGGCACGCTGTGGAGCGGCATGGTCCTGCCGCTGGCCGATGCGCCATGGCACCTCAGCGAGACGCAGATCGGGCTCTTCGGTGTCGCCGGGCTCGCCGGAGCCCTCGGCGCGGCCAGGGCCGGACGCTGGGGCGACGCGGGCCACGCGCGCCGGGTCACCGGCCTCGCACTCGCGCTCCTTCTCGCCTCCTGGGCCGCGATCGGGCAGCTCACGTGGTCGCTGCCGCTGCTGGTCCTCGGCGTGATCGTGCTCGACTTCGCCGTCCAAGCCGTGCACGTGAGCAACCAGCACACGCTCACCGCCGCCTACCCCGGCCGCACCAGCACCACCATCGGCGCCTATATGGTCTTCTACTCCCTCGGTTCCGCCCTGGGGGCGGCGGCGACCACGGCCGTGTTCGACGCCGCCGGCTGGGCCGGGCCCACCGTCCTCGGCGCGGCCCTCGCGCTCTGCGCACTGACCATCTGGGCCTTCAGCGCCCGGCCGGCGGATGACGCCGCCGTGGAGGCGCCGAGCAGCCCACCGCCTCCTGGTCCGGACCCGGCGTCCCCGAGCGTGTGCGCCGCCGGGGGACGTCAGACGTGGCGTGCCGACGCGCCGGGGCCGGCGGTGTCGTGCGGCGCGGCGCCCGACCGCGTCTGAATTATGATCTCCACCTCCGGCGCCAAGCGGAATTCTTTGTAAAGGAATTCCCGGGTCCGGTTCAATGGTTTCGGCCGCCCGACCATTGGTGAGAAGATCAGCGGGTCATGGGTGGGGCGTTTCCGGCGTAACGGTGACGGCCCCGCGAAAGGGGGTCGCCGCGAAAACTTGACGCGGCGGAGGTCGACTTCCGGGGTGGGCTGCGAAATGGTCTCCCCCATGTATTCACGAATTCGAGCCGCCGGCGCGTCCGGGCCCGCCCGATGGCTGCTGGCCTTTCTCGGCGCACGCGAACAGGCGATGCGCACCCATACCGGACTCGCCGCGGGCCCCGCGGAATGGCTGCTGGTCTTCCTGGAGGTCGAGAGGACCGAGCTCGCGGCCCGGCAGCGCCCCGAGCGGGCCGCGCCCCTGGTGTCGCGCCGCGGCAGGTCCGAGGAGTCCCCGTTCGGCCGGCTGACCGCCCGCAGCGCGTAGAGGAAGGCCATGACCATCGAGATGTTCCTCGCCGCCGTGATCGGCGGCGCGATCGGGCTCGCCGAACTCGTCGCGCGCTACCGCGACAAGCCGGTCGCCGCCCTCCTGTCGCCGGGCGGGCTGCTGTTCGTCTTCGTCAACGCCAGCGCGGCGACCGTCGCGCTGATCGCGGTGACCGCCGCCGGCTGGACGTTCGGCCTGCCCGACACCACTCCCCAGGCGAGCCTCACGGTGATCCGGGTGATCGCCGCCGGGATCGGCTCGGCGGCCGTCCTGCGCATGTCGTTCCAGCCCGCCCAGAGCAGGGCCAGCGGTACCGGTCCCATCGCCCTCCTCAACGGAATCCTCCGCATCGCCGACGGCGAGCTGGAGCGCAAACGCGCGCTCAGCAGGCTGTCGCACAACGACCTGTCCGGGCTCTCGTTCGAGCGCGACCACGCGGCCCTCGCCGAACTGTGCTGCCACCTCATGCGCGAGTTCGACCTGGCGGAGGCGCAGCGGCTCGGCGGGCTGGCCGCCGAGCTCAGCCACCGCGACGACCTCACCGACGCCGACAAGCTGGACTGCTGGGGCCTCGAACTGACCAGGCTGGTCGGCGAGCGGGCCCTCCGGCAGGCCGCGAGGCGGCTGCGGGACCGCCCGCGCGACGAGCCCCGCCCCGCCGCGCCGGAGGAGCGGCCGGCCTCCCCGGTACCCGACAACGACTACCCCATGGAGACCACCCCGCCGCGTCCGTCCGTCGCCAAGACCTCGCGCCTCGCCGCGAGCACCAACGGCAGGACGGAACGCAAGTCCTTCAGCGATGCCTGAAACCCCGTGAAATACCGGTGCGCCCCCCCGCGTGGGGCGCACCGGTATTCGGCTGACCGGCCTCGTTCTGATCTATGTCGACCGGACGGGAAAAGGCGGCGGGCTTTCGGCGTCGCGCCGTTCTTCCAGGGCCGCGGCGATACGGTGCAGTGCCTCCGCCATCGAGACCATCGCCTGCACCTGGGCGGCCGCCATGAGATTCTGCGGAGACGGGTCGGCGGCCTGTGCCTCCGCGGCCGCGTCACAGGCCTGCTGGCTCCACCAATGCACGCGGCGATCCTATTCCGGCCGCCGAATACACCACCCGCCGCCGCGCCACACTTTACGTGAATCCAATAGGAAGGGCCTTTCACCCATGAACCCCGAACCACGCGCCGCCCCGCCC
>NZ_SMKH01000414.1 GCF_004348515.1 Actinomadura sp. KC345 | reverse complement strand
CCCCAGCCCCGCCGCCCGCTTGAGTGCTGGAACGAGCGGCGGCGGGGCGGGTCTCTTGCGCGGGATCCGGACGCGGCGCGCCGGGCGCTCCCGCCGTGTCCGCGGTTCCTGTTCGGTGACGCTCACGGCCCGCTCCCCCCGGCAGGCGGGCCCCCGGGCGCCAGCGGCTTGAGCGAGCTGACCTTCCATCCGCCGGCGACCCGTTGCATCCCGACCTCGTAGCGCTTGCGCTGCTCGGTGCGCCGGCCGTCGTCCCCGGTGGCCTCGGTGAAGATCCGGACGGACGCGACGACGGTCGCCTTGCCCGCGGGGTCGTCGAACTCGGTGACGGCGAGCGCGGTGACCTTGCCGTGGGAGGGCGCGGTCTGCTTGGCGAACTTCGCACGCGCGGTGGGCATGTCGGCCTTGAGGGCCTCATGGAACGGCCCCGTGGCGACCCGCTGCCAGTGCGCGAGGTCGATGTCGGCCCGCTTGGGATCGATGGTGTTGAGCAGCGTGATGTGCTGGACGGCCGCCCGGGTGAGATCGTCCCGCGCGGCGGCGTACTCGTTGTCGGCGCCCCGGTCGGCCTGGTAGAGCGACCAGAGGGACGAGCACAGGAACACCGTGGCCGCGGCGATGAGCACGAATCCGACCGGGCGGATCAGGGGGATCGCCCGGATGGCCGTGCGGCGCGCCGCCGCAGCGCCGATCACGGTGTGCCGCCCAGTCCGAGGAGGCCGCGCAGGTCGGCGGGCACGGCCGGTTGCCCGGCCGTGGCGGACAGCCCGAACGTGCTGAGGATGTCGGCGATATCGGTTCTGCTCGTGGTTCCGGGCCTGGCCGGCGCGGGAACCCCCTTGCGCGGCGCGTTCGCCGTGCCGCGCACGTTGATCCCGGAGCTCGGCGGTTCGGTGCAGCGGGCGCCGGTGTTGAACGGCGCGGACGACAGTTCGGTCTCCCCGTTGCGGTACTCGGTCCCGCCGTAGCCGCGCGTGCAGGGCTGGGGGTTGAAGAACGTGGTCACGAAGCCGACCCGCAGCTTGTTCCCGGACACGAGGGTGGTCACCATCCCGGCGATCTGCGGGAACCGGACCAGTAGTTCCTCGATGGCCGCCTGCCGCGGTTCGCCCACGCGCGCCATGGTGAGGAGGTTGGCCAGCAGCACGCTCAGCTTCGGGTCCAGGTCGCGCAGCAGGCCGGACATCTCGGCCGCCGCCCCCGGACCGGACGCGATGATGTCGCGCAGGTCGGCGTCGGAGTCACGGAGCTGCCGGGCCAGCAGCCGCGTGTTGTACGAGAACGACTTGAACGCGCCCGACAGCTCGTTCTGGGTGCGCAGCACCTCCTCGCCGTTGTGGATCAGCGCGCGGGTCTCGGGGAACGCGGCGTCGGACGCCGCCACGAACCGGGAGCTGGTGTCGAGGAGCTGCTGGAGGTGCGGCCCCTGCCCGGCGAACGCCAGGCCCAGCTCGTCGATCAGGATCTCGAGGTCGTTGAGCGGAAGCGACGCGGTCAGGTCGTTGACGCTCTTGAGCGTCTCGTTCACCGGCGCCGGTGTGGTGGCAGCGCTGCGCGGGATCGTGGCGCCCTGCGCGAGGTAGGGCCCGGAGCCTGTTCGAGGCCGCAGGTCGACGTACTGCTCACCCACGGCGGAACGGTTGGCGACGACCGCTTGCAGGCTCGCGGGAATCTCCGGGGCGGAGTTCTCGATGTGCAGTTCGGCGATGACGCCGTCGTCCGACAGATCGAGCTTGCCGACCTCGCCGACGGTGACGCCGCGGTAGGAGACCGCCGACCCCTCGAAGAGCCCGCCGGTGGTCGGGAGGTCGAGCTCGACGGTGTAGTAACCGCGCATCCCGACGTAGCGCCCGAGGTCGGCGTAGCTGATGCCGACGTAGGCGATCACGGTCAGCGCGATCACGATGAAGGTGACGATCTTGATGCGGATGCCCACGGTCAGCATGTCAGTCGCCCTCCCCGAGCGTCGGCAGCGGCAGAAGCGGGTCCTCGCCGGGGATGACGGGGACACCGCTTCCAGGGACGCCGGAGCCGGGCTCGCCGGACGGAACCTGCGGTCCGCCCTGCTGCGGCGTCGGGGCGGTGGACGTGGGCGCGTCGGCGCCCTGGCCCGTGCGCGTCGGATCGGGGCACGGCTCGGGCCGCGGGCCCGGGGGAGGCTCCTCGGCCTGCGCTGCCATCGCGCGCCGCTGCGCCTCCTCCTCGTCGTCGATGTAGTCGAACGGTCCTTCCTCCTCAACCGGCGGGGCGACGCAGTTGAAGCCCTCGGCGGCGACGACGGTCAGGTAGCCGTTCAGGTAGTCGCCCTTGACGGCCTTGAGCGCCTCGTCGGTGAACGGGAAGGTCAGCAGCACTTCGAGCGACTTCGGCAGGTCGCGTCCGGAGTCGGCGAGCTTGTCGAGGATGACGGCGAGCGAGCGCAGGTTCGCGACCGTGTCGTCCTTGCTCTCGTTGATCACCTTGACGGCGGTGTCCGAGAGCTTCTCCAGCTCGCGGAGCATCTGCACGAGCTGCCCGCGCTGCTCCTCCAGGACCTTCAGGCCCGGCGACAGGTCGTCGAGCACCGTCGCGACCTGGCCCTCGCGGGACCGCACCGTGGACGACAGCCGGTTGAGCCCGTCGAGCGCGTCGGTGATCGACTTGCGGTTCTGGTTGAGGGTCCCGGTCAGCCGGCTGAGGTTGCGCAGCGCGGACCGGACCGTCTCCTCCCGCCCGCCGAGCGCCTGGTTGAGCTCCCGGTTGATCGTCCGGATCTGCGGGAGCCCGCCGCCCGACAGCAGCAGCGACAGCGCCCCGAAGACCTCCTCGACGTCCGCGTTGCGCGAGGTGCGGGCCAGCGGGATCGTCGCGCCGTCGGCCAGCGGCTGCGCGGACGGGGTGGCCGGGGCGGCCAGCTCGACGTACTTCTCCCCCAGCAGGCTCGACTGCTCCAGGTTCGCGGTCGCGTTCGCCGGTAGGCGGACGTCGCCGTTCACGATCAGCGTGACCTCGGCGTCCCACGCCCCCTCCGGCAGCGACACCCCCTTCACGCGGCCGACCGGGACGTCGTTGACCCGGACGGCGGCCTGCGGGACGAGGTTCAGCGCGTCCTCGAACTGCACCTTCACCTCGTAGGGGTTGTCGCCGAGGTCGGCGCCGCCGGGCAGCGGGATGTCCTCGAGCTGCGTCGAGCAGCCGCCGGCCAGCACCGCGGCGGCCACGCACACCGCCATCACCTTCGTGGGCACGCGCATCAGCGGCCTCCCTCGTCGCCGGTGCCGGAGTAGATGCGGCCCGCGGGCGGCAGCGGCAGCGCGGGGACACCGGACGTCCCGGACGGCGGAACCGCGGTGAGCCCCGAGGTCCGCAGCCGCTCGCACTGCTCGCGCAGCGTCTCCGTGGCGGAGGCCGCCGCCGCGCAGACCGACCGGGTGTCGGCGGCCTGGGGATCGACGCCCGGCTGGCTGGTGCTGCCGAACGCCTTGGTGATCTCCAGCAGGTTGCCGCGGCTCATCAGCGAGCGGGTCTTCGGGTCGTAGGCGTTCAGCGCGTTCTGCGCCACCAGCGGCGTCGTGTCGATGATCTCGGCGAGCGACGCGCGCTGGTCGACCAGGACCTGCGTGATGCCGGCGAGCTTGTCGACGTTCTTCTTGAGCCCCTCGCGGTTGTCGGCGATGAACTGCTTCACCTCGCCGAGCGCCCGCGCCAGGCTCGCCAGGGCGGCCCCGAGTTCCTGCCGGTCGGCGGCCAGGAAGCCGCTGACCTCGGCGAACTGGTTCTCGACCAACCGGATCTGCTCCTCGTTGTCGCGGAGCATCGTGCTGAACCTGTTGAGGTTGGACACGGTCGCGTACAGGTCGCCGCTGGAGTCGGCGAGCGTCTGGGACGCCTTGCCGAGGTCGGCGATCGTGGTGTTGAGCAGCTTGCCGTTGCCGCCGAGGTTGGCGGCGCCGACGCTGATGACGTCCGACAGCGCGCCCTGCGCGTTCAGCCCCTGCGTCCCCAGGTCGTTCGAGAACTTCCGGACGGCCTCGTAGAGCTGGTCGAGTTCGAGCGGCGTCGCCGTCCGGCTCACGTCGATCGCGGCGCCCTCGGCCATCTTCGGTCCGCCGCTGTAGGCGGGGTCGAGCTGGATGTAGCGGTCGGAGACGAGGTTCGGGGCGATGACGACGGCGCGGGCGCCGGCGGGGACGTCCACGTCGCCGTCGACCGTCATGTCGACCTTGACCCGGGTGCCGAGCGGCTCGATGGTGTCGATCGAGCCGACCTTGACGCCGAGGACGCGGATGTCGGAGCCGGGGTAGACGCCGATGGCGGTGGCGAAGTAGGCGGTGATCCGGCGTCCGGGGCCGTCGCTCAGCACCGGGATCAGCGCGATCCCGACCAGGGTCAGGAAGATCACGACGATCGCTTCCAGGACGAGGATCTGCCGGTCCCGCGTCGGCGACGGGAGGCGGGGCAGCTTCAGGCTGCGTGTGGGGGACGACGCCATGTCACCGGCCTCCCGTCAGGTGCGGCGGTTCGCAGCCCTTGGCGGGCGGCGTCCAGTTGCCGTTCTCCAGGTAGTTCTTGGGGACCGTGCCGCACAGGTAGCCGTCCACCCAGCGGCCGTTGCCGGTCGCGTTGCCGACGACCCGCAGGTACGGGACGGCGGTCTCCAGGACCCGGTCGAGGTTCTTCTGGTTGCGTTCGAGGGTGTCGGTGACCCTGTCGAGGGAGGCGAGCGTCGGCCCGAGGGTGCGCCGGTTGTCGTTGACGAGGCCGACCAGCTCGTCCGCGAGGCGCCGCGTGCCGACGAGCATCGCGTGGATCGCGTCGCGGCGGCGGCGGAGCTCGGCGAACAGCAGGTTGCCGTCCTCGAAGAGGGACTCGAACTGGCTGTTCTGCGCCGCGATCGTCCCGGAGAGCTGCTTGGTCCCCGCGAGGAGCCGCGCCAGCTCGGCGTCCCGCGACGCGATCGTGTTCGACAGCGACGACAGGCCCTGGAGCGCGACGCGCACGCTCGGCGGGGTGTCCTCGAACGTGGTGGAGATCGACTCCAGGCTCGCGGCCAGCGTGGCGGTGTCGAGCTGCTCGAACGTCCGGCCGAGGTCCTGGAACGCGGTCGTCACGTCGTAGGGGGAGACGGTCCGCTCCAGCGGGATCGGCTGGTCCGGGTCCTGCTCGCGCGAGCCGAGCGGGTCGATCTGGAGGTACTTCGACCCCAGCAGCGTTTTGATCATGATGGAGGCGCGGGTGGAGTTCCCGACCCAGGTGTCGCGGACCCGGAAGGTGACCTTCACCTTGTCGCCCTCCAGCTCGACGCCCGTCACCTTGCCGACCTTCACCCCGGCGACGCGGACCTCCTGGTCCGGCTTCAGCCCGGCGGCCTCGGAGAAGTAGGCGTCGTAGCTCGTGCCGCCGCCGATGACCGGCAGGTCGTCGGCGCGGAAGGCCAGCATGCCGAGCACCAGCAGCACCACGAGCCCGATGATCGACACGGGGATCGGGTTGCGCTCCCGCAGCGGCTTCAGCCGCGGCCTGCCCTTCTTCGGGCGCGGCAGCGCACGCGGCAGCGGCGCGGTCGCCCCGCCCGGCGGCGTGTCGCCGGGGGGTGGGC
>NZ_SMKH01000413.1 GCF_004348515.1 Actinomadura sp. KC345 | reverse complement strand
GTCCAACGTGCGGCACCGCCGCACACCATCACCGTCGCACGACACCCCGGGCCGTGGCCCGCCGAGCCGAGAAAGAGGTGAACCATGCTGTTCCGCGCCCGTTGGGGGACGTTCCTGACCTTCGCGCTGGCGGGCCTGCTGACCGGAGTCTGGGTGGCGCGCATGCCCGCGCTGGCCGCGAAGTTCGGGGCGAGCGAGGGCGAGATCGGCATCGTCGTCCTCGTCTGGGGGCTCGGCGCGGTCGTGACCATGCAGGCGCTGCGCGGGGTGATGGCGCGGGCCGGGAGCCGCGCCGTCCTGCGGATCGCGCTGCCGCTGACCTCGCTGTCCTTCGCGGCCGTGGCGCTCGCCCCGGGCTACGGCGCGCTGCTCGGCACCGTGGTGCTGTTCGGGATGACGTTCGGGATCACCGACATCGCGATGAACGCGCAGGGCAGCGTCGTCGAGCGTGCGTACCGCCGGTCGGTGATGAGCGGCATGCACGCGGGCTGGTGCGCCGGCGCCATGAGCGGCGGCGTGTTCGGCGTCGTCACGGCCGCGGCGGGGCTGGGCTTCACCACGACCGTGCTGGCCGCCGCGCTGCTGTCGCTGCCCGCCGGCCTCGCGCTCGGCCGCACCTACCTGCCCGACCCGCCCCGCCCGGCCGCCACCGCGGCCGGGACGGGTCGCGGGGCGCGCCGCATGCCCGCCGCCGTGTACCTGATCGGCGTCCTCGGGTTCATCGCGTTCATGACCGAGGGGACGATCGCCGACTGGAGCGGCCTGCTCCTGCACGAGGAGATGGGCGCCGGCGAGGCGGTCGCGGCCGCCGGCTACCCGGTGTTCGAGCTGGCGATGCTGCTCGGGCGGCTCGTCGGCGACCGGATCCGGATGCGCGTCGGCACGCGCCGGCTGCTGACCGGTGCCGGGCTCGGCACCGCGCTCGGCATGACCGTCGTCGTCCTGGCTCCCGGGCCCGGCGTCGCGATCGCCGGGTTCTTCGTCACCGGGCTGGTGGTCTGCACGGTCGTCCCGACGACGATCTCGCTGGCCGGCACCGCCGACCCGGACCGTCCGGCCGCGGCCGTCGCGCAGGTCGGCGCGATGGGCTACGGCGGTCTCCTCCTCGGCCCGGTCGTGGTCGGGTTCCTGGCGGAGGCCACGTCCCTGCGCGTGGGCGTGGGCACGGTCGTCGTCCTGGCGCTGCTCATCGCCGCCGGCGCCCGCTTCGTCCCGCTTCGCACGAGCGTGGACGTCGCCGCCGCCGACGTTCCCGTACGGGCCGACCCGGACGACACCCGTCCCCAGCCCGTCGCGGCCTGACCCCCCGGCACGCGAAGGCCCCGGCGACGCGGTCGCCGGGGCCTTGGCCGGAGGTCACTTGCGCTTGGTGATCTCCTCGGTGAGCTGCGGCGCGACCTGGAACAGGTCGCCCACGACGCCGTAGTCGACGAGCTCGAAGATCGGCGCCTCGGGGTCCTTGTTGATGGCGACGATGGTCTTCGAGGTCTGCATGCCGGCCCGGTGCTGGATGGCACCGGAGATGCCGACCGCGATGTACAGCTGGGGCGACACGGTCTTGCCGGTCTGGCCGACCTGGAACGAGTGCGGGTACCAGCCGGCGTCGGTCGCGGCGCGGGACGCGCCGACGGCCGCGCCGAGCGAGTCGGCCAGGCCCTCGATGATCGAGAAGTTGTCGGCGCCGCCGACGCCGCGGCCGCCGGACACGACGATCGCGGCCTCGGTCAGGTCGGGGCGCTCGCCCTTCTCCTGGACGACCTTCTCCACGATCCTGGCGCCCTTGTCGGCGTCCGACAGCGTGACCGACACCTGCTCCTCGGCCGGGGAGGCCGCGGACGCCTCGGGGGCCACCGAGTTCGGCCGGACGGCGATGATCGGCGTGCCGGTCCTCACCTTGGCGTGCGTGATGATCCCGCCGCCGAAGATGGAGTGCTCGGCGACGAGGCCGTCGGTGACGTCCACGACGTCGGTGAGGACACCGGAGCCGGTCTTGACCGCGAGCCGGCCCGCGATCTCCTTGCCCTCGGCGGTCGCGGCGACCAGCACCGCGCCCGGGGACCCTTCGCTCACCAGCTGCGCCAGCAGCGCGGCCTTCGGGGCGACGACGTAGGAGGTCAGCTCCTCGTCGGCGGCCACGTAGACCTTGCCGGCGCCGTACTCGCCGAGCCGGTCCCTGGCGTTCTCGTAGCCCGGGCCGACCCATACCGCCGCCGCCTCGCCGAGCCGGTTCGCCAGCGTCAGCAGTTCGAGCGTGACCTTCTTGACCTCACCGTCGACGTGGTCGACGAGGACGAGAATCTCTGCCATTGTTCGCTAATCCCCTTCCCCGGTCAGACGAACTTCTTCGACGCGAGGAACTCGGCGATCTTCGCGCCGCCGTCGCCCTCGTCGGAGACGATCTCACCCTTGGCGCGCGGCGGCGCCTCGGCGAAGTCGACCACCTCGGTGGCGGCGTTCGCCAGGCCGACCTGCGACGCGTCGATGCCGGCGTCGCCCAGGCCGAGCGTCTCCACCGGCTTCTTCTTGGCCGCCATGATCCCCTTGAAGGAGGGGTAGCGCGGCTCGTTGATCTTCTCGACGACGCTGACGACCGCGGGCAGGCTCGCCTCGACGCGGTCGAAGCCGTAGTCGGTCTGGCGCTGCGCCTTGATGGACGTGCCATCGATCTCGACCTTGTTGGCGAGAGACACCTGCGCGACGCCGAGCCGCTCGGCGAGCATCGCGGCCAGGACGCCCGTGCGGGCGTCGGTGGACTCCGAGCCGAGCACCACCAGGTCGAAGCCGGTGCGGCCGAGGGCCTGCTGGATGGCGTAGGACGTCTGCAGCGCGTCCGAGCCGGCGAGGGCGTCGTCCACGAGGTGGACGGCCTTGTCGGCGCCCATGGCCAGGGACTTGCGGATCGAGTCGGTGGCCTTGTCGGGGCCCATGGTCAGAACGGTCACCTCGCCGCCCTGGGCCTCCTTGATGCGCAGCGCCTCTTCGATCGCGTACTCATCGAGTTCGTTGATGACGCCGTCCGCCGCTGCGCGGTCGAGCGTGCTGTCATCGGACTTCAGCTTGCGCGGGCTCTCCGTATCGGGAACCTGCTTCACCAGGACGACGATGTTCATGGCCGGTGGCCGACCTCCCTGCACTCAGTTGGCCGCCGAGGTAAGCGGCGGAGGGGCGCCGCCCCATGGCGGGTCGACGCGGACATGCTCTTCGAAGTCACAGCCTGCCAAACACCCGAACGTCCTTCGGAGCCGGGTCCCTGGAAAGGCCGTGCGCGCACCATGTTACTAGCCAGTAGGATACTGGCAAATTCCAGCTTGTGAGACCTTACCCACCTGTCCGCGGGGTTCGGCGGGTCCGCGGCGTCCCGAAAGCGGCGTGACGCACTTCACGTCTCAGAACCGGTTGACGGCGGTCTGCAGGCGGTCCATGGTGCCCTCCACCGATCCCTGGAGCCCGTACATGGGAGAGAACGTCGGGGTCAGCGCGAGGGCGCCGAGCACCGCGAGGAGGGCCGCGCCGCCGAGCACGGCGCTCGCCGCCGCGATGCGCCGCGGCCCGCGCACGGCCGACAGGAACATCCGCTCCAACTGCCGCCGCGGCGCGCTGACGCCCGGTGCCGTCCACAGCGCCGCCGCCCCCGCCCCGGCGCCGAACGCGGCGGCGTGGAGCGAGTCGATCTCCCCGCCCACCGCCGACACCGCGACGAGCCCCAGCGGGACGGCGACCGTGAACACCGCCGCGTACGGGACGGACGCGAGCGTCCGCCCGAACGCCCGCGCCAGGCCCCGCGCCCGGTCCCCCTCCCGCGCGCCGGCCGCGCGCAGCACCGTCACCGCGCCCAGCGTCAGCACGAGGCCCACGACCGGCGCGATCACCACCAGGGCGACCGCGATCACCACGACCATGGCCGCCAGCAGCCTCGCCCAGCCGCGCGCCACCCTCGATCCGTGCGCGCCGGCCGCCGTCCCGGGTGCGCGCCCGGCGGCGCCCGGTGGCGTCGGCGCGGCCGGCGGGGTCTCGGGGCGCGGCGGGACGGGCGGAGAGGGGGCCTGCGGCAGGTCCAGCCGGGACGCGGCCTCCGCCAGCTCGGCCGCGGCCGGGCGGCGGGCGGCGTCGGGGTCCGCGGCGGCGGCGACCAGCGGGCGCAACTCGGCGGGCAGGCGGTCCAGGGGCAGCGCGTCCACGGGCGGTGCGTCCGAGGGCAGTGCGTCCGAGGGCAGTGCGCCCGAGGGCGCCGGGACCGTGCCGGCCGCGGCGGACGTCACGGTCGCGGCCCATGCCAGGACGTCGCCGGCCGCTCCGGCGCCGGGTGCCAGCCCGAAGTCGACGACGACGGGCGCGTCGTCCACGATCAGGGTCGTCCCGGGGCCGAGCCGGCCGTGCGCGAGGCCGGCGGCGTGGACGGCGGCGAGGGCCTTGGCCAGCCCGAACGCGAGGCGGCGCAGGGCGTCGTGCGGCATCGGGCCCTGCTCCGCGATCGCCTCCGCGAGCGGACGCCCCGGGACGTAACGGGACACGACGTAGGGGGCCGGCCCGGCGGCGTCGCCGTCCAGGACGTCCACCACGTAGGGGCTGCGCACGTCGCGCATCCGGGCGATGTCGGGCGCGGCCCCTCCGGGGAGCAGCCGCACCGCGACGTCGCGCCCGTCCGGCCCGGCGGCGCGCTGGACGGCGCCGCTCTCACCCAGCCGGGACAGCAACCGGTAGGGGCCGATGTGCTCCTGTTGGCTCGATTCGCCGCTCATAATGGGTCGCCACCCTACCGACCGGAGCGGTACCGCCGGACCGGCTCGGGCGAGCGGTCACATGCCCGGAATGCTGGAAACGAGCTCGCGGACGTCGGCGCGCAGGCTCTCCAGGTCCTGGCTCATCCCGTCCAGGGGGGTCGTGTCCGGCGGCTGCCCCTGGGACGTGACGACCAGCACCGCCGCGAAGATACCCAGGATCAGGGCGCCGGCGAGCGCGGCCTCGGCGCGCGGCATCAGCGCTCCCCAGATCCGGGCGAGCTGCCGCCGGGGCGCGCCGCTGCCCGGCGCCAGGCAGAGCAGCCCGATCACCGCCATGACGGAGTACGCGATGGCCTTCGACGCGGTCATGTCGGACTTGGCGAAGATCAGCACGCAGAGCAGGATCAGCCCGGCCATGAGGCTGAGCGACGTCCACAGGACCGTGGACATCACCGCGCCCGGCAGGTGCAGGGGCGTGCGGAACGCGGCCGCGACCGCGTCGCCCGCCCGCGGGCCGCGCCGCGTCTGGCGGCCCTCCATGCCCTTGGCGGCCTTGTCCGCCATCCGGAGGACGAGCACGCCGCCGATCGTCACCAGGAGCGCGAGCAGCGGCACGATGTTGGCGAACCCGAGCAGCGCCACCAGGACGATGAAGCCGAGCACCCGGTACCAGCCGTAGGGCTTGTTCTTGTCCCGCTCCGCCCGTGCCTGGTCGGCCCGTGCCTGGTCCGCCCGCCGCTGCGCGTCCTGCGTCTGCTGGTCGTAGGGGCCGGGCCGCGGGGGCCCTCCGCGCTGGAGCGCCCCGGGCGGCGGAGGCTGGTTGGGCGGCGGGCCGTACTGGGGCGGGTATCCGCCCTGGGCGTAGGGG
>NZ_SMKH01000412.1 GCF_004348515.1 Actinomadura sp. KC345 | reverse complement strand
AAGGTGTGGAAGGCCTACCGGCGCTGAGTCGCGCGAAGCCGTCCGGCGTCTTCCTCAGGAAGCCACCGGACGGCTTCCCGTAGGGTCACACCCGAGATGACCTCGACACGAGGCTCGACCCATCGGGTCACCCACCCCGGGTCCTTCTTGGACAGCTCCCGCAGCACCCACCCGAGGGCCTTGCGGATGAAGAACTCGCGTTCACCGATCAGGGCGTCCCCGAACCGGTCGACCCTACTCAGATCGGGGTTGCCCGCCCGCACACCCGCCAGCAAGGCCAAGACAGCCGTACGCCGAATCCACATGTAGGGGTCGGCGACCCAGGCATCCAGCACTCTCCCCAGGTCGGGGTACCGGACGACCAATGCGCCGGCGACCTTCTCAGCGAGGATGTCGACATACACCCAACTCGCCGAGCCACGGACGAACCGTTCAGCCACCGCCAGGTCACTCGGCTCCAGCAAGGCGACCCTCTTGACGAGCACCTCTATCGCCGCCACACGAGCCTCATGGACAGGACGTCCGTCCCGGGTCACGTCCCAGAGAGCCTCGGCGAGAGCGAGCAGTTCGTCCCGCGTGGGCTGGGCCTCCACCGCCGACACCGCCACCTTGCGCAACGCCGGGACAGGCACACCGAAATGCACGAGGTCGCTTTTCAGATAGCGCTTCTCATAATCAGCCCGCACCGGATCGCCCTGCGCCCGCAACTCCGCCAGAACCCGCGCCACCTCACCCTCGACATCCACAAGCCTCAAGATACGGGCCTCCCCACCGGGTGGCGATGCGCCACCGTCCGGCCGTGAGCCGTCCTGGTGCCAGGGTGGGTGCGCCAGGCGGTGGCGGCACGTACCGGACGTTGAAGCGTTCGCCGGTCACGGTGGTGACGCTTCGAGGCATCGTCGAACAATGCCCGCATCGCCTACTGTCGACCGCATGCGCGGCAACAGCGATTCGAGGCCGTCACGGAACGTGGCCATCGTCACCGTGTCGGTTTGCGGGCCGCTGGCCGTGCTCGCCCTCGGCGCCGCGGCTGTTCTCCTGGCCGTCCTGGTGAACGTCGGCGCATATCTCGTCGGCACCGGCGACGAGGTCGTGGTGCGTGTGGAGAGCGGCTATTCCAGTTCCGAGACTCCCCGGGGCGGGGAGACCATGGCACGCGGCCACTACGACGACGGCGGTCACCGTGTCCCGGTCACTCTTCGTTATGCGGAGCCGGGCGAAACCGTCGAGGGACGGCTGGCGCTCATGCGATGGGCGCCTGGACCCGATGTCTACCAGACGGCCGGGAGCACCGGCCGCGACGTCGCTGCGGGGCTGATCGGCAACCTGCTCATGGTGGCGTTCGGTGGACTGCTGGCGCTGGTCACCCGGAACGCGGTCCGTCATCTGCGAGGTGCTCCGCTGGCCGGGGCACCGCCGAGTTCGCGATTCAAGCCGTCCGGCGTCCCGGACCCTGACGAGTGAGCGAGTCGGTTTCGCGGGCTGATCCGGCGACACCGGGTCGAAACCGGCCGCGTTATCCACAGGATCGCGTTCCGCGTCCCCGGACCTCCCGAGGGTTCGAGAATCCGGAGAGTCGGAACCGAGGGAGGCGCGTGTGTCAGGTGATCTTGACGATCGGGAGTCGGAGGGCCGCGGGGGCGCCGGCGGGGACCACCGGCTTCTTCGGCGGGACGGGCGCGAGGCGGCGGTACGGGTCGCCGAGCGCGGGGCGGAGGTCGTCCTCGGAGCGGTTCGGCCAAAGCGACATGGCGCGTTCGGCCTGCGCCGTGATCGTCAGGGACGGGTTGACGCCCAGGTTGGCGGAGATCGCGGATCCGTCCACGACGTGCAGGCCCGGGTACCCGTAGACCCGGTGGTAGGCGTCGATGACGCCGGTTTCGGCGGAGTCGCCGATGGCGCAGCCGCCGAGGAAGTGGGCGGTCATCGGAACGTCGAACAGGTCGCCCCAGGTGCCGCCGGCCATGCCGCCGATCTCCTCGGCGATCAGCCGCGTCGCCTCGTGGCCCTCGGGGATCCACGTCGGGTTGGGCTCGCCGTGGCCGGCGGACGCGCGGACGTCCCAGCCGAACGGGCCCTTCTTCGGACGCAGCGTGATCGAGTTGTCGCGGGTCTGCATGACCAGCGCGATCACCGTCCGCTCGGACCAGCGCCGCACGTCGATCAGCTGCACCAGGTCGCGCGGGCGGCGGACGACCTCGCGCGCGAACTTCAGGATGCGCGGCGTGTGCTTCTCTCCCGGCCGGTCGCCGTCCACCAGGAGGGTCTGCAGCGCGGCGAGGAGGTTCGAGCCGCGGCCGTAGCGGACGGGTTCGATGTGGGTGTCCGGGGCGGGGTGGAAGGAGGACGTGATCGCGACGCCCTCGGAGAAGTCGGGGCCGGGCCGCCCGTTGCGGCGGCCGCCGCCCAGGATCGCCTCGGAGTTGGTGCGCGTCAGCGCTCCCAGCCGGTCCGACAGGCGCGGAAGCGCACCGGTCGACTTCAGCTTGTGCAGGAGCTTCTGCGTGCCGTACGTGCCGGCGGCGAAGACGACCTGCTCTGTGGTGAACGTCTTGCGGTTGCGGCCGAACGAGCCGGTCCGGACGATCTCCACCTGGTATCCCCCGCCGGCCAGGGGCTCGACCGAGATGACACGGCTGAGCGGCATCACGCGGGCCCCGGCCTTCTCGGCAAGGTAAAGGTAGTTCTCCGTGAGCATGTTCTTCGCGCCGTGGCGGCAGCCGACCATGCACTCGCCGCACTCCAGGCAGCCGCAGCGGCGCGGGCCCGTCCCGCCGAAGTACGGGTCGGCACTCTCGATGCCCGCGCCGCGCCCGAAGTAGACGCCGACGGGCGTCCGCACGAAGGTGTCGCCCTTCCCCATCCGGTCGGCGACCTTCTTCATGACCTTGTCGGCCGCGGTCGACGTGGTGTTCCGGACGACGCCGAGCATGCGTTCGGCCTGCTCGTAGTGGGGCGCGAGTTCGTCCTGCCAGTCGGTGATGTGCGCCCACTGCCGGTCCTTGAAGAACGGCTCCGGCGGGACGTACAGGGTGTTGGCGTAGTTCAGCGACCCGCCGCCGACGCCCGCGCCCGCCAGCACCATCACGCGGCTCGACTTGGCGCCGCGGATGAGGTGCATCCGCTGGATGCCGGTCAGTCCCAGCGCCGGCGCCCACAGGTAGCGGGCGACGCGCCAGTTCGTCTTGGGCAGCTCCGGATACCGGGCCCCGGGCGCCCCGGACGGGTTCGTGTCGAAGCGGCGGCCCGCCTCGATCACGCCGACCCGGTAGCCCTTCTCGGTCAGGCGCAGCGCGGAGACGCTGCCGCCGAATCCGGAGCCGACGACGAGCACGTCGAAGTCATGCTTCACACGCGTTCCCTACTTGATCCGCAGCTTCTTCATCAGCTTGACGCCCGTCGCCATGAAGGCGGCGAACTTGTCGTAGCCGATGCTGCCAGGGGGTTCGAGATCCATGAAGTGCTGGCTCGCGACGGTCTGCACCTCGGTGAACTTCAGCAGCCCCTCGGCCCCGTGGCGGCGCCCGACCCCGGACTGCTTCATCCCGCCCATCGGGGAGTCGTAGGACGCGTACGCCGCGCCGTACCCGTCGTTGATGTTGACCGTCCCCGCCTGGATGCGGGCGGCGAGACGGCGGCCCTTCGACGGGTTCTTCGTCCACACCGACGCGTTCAGCCCGTACGGGGTGTCGTTGGCGCGCTCGACGACTTCGTCCTCGTCCCGGTACTTGTAGACGGCGACCACCGGCCCGAACGTCTCACTGGCGCACAGGTCCATGTCGCCGCTGACGTCCGCGAGGATCGTCGGCTCGTAGAACAGCGGGCCCACGTCGGGACGGGCCTTGCCGCCCGCCAGAACCGTCGCGCCCTCCTTGACCGCCTGGTCGACGTGCCGGGTCACCGCCTCAAGCTGCCGCTGGTAGGTCAGCGACCCCATCTCGGCGTCGAAGTCCAGCCCCGTGCCGAGCTTCATCCCGTCGACGACCTCGACGAAACGGGGGACGAACCGATCGTAGATGTCCTCGTGCACGTACATCCGCTCGATCGAGATGCACAGCTGCCCGGCGTTGGTGAAGCAGGCGCGGACGGCGCCCCGCACGGTGCGCTCGACGTCGGCGTCCGGCATGACGATCATCGGGTTCTTGCCGCCGAGCTCCAGCGAGTACGCCACCAGCCGGGGCGCGACCTTCTCGGCGATGGCCTTGCCGCCCCGCGTCGACCCGGTGAAGGACACGTAGTCGGCCTCGTCCAGCAGCGGATCACCGATCTCGGAGGGGTCGCCCACGACGATCTGCCAGACGTCCCGCGGCAGCCCCAGCTCGACCAGCAGATCCAAGACCCACAGGCTGGACAGGCACGTCTGCGTGTCGGGCTTCTGGATCACCGCGTTACCGGCCATCAGCGCGGGCGCGATGTCGCTGGCGCCGAGCGCGAACGGGTAGTTCCACGGGGCGATCAGCGCGACGACGCCCTTGGGGTGGCGCAGCTCCCGGACGCGGGTGACGCCCGGCATCATGCCCTGCCTGCGCCGCGGCTTCAGCAGCTTCGCGGCCCGCCGGGCGTAGTAGAGCGAGCACAGCGCCACGTCGAGGAACTCCTCCATCGCGTGGCGCCGGGCCTTGCCGGTCTCCAGCTGGATGACGTCGAGGATCTCCTCGCGCCGGTCGACCAGGGCGTCCGGCAGCCGCAGGAACGGCTTGACCCGCTCCCCCACCGGCCGCAGCGCCCACTCCCGCTGCGCCTCCCGCGCCCGCTCGTGCGTCGCGCGGACGTCGTCGGCGCTGGAGAGCGGGACGATCGCCAGCGCCTCGCCGGTGAACGGGGCGGGGATCGTCACGGTGTCGGCGCCGCCCGAGGCGACGTGCGAGGCCAGCCGGTCGATCAGGGCCTGGGAAAGCCTGTGCTCTGCCGTGGCAGGGGCCGTCGGGGATGCCATGGTGGCAGAGTATGACCCCCCGGCCACCCTTGGCTACCCGCAAGTAACGCGTCACATCTGGTGGTCTGCCACACAACCTCCCGATTCTTCGTCCCTCCCTGATGACCGACGGCCGAACGGAACGTTCCAACCCAGGCGGAGTTGTGCATCTCGAAGACTCGCGATGTCCGGCCGGTGTATCTCGAAGAGAGGGGATGAGAATCTCGGCGCGCGGCCCCCGCCGCCGGGCGCACGCTGCCGCGCGCCCGGACACCACGGGACGCGCTCCACGACGGAGGGGAACACCACATGACGGACACCCGCGGCGGCCATCGGCCCGAGGGTGACACGGAAGGCCCGGACGCAGCAGGGGCGCCCGGCAAGAGCGACACGACGGGGGCGCCCGGCCACCAGGGCGACATGAAGGGAGCACCCGCCCCCGGCGGCAGCAGGCAGCACCCCGGAACACCCGACCCACGCGGGGACCGCCGCGAGCAGACCCGCACGGCCCTGCTCACCGCCGCCGAACGCCTGTGGGCCGAACGCGGCATCCACGGCGCGTCACTCGACGACATCGCGGCGGCCGCCGGTCTCACCAAGGGCGCCGTCTACTCGAACTTCGCGGGCAAGACCGACCTGCTGCTCGCTCTGATGGAACGCTTCACCACCGACCGCACCGTCGACGTCTGCGGCGA
>NZ_SMKH01000411.1 GCF_004348515.1 Actinomadura sp. KC345 | reverse complement strand
GCCGCAGCGGGCGACGCCATCCCGAAAGCCAGCAGCGCAGCGCCGAACACGGCCGGAACCGCCAGCCGGAGACCACGCCTCCGGAAACGAGTGAACTTCACCAGTCCATCCTTTCTGGTACCGGTAGAAATGGACACAGAGCGCCGGACGGCCACAGCGTGACCCTCGACCGACGCGGAACCGTGAAGCGGATCCCCGACGAAAAATCCTTGATTCCTCATCGGAGGTTAATACCGAAACAAAGACCGATCAATACATCCCAACCCACAAACATGAAGATCTTTCTGCCTTTGTTATCGACTGCCAGAACGAGTGTCTGCATGCGGTCGATATTGTCACCGGCCGCGCAGTGCCCGAGGCAATCCGACCCTTGTTGGGGGTTGACGGGAACAGAGACGGAACCATCGCGCTCGCCGCCGACCGGTGACGCCTGCAGCGAATCGGCCTAGCCGCGCCCACACCCGGGCAGTGCGGGCGGGGCGGCCGATCCTGGAGACTCCCGGCCCGGATCCGGGGCACGTCGGAAAATCAGCTCACGACACACTCGTCCGGTCAGGGCGAAGTGATCTGCCGTTCCGAAGAGATGATCTCCAACTCCGAAGGGAATTTGACATCCACCTTCCCGGATTGGAAACTCCGGGCGCCCGTGAACCCCGGAATATTGCACGTTGTTTCCGGCGAGATATCCAACGCAGTCGGCGTCCTCATGGAGAAGATCTTGGCCGTGTTGTCATAGGTCCCGGTCATCTCCCCAGGACCTTCCATCAGATTGATGCCGAAGAGGTCGGTCAGCCGGTTCGCTATCCGCAGCGTGCACCGAGTGCCGTTGAAATTAACCGGCACGTTGAGCATCACACCATTTATTCTCGCTTCCAGCAGACCATCGTCTCTTGTGCTGACCATGTTCAGCCACAGCGAGCCTTCCTGGGTGACATCGCCGATCACTTGATGCACATTGCCATCCGACGCCTGGACCTCACATCCCTCCAGGGACATGCCGCCCTTGGCCAGTCTGAAACGCGACTGCCAGTGCGCACGGTCCGTATGGAACCGCATGGTCGCCGAATCGCACCTGAACTGGCCACCGGAAGGTGCCGTCGACCGGTTGAGGATGAACGGCTCCGCGACAGCAGTGATGTTTCCGCCCGGCTTGACGGTAAAGGTTTCGGGAAGCGGGCCGGCACCGTCCACGCAATTGGTTCCTGATCGGACGATGCACCATTGTCCCGATTCGGCATTCGCGTAGTTGCCCGACCCGGACACGGTAGCAGTGAGGATCGGACTGAGATCTTCACCCACTCCACAGCCGGAAAAGGCGGGGACTTCGATGTCTTCGGCGACGACCGTCTGGCCTTCGAGGTACGTCGTCGGCCCGCTTCTCCGAGTCCCCAGGGACCCGCGCGCGGAGAACAGCGTGGGACTTGTCATGCATTTGTCGCCCAGGTCGAGAGGGACCCCGTTCACCTCGGCCTGCCCCGCTTTCACTCGAACGTAGGCTTTGGCGCGGAGCTCCTGCCTTGGTGCACCCGGCAGGGAGGAATCCAGATCAAGCATTTGCATGACCCGCAGATTCCCTGTGATCGGATCATTCTCCCCTGATCCAGGAGTACCGATCTGGACGGTTTCCGCCACGGCCCGTGTCGGCATGAATCCGAAGCCCAGGACGGTCGCGGGAGTCCTGTAGGTCTTGTTAATGAAGTACCCACGAGGTTCGTAATAGTTCGGCCCGGAGAATATGTTACCACTGTGAATTTCGGTCAACACTCGCAAAGAATTTTCCAAAGCAACCGGGACGGCGTTCCCAGTCTTTTTGATATTGACGAATCCGGTCGCTTTGGCGCAATACGCAGTCCCGTTTCCACGGAGTACCTGCACTCCGTCGGGAGGTGACGGGGACTCATAGATCTCCGCCAGCTCAGGATCGTCGTAGTTGATGGCGTACCGGGGATCGGTCCTCGCGGGTGGGAGTTCCTCGCAAAGGTTTTCCTGCGCAGCGGTGGCCTGACGGTTCGGGGCGCTCAACGTACCGGGAGCGGAGGCACTCTCCCCACGCCGCACTCGTACGGTTCCGAGCGCTGTCTCCTTTTCCGCCACGCAACGCAGCGCCAGTTCCGCCGCGTCCTTCCCTGCCGTCGTGCCCTCAGGCGCCAGCGACAGGGCCATTTCCCCGGCAGACCAGGAGAGCCCGCCAGGCGATCTGGGGACCACCGGGGGTGCCACCCCGCTGCCGGTCAGGTGCACGGCTTCGTCACCACGTGGCGGTGCGGCCGCCAGCGCGAATGCCGGCCATCCGCCACGCCGGTCGCCGCCCGGCTCACGAACGGCGACCTTGATCTCCGCAACCCCTCCGAGAGCGGGAGAAGGAGCAGACGATGGGGCGACGCCCGTCACCGGCGGTGACGACGCTCCACTCGGAGAACTCGCCCCGACCTCCTTCACCAGCCCGGAGGGGAGGGCGACGTCGATCTTGATGGTACCCAGTTGGATCGGTTGGCCGACGGTCCCGGACGTCGGGACGGTCGTATCGATCCGCAGGGCCACTTCATGTGTTCCGGCTTTGCCGGAACACACGAACTCGATGTCGGCACCGATGTCCGCGATCGCCGGCGGGACAGCCACCAACGCGCCGCCGCTCACAGTGAGGGCCGCGATCGCCGCGATCCGCGCGACGCCTTTGAACACCTGGTGCATTTCACATCCTTGATCTATGGGAACCGCACCCGGGCGGCAGGCGCCCGGGTGCGGCTTCGGTCACGGCCGTCCCTTGCCTCAGGTGGCGAGGACCGTCAGACCCGGCGTGATCTCGAGGTTGCCGGCGACCGAGACGGAGTCGCCGTCGGCGGCGATGTCGTCGGGGCAGTCGTCGTTGACGTTCTCCAACTCGATGTTGTCGCCCTGGTTGGGCGGCGGCGGCAGCTTGAGCTGGCTGGGTGCGCCGGGACCCGAGCGGTCGACGTGGATGCCCGGGAGGATTCCGACGGCGGTGCCGGCGCCGTTGGCGTCGGACTCACAACCGAGAGCGGGTACCGAGATGTGGATGTCGACTCCCCTCAACTGACCGGGTGTCTCTCCTCCCGAAGTCACGTCCGTGACGTCGAGCATCCACGGATTGGCGGCAGACACGTTCGCCGTCGCGACGGCCGGGTTGCCGAGGACCGTGCACCCGGAGAAGGTCACGCTCGTCACCTTGGCGATACCGGTGGGGGACAGCCCAGGGCCTCCACTCGGAATCTCGCCCTGGGCCACCAGGCTCGTGCAGACCAGGGCCGCTCCGGTGCGGTCATTGGCGCCGATGACGTTCCCGACGTTGGTTGCGGTGATGGAGATGTTGCTACCGGTGGGGTCGATGTCGACGCTGGTCACGGCCGCCGAGGCGGGGGACGCGGTGAGAGCGACGGTGGTGGCCGCGACCGCGGTGGCGGTCAGGGCCGTTCGGGTGATCTTTCGCATGTCAGTTCTTTTCCCTTCGCGGGGGGTGGCTTCTTCTACTCGTAGGGACACTGACCGCGTTCTACAGAACAAACTCCTCCAGGTCGATGGGAGCAGAACCCCGGAAGCAGAACTTCTTCGGCTTCACCACAAGACCACCCGGTCCTGCCGTACTCTTCTCATAATGTACTTGCCAGTAGGGTGCACTTCAAGAGAAAGGAGAGATTCTCTTCGCAGCACTCTCCAGATCATCCATAAAATTGTCATCTCCTTAGTGTCCGATCAAGCTTACTTGTCACTCGCTGCCCCATCCTTACATCAAGGGCTGGTGATCGTCTGGCCCGGTGGTGCCACCCCGTACTGGCCATGGAACGCGATGTCATGGCCTGGCTCGTACAGGGCACCACACCCGGCGCCGGAAGTCGCCTGGATCTCGAGATTGGTGCCGCTCAGGTCGATAGTGCTAATTCCAATGTCGGGGTTTGCATTCGTGTAGGTTGCCGAGATCGTGCCAGACCCTCCACCGGGAGCGCCGATCGTGTACGTGCATCCAAAATGACTGACCGTCACCGCGAAACCGGTTAGAGTACCGGTGGCCACTTGCGTGGCAGCGTTGTAACCGATGGCATTGAACGACCACGGAAGATTGTCAGCCGTGATGGTGTGTCGAACCCCATTGTGGCGCGGCAGCCGTCGAACATCACACTGGTCAGTGTGGCGATACCCGTACCGGGCAGCCCGGCACCACCCGGCATGGTGCCGCTGACCACCGAGCTCGGGCACACAAATGGGCTTACTCCACTGTCCATGTTCGAGGCCATCAGGGGCCGGGTATCGGCCCAGGTGACGGCGCCACCGGGAGTGACCGTCCAGTTGGCGGGCGCCGCGGAGGCGGGGTTGGCCGTGAGGGCGACTGCGGTGGCCGCGGCGGCAGTGGTGGTCACGGCCCTCCGGGTGGGCTTTCGCATGCCGGTGGTCCTCCGATCCGCTTCCGGGTCCGGTTCGTCAGGCGCCGAGGGTGTCGATGGTGGCGATCTTCCATTTGCCGTCGGCGTGGACGGCGTCCACCGCGAAGACGGCGGCGGAGTAACTCGTCTCGTTCTTGTCGGTGCGGGTGTTGCGCTGGTCGGCGAAGACGAGCAGGCGGGCGCGGTCACCGGTGAGTGATTTCACCGCCGAGTCGGTGACCGTTGTGGTGAGAACCTGCTTCTGCTCGGGAGCCTGCTTGCGGACCAGCGCGAAAAGCTGTCCGTACTGCTGGACCGCCTTTCCGGTGAGGAGTTCCCTGGCAGCCTTCTCGGTCTTGGCGACGTCTGCGTAGTTGTAGGAGAACACGGTGTTCACGGCCGTTGTGATCTGGCCTTTGACCTCACTGGTGCGGGCATTGTCGCTCAGTGCGGCGTTGTCTGCGGAGGCGGCTCCCTGCAAGGTGCTCTCTTCGACGGCCGACCATGCTGCCACGCCGCCCAACGCTATTGTCAGCGCGCCGAGAAGGACTACCAGGCGGATACGCGCAGTGCGGGGAAAAGCTCGGCCGATAGTGCTGATCACTGCCATTCGATCTCTCCTCCCCCGGTCAGGGCGTGCCGGTCGGGGCCTGGCCGAGCGCCGACAGTTTCCAGCCGGACGACGTCTTGGTGAGCTGGCCGGCGAAACGGCGGATGTTGTCGGACGGCTTGCCTTCGGCGCCGGTGATGGTGATGCGGACGCCGGCGATGACGCCCGCCTTTCCGGCGCGAGTGTCGAGTTCGGTGAGACCGGATTCGAGGATCTTCGCGGTGCTCGTCGTCTCGGCCTTCCTCACCTCGCTCTCGAGCCGCGAGCGGCCCTTGACGATCTCGTCGTAGAGCTCGGCCGTCGTCGAGTCCTGCCAGACCTTCAACCCGGCGTCCACGTTGCGGTGGTCGAGGGTGTTGAGGTTGACGATCGCCTGGTCGGCGGCCGCGAGGACCTTGTCGCGCTCGGCGGCGTAGGCCAGGTCGGGATTACCCGACGCCGACTGGTACGACCAGCCGAACCAGGCGGCCGCGGCCATCGCGATCAGCGTCACCAGCGAGGCCACCCGGACCAGCGGGTCCCTGGACAGGCGGCGCGGGGCGGGCTCGTCCGGCTCCCCGTCCTCCGCCTGGTCACCGGCTTCCCGTTCCGCCTCGGGTTCGGGCTCCTCGGCCTCCGCCTCCGCTTCCGCGCGCTCGGACTCGGGTTCGGG
>NZ_SMKH01000410.1 GCF_004348515.1 Actinomadura sp. KC345 | reverse complement strand
GCCCCAGGCAGACCAGCCCGGCCAGCCCCGCCCGCAAAGACACCATCCGCCTTGCCTACCAGAGATCCACGGCCCCATAACCGTGTACGCACGACCCCGCCGACTGCGCTACAGTAATCAGGCCCGCTCCAGCGGGCACCGGGACGTGGCGCAGTTTGGTAGCGCACTTGACTGGGGGTCAAGGGGTCGTGGGTTCAAATCCCGCCGTCCCGACACGGGAATACCAGCTCAGAGGGGCTTCGGAGATCGTTCCGGAGCCCTTTTTCGATCTTCAAGGTCGAAGGGGCGGCGTAAGTGCTGAAGGCACCGCTGCACCCGGGGACGGCCGGTGACTTCGGAACGTCAATGGTGACGGCTGGGCAGGCGCCCCGGGCGAGGGCATCGGCGGCGTGGCGGACGCGGGCGTGGTCATTCTGAACACCGGCGTCCTCGGAGTCGAGGGCCGCGGCGCCCACCTGGGCTACGTCATCCTTCACTGACCGGCCCCGGAAGCGCGCGGAGTTGCCACGAAGCTCCTATCGTCGCCTCATGGGATTCCGATCGGCGTTTCCGATGCTGGCCTGTGACGACCTGCAACGCTCGCTCGCGTTCTACCGCGATGCACTTGGTTTCCGGGAAACCTACCGATTCGAGGACGAAGGGACTGCGACGTTCGTCGCGCTGCAGCTGGGCGATGGCTCGGGTCTGGGACTGGGCGGCGTGCCGGAAGGCGGCGCAGGGATCCACGGCCTGCCTCAACGACCGATCTCGGGCCGCTACTTCGAGTTGTGCGTCTACTGCGATGACGTCGACGCGTCCATCGAGGAACTGCGCGCTCTGGGCCATCCTGTTCTCGTCGAGCCGTCCGGCACCCCCTGGGGCGAGCGCATCGCCTATGTGGCCGACCCGGACGGCCATCCGGTGATGCTGGCCACCCCGTCTGCCGGTCGTTGATCAGGGGCTGTGCCGGCGATCGGTTCCGCCTCAAGGTGTCGGCCTCGGGGCACGGGGTCTTCGAGAACGCCGTCATGGACGGCCCGGCCGCCGACGCGGACCCTTGCCGGGCGGCCGGTGATGGGCATGCCGGTGTGTAGTCCCGCCGCCAATGGCACCACCTGGACGCCTGGGAATCGGAGCCACAAGGCGTCCCCGATGCCGTTCAGCGCGGTGTCGGCCGGGCATCGGCGACACCGCCGCGGTGGACCGCCCATCGGCTGCGCGCGGTCCGATGCCGGTCGCTCACCGGTGTCCGTCGTGATCGTCGGGCCAGGGCGCGGCTGACGTCCCCCGCCCACTCAGATCCTTGGTCTGACGACCACCGCCAGGTGTCCTGTCCGCCCACAGCACCCGTGGGCGTCTGCGAGATGGCGGCGTTGAACTTCTCATCGCCCACGCCCGTACACGTGAGCGCAAGGACCCAACAAACAAGATCCCTGAATAGGGATCTCCCATGAAAGGAGATCTCCATGAACAAGGAGCTGTTCGATCGGATCCAAGGGACGGGCATCAAGTCCTGGGAGGTCGCCGAGGTGGAAGCGGCAGAAAGGATCCCTACACCTACGTTCAGCTCCCGCGAGTCGGGCCTGACGCGCAAGCAGGCCAAGCGGTCGGCGATGAAGAAGCGCTGGCGACGCAGTGGGCGGTCCTGCGGACCGCTCGCATCCCATCTGTCCCGACCGAACGACGTCGACCCTACGAAGCGATCTGCTGGTACGGCCAGGTGAGGTGAACCGCGCCTTCCCGCCGTTCTGCATCTGACGATATTTCCGGCAAGTGCAAGGTCAACGAGTGCATGAACATCGTGTGCTCCGTGGGTTCGTGAAAGCACGAGTCCTGGAGCGGCGGTTCCGACATGGGTGGAGGTAGGTCGTTAGAGCCGGAGGCGATGGTGGTTCCACAGTGCAGACCCCGACCTGCCACCCCGCGGAAAAGGCGAAGCCCTGGTTCCGCGGTGAGCGAGGAGCTGCGAGATATGAATAGGCGCCTTGCCCACCGATCCACCGGGGTGGGAATCCACCCGAATAGCCGCGGGCCGCCCCCGGCCGCGCCGCTTTCCCCCGACCGCCGCTGACACCCGTCACAGGACAACCGGATTGATGACCCCACAGAACTCCCATGGCTGGTCCGTCGTCGGCGCCAGCGTGCGCCCGCTCGAATCAGGCGACCCCGCGTCCGTCGGCACCCACCGGCTCCTCAACCGGCTCGGTGAGGGCGGCATGGGGGTGGTCTATCTGGGGCTGGCCCCCTCCGGGCGCAAGGTCGCCGTCAAGGTGATCCGCCGCGATCTGGCCCGCGACCCGGCGTTCCGCACGCGGTTCGACGCCGAGATAGCCAGTGCCCGGCGTGTCGCGTCCTTCTGCACGGCACGGGTGCTGGACCACGGCCTGGCCGACGGGCTTCCTTACATGGTCACCGAGTACATCGACGGACCTTCTCTCACCGACTACGTCCGGACGCACGGCCGTTTCCCGCCCGGCGCGCTGCGCAGTCTCGCGGTGGGGGTGGCGACAGCCCTGACCGCGATCCACTCCGTCCGGCTGGTGCACCGCGACCTCAAGCCGCGCAACGTGCTGCTCGCCGTCGACGGGCCCCGCGTGATCGACTTCGGCATCGCGCGGGCCCTGGACTCCGAGGACCACCACACGCTGAGGGGCGCCGTCATCGGCAGCCCCGGATACATCGCTCCCGAGCAGGCGTTCGAGGGACAGGTCGGCACCGCCGGCGACGTCTTCGCGTGGGGGACGCTCGTCGCGTACGCGGCCACCGGGCGCAACCCGTTCGGCACCGGGACGCTGCCCGTTCTCGCCGCCCGCGCGCAACAGGCCAGGTACGACCTGTCGGCCGTGCCGCAGGGCCTCCTGCCGATGGTCCAGGCCGCCCTCCATCCGATCCCGGCTCGCCGGCCGACCGCCGAGGACCTCCTCATCCAGCTCGTGGGTGAACAGGCTACGGACGAGACGGCCATCGACCTCATCCACAACGAGTGGCGCCCCGGACCGGTCCGTTCGGCGGCCGCTCCGCCGATCCCGCCCAGCGCCGTACACCCGCCGATGTCCAGCGCCGTACCCCCGCCGATGTCCAGCGCCGTCCACCCGCCCGCGACCAACACCACCGTGCCTCCGGCCCCGCCCGGTGCCGTTCCTCCGGTCTCTCCGGTGCGCACGCCGCCCGGCGGGCCGTCGGGCGCGGTTCCGCCGCGTTCGCCAGGGCGCCGGAAGTGGGCCAAGGCCGGTCTCGCCGCCGGGGTGACCGCGCTGGTCATGCTGGGGACGACGAGCGCGGCGGTCTACACCCTCAACCGCGATTCCGGCCACGACCGGCCCTCAGGACCGCCCGTGGCGGCCTGGTCGCCGGCCGCCACACCGAGTCCGGGGTCGACTTCGCCGACACCGAGCAGGTCGCCGAGGAAGTCGCCGAGCACGTCGCCGAGAAAGTCGCCGGGCAGGTCGCCCAGCCCGCTCAAGAGCAACGACAAACCGAGCACGAAGCCCAGGGTCACGGACCGCCCCGCCAAGCAATGGCGCGAGGTCGGCGGTCTGGACCGCTTGACGCCCTACTGCGTGGATCTCGGGTACAGGGAGACGTCCCTGTTCACCGAAGGCGGGCGCAAATGGTGGTGTGAGGACTCCGGGGGCGACCTGCACCCCATCGACCTGCAAGCGTCCTGCCAGTGGCACCACCCGCGCTTCGACAGGATCCGCGCCAGACAGCGTCCCGACCCTGGTCCCTTCTACGAGGTCCATTGGGTCTGCGAGGCGCTGCTCTGAACGCAAAGCGAGGTCGGCCGGCCACGGCGAACACGGGCTCCTACGCGTGTTCGTCAGGTCCGGCCGGTTGCACGCGCGCCCGATGCGGCCCGGGCGCCGGACGCCTCTGGGCCGCTCACTCTTCCCCCTCGATGACCCGCACCTGGGCGCGGACCTGGCAGCCGGCCGGCAGGGCGGAGAACTCCGGATAATGGTCGTCGCCGAGGTCCAGGCCGCTCAGCCGCTTCCGGCACGTGTTGTCGGCGCGAACGACCTGCACCTGGTAGGCGTCGCCGTCGTCTCCGAATTCGTACCCGATACCGGTGGAGGTGATGCTCCAACCGCCGTCCCCGTTGATGTCCTCCGGGCCGTAGTCGGCCAGGTAGAGCCTGCGGCGCTCCTCGGCGTAGATGAAGATGCGCAGATCGGCGTCGCCGAGACCGCGGACCGTGCCCGCGACCGGGAAGTCGCGGTCCTCATCGATCAGATCGCCGTAGCCCGGGCTGGTCAGTTCGACCGCCGCCATCTGCACGTGGTCAGGCGCCTTCACGGCCGGTGGCTTCCAGGTGGGCCGGTGGGTCTCGGGTACGGAGGGGGAAGCGCTCGTCGGCGCCTTTCTCGGTGCGTGTCCGGCCGCCCCGTCCAGGGGCGGGGAGGAGGGTTTCGCGGACGGGACGAGGGCCGTCGACTGGGGGCCCTCGGCACCGCGCTCCGGCATGGCCCAGAGCATGGAGGCGACGCCCACGACGGTCACCACGCTCATGGCGATGAGCGGTCTGCGTTCAAGCGGCCAGGAGTTCTTCGACGGATGCCGGGCGTGTCGGGCGAATCGGGAGAGGCGTCCCCCGCGGCTGTGGCTGGGGCGACGGCGGCGGCCCGGCGGGTGCGCGCGGGTCAATCCCTCTCCCCGGCCGGACGAGACCACGACCGCATGTGCTCAAGCGGCTCCTCGGCCGCGATGCAACGTTCCATGTTGAACCCCTCGTCGTTCGAAGTGATTTCCGCCACGCTTATGCCGAAATACAATGCGCTTCCGGGCAGTGGATAGTCAAGACTGATCACGAACGGTCACTGGTTCTCCCAAGGGCGATTTCAAAGCCGCCGGTCTGGTGATCGTCACCCGCTGCCCGGATCTGTCGCCGCTACCCAGCGTGATACCGAAACAGGACGACCTTCTGTCAGTGTTCAGGGTATTTTCACCTTACGGACCGGACGCCGACTCTGTCTCGAAAAGGCGTCCTGTGAGCGAGTCAGGCCGCGCCGAGGAGCGAAGGGGACGGTGAGGCGGAGACGGCCGGCTCCCTTGGCGTGAGCCGGCACAGCCGGGTGAGGGCCATCGTGATACGGGAGTCGATCTGTGCCCTCCGGCGATGAGGGTCTCCAGGGCTGCCCGCTCGCCCGCCACGCTGATGCCTCGTGCCGACGAGAGCTTCTTCCCGGCGCCCTCGGATGACAAGCCGGCGGCAGGGACGCCACGCCGGTCACCGTCGTAGCGCCGACGATGCCGTCCAGGGGCACGGCGCCCGGCCGGGTGTGCTCGACTCTCCTTCGCAAGCTCTCTGCGAGTCGGCGCCGGCTCACGGGTCCTGCGGTTTCCCCGAAGCCCCTTGAACGCGCCACCGCATGCGGCCTGGCAGACATACTTCGACCGCCAAACCCCGCCCCGCCGCACGCGGATGTGCCCACGAGTGATCGAACACCGACGCCGCGACTCTTTCCGAATGACGAAAATCGCAGAGCACGGAGTGCGACATCCCAGGCCCAAGAGATCCACTTCTCCAGCCCGACTCCACACCGGCCCGCGCAATGCGCGGCACGATCCCGCGGCGGCCGTCAGGCGGTAGCCTCGATCTTTCGTGAGGTCGGTTGGGTCGCTCCGCGACCCAACCGACGCTTCGTTTTCGGCGGCGAGTCAGC
>NZ_SMKH01000040.1 GCF_004348515.1 Actinomadura sp. KC345 | reverse complement strand
TAAGAGACAGAGATGGGTTCGGGGGAGGTGGCGGAGCCGGGGCGAGCGGGCCGCGGGGCCCGGCGGGCCCCGCGGCGACCGGTCAGCCGGTACCGGTGATCATGCCGGCGGCCACGGTGTTGTTGGTCGCCTCGTCGACGAGGATGAAACCGCCGGTGAGCCGGTTGCGGGCGTAGTCGTCGGCGAACAGCGGCTGCGTCACGCGGAGCGAGATGCGGCCGATCTCGTTCAGGCCGAGCGACGTGGCCTCCTCGTCGCGGTGCAGGGTGTTGACGTCCAGGCGGTAGTGGAGATCCTTCACCAGCGCCTTCGCGGTGCGGGTGGTGTGCTTGATCACCAGCTTGGAGCGCGGGCTGAGCGCGCGGTCCGGGGTCATCCAGCAGACCATCGCGTCGATGTCCTGCGCGACCTCGGGACGGTTGTTCGGACGCGCGATCATGTCCCCGCGGGAGATGTCGATGTCGTCGGCCAGGCGCAGCGTCACCGACATCGGCGCGAACGCCTCGTCGACCGGACCGCCCGGCCCGTCGATGTGGCTGATCGTCGTGGTCAGCCCGGACGGCAGGTGCACCACCTCGTCGCCGGGCTTGAGGACGCCGCCCGCGACCTGCCCGGCGTAGCCGCGGTAGTCGTGCAGGTCCGGGTCCGTGGACGCGTGCGGCCGGATCACGTACTGCACCGGGAACCGCACGTCGATCAGGTTCCGGTCGGACGCGATGTGGACGTGCTCCAGGTGGTGCAGCAGCGACGACCCCTCGTACCACGGCATGTTCACGCTGCGCTGCACCACGTTGTCGCCGTGAAGAGCCGAGATGGGGACGAACGTCATGTCCGTCACGTCCAGCTTGGAGGCGAACGCCGTGAACTCGTCCACGATCCGCTCGTAGGTGCCCCGGTCGTAGTCGACCAGGTCCATCTTGTTGACCGCCACGACCAGGTGCGGGACCTGGAGCAGCGTCGTCAGGAACGCGTGCCGCCGCGACTGCTCCAGGATGCCCTTGCGGGCGTCCACGAGGATGATCGCCAGGTCGGCGGTGGAGGCGCCCGTCACCATGTTGCGGGTGTACTGGATGTGCCCGGGTGTGTCGGCGATGATGAACTTGCGGCGCGGCGTCGCGAAGTAGCGGTAGGCGACGTCGATCGTGATGCCCTGCTCCCGCTCGGCGCGCAGCCCGTCGGTCAGCAGCGCCAGGTTCGTGTACTCCTCGCCCCGGTCGACGCTGGTCTTCTCCACCGACTCCAGCTGGTCCTCGAAGATCGACTTCGAGTCGAACAGCAGCCGGCCGATCAGCGTGGACTTGCCGTCGTCGACGCTTCCGGCGGTCGCGAACCGCAGGAGGTCCATCGTCTTGCCCGAGGGCTCCGTCTTGCCCGAGGGCTCCGTCCTGCCCGAGGGCTCGTTGCCGGCCATCAGAAGTAGCCCTCCTTCTTGCGGTCCTCCATCGCGGCCTCACTGGTGCGGTCGTCGGCGCGGGTCTGCCCGCGCTCGGTGATCCGCGTCGCCGCGATCTCCTCGACCACCTGGTCGAGGCTCGTCGCGTTCGACTTCACCGCGCCCGTGCAGGACGCGTCACCGACCGTCCGGTACCGGACGGTCGCCTCGAACTCCGGCTCGTCGTCGCCGCGGTTGGCGAACCCGGTCTGCGCGTCCAGCAGCAGCCCGTCCCGCTCGAACACCCGGCGGGCGTGCGCGAAGTAGATCGACGGGAGCTCCAGCTCCTCGCGCCGCACATAGTCCCAGATGTCCAGTTCCGTCCAGTTGGAGAGCGGAAAGACCCGCACGTGCTCGCCCTGCACGATCCTGGTGTTGAACAGGTTCCACAGCTCCGGGCGCTGGTTCTTCGGATCCCACTGCCCGAACTCGTCGCGGAACGACACCACCCGCTCCTTCGCCCGCGCCTTCTCCTCGTCGCGGCGCGCACCGCCGAACGCGGCGTCGAACTGGTGCTCCTCGATCGCGTCCAGCAGCGTCGTCGTCTGCAGCCGGTTGCGGGACGCGCGGCGGCCCTTCTGCTCCGCCACCCGGCCGCTGTCGATCGAGGCCTGCACCGACGCGACCACCAGCCGGATGCCGGTCTCGGCGACCCGGCGGTCACGGAACTCGATCACCTCGGGGAAGTTGTGCCCGGTGTCGACGTGCATCACCGGGAACGGGATCGGCGCCGGCCAGAACGCCTTCTCGGCCAGCCGCAGCATCACGATGCTGTCCTTGCCGCCCGAGAACAGCAGCACGGGCTTCTCGAACTCGGCCGCCACCTCCCGGAAGATGTGGATCGACTCCGCCTCGAGGACGTCTAGCTGGGACAGCAGATAATCGGAACGCTGCATGGTTCTGGAGCTCTTTTCACGCTTTCTGGCAGATGCAACCGGTGGCACGCGACGGGCGCGCCTTCCACCGGATCGAACGCCGGCCCGCCCCGGTAAAGTCCCGCCGGGACACCGGGCGGGTCAGGGCAGGTCGCCGCTCACTTCCCGGATGCCGGTCAGCAGCGTCGACGCCGACACGGGATGGCACACCAGGATATCCGGGAGTAGAGGGTCCTCCCGGTTGTACTCCAAAACGGACCCGTCGATCCGGGACGCGTGCGCCCCGGCGCCCAGCGCCACCGCCGCCGGCGCGGCCGAATCCCACTCGTACTGGCCGCCCGCGTGGACGTACGCGTCGACCTCGCCGAGCAGCACCGCGGAGATCTTCGCCCCCGCAGAACCGATCGGCACCAGTTCCACATCCATGCCCTCCGAGGGGGGACGACCCCCCACACCCCCCGGAACCGCCTTTTCGACACGCTCGGCCAGCCGTCGCACGAACTCCGGCGGCCGCGTGCGGCTGACCGCGATGCGGAGCTTGCCGGCGTCGGGCGCGGGGACGTGCAGCGGCACCTCACGCGGCGTCGTGCGCCCCGCCTCCGAACCGCCCGTCACGGGGTCGGGCTCCCCCGGGCCGACGCGGACGAGCGACGCGCCTCCGGTCGCGTCCGTCCGGAGCGTCAGGCCCTGCGCCGGGAGCGCCACCGCCCCGGCCACGAGCCGGCCCCCGCCGGACGGGTCGCGCCGCCACAGCGCCACGTGCACGGCCCAGTCGCGGCGGCCCTCCTCGGAGAACTCGCGGGTGCCGTCCAGCGGGTCGACGATCCACACCCGATCGGCCGTGAGCCGCTCGGCGTCGGCGGTGTTGCGGGTGGGGGCACGGTCATCGCCGCGCGACCGCTTGCCCGCGGCCGAGGAACGGCCCTCCTCGGACAGGACGGCGTCGCCGGGGCAGCGCTCGGCCAGCGCCTCCATGAGGTACTCGTGCGCCCGGAGGTCGCCCGTGTCCTTCAGGGCACGCCCGTCGGCGAACCCGACCTCGTCCCGCACGCCCAGCAGCAGACGGCCCGCCGTGCCGGCGAGCTCCGCCGCCAGCAGGTGGTCGTCCGCCCGCCCGGTCTCGCGGGAGGCAGGGGAGGCCGCCCCCTCACGGGCGATACTGTCCGTCATTCCTCGATCACATTCCTGACTGGGATGGTCCGTCCGCTCGATCCACTTTCTCATGCACCGGCGGCGCCGCCGCGCACCAGGGTCGAACCACAGGTCAGCGGCCGGTTCCTGCGGCAAGCTCAGTACGCGCCGGACCCGCGGAGGACCGCCGACCAGGTCTTCCACATGATCTGCAGGTCCAGCGCCAGGGTCCAGTTGTCCACGTACCGCAGGTCGAGCCGCACCGACTCCTCCCACGACAGGTCGGAACGGCCGCTCACCTGCCACAGGCCCGTCAGCCCCGGCTTCACCACCAGCCGCCGGTACACGTCACCGCCGTACTCGGCGACCTCCTCCGGCAGCGGCGGCCGCGGCCCCACCAGCGACATCTCACCGCGCAGCACGTTGAACAGCTGCGGCAGCTCGTCCAGCGAGTACCGGCGCAGCCAGCGGCCGACCCGCGTGATCCTCGGGTCCTCCCGAATCTTGAAGAGCACGCCGTCGTTCTCGTTGCGCTCCATCAGCTCGACCTTGCGGGCCTCGGCGTCCTGCACCATCGTGCGGAACTTCATGACGGTGAACTCCCGGCCGCCGCGCCCCACCCGGTCCTGCCGGAACATCACCGGCCCCGGGCTCGTCATCTTGATCAGAACGGCGACCACCAGCATCAGCGGGCTCAGCAGCACCACCCCGCCCAGCGCGGCCGTGCGGTCGAACAGGCCCTTGAACACCTTCCGGCCGCCGTCCAGCTCGGGATGCTCCACATGCAGCAGCGGCAGCCCCGACACCGGGCGGATCGAGATCCGCGGGCCGGTCACGTCCATCAGCGCCGGCGCGACCACCAGCTCCACGTCGTCGCGCTCGATCTGCCACGCCAGCCGGCGCAGCGCCACCCCGTCCATCTCCGGGCACGCCAGCACCGCGACGGAGTCCGCGCCGATCCGGTCCACCACCGCCGCGGCCTGGGAGAAGTCGCCGAGCACCGGCACGCCCTCCACCTCGGCGACCGCGTCGTCGCCGGACGCCAGCACCGGCGGCAGGCACACCGCCGCGATGTCCATCCCGTGGTAGCGCTTCTGCCGCAGCACCTTGATCAGGTCCTCGACCGACGTCCGGTGCCCCACCGCGACCACGCGCCGCATCCACTCGCCGTTCCAGCGCTTCTTGTGCAGCCACTTGCGCAGCCGGTAGCGGGCCACGAGGTTCAGGAACGTGCCGAGCGGCAGCGCCATCACCACGTACCCCCGCGCGACCTCGGTCTTCGTCGCGTACGCCACGATCGCGACCGTCGCGGTGAGGATGAACCCGGCCCGCAGGACCCGGTGGAACTCCTCGTACCCGACGCCGACGTAGCGCGGCTGGTAGGCCCGGCACAGCATCAGCGTCGGCAGCCACACCACGGGAAGCACCACCGTCAGCGCCACGTACGGCGCGTTCAGCTCGGTCGGCACGCCCGGGAACCGGAGCACGAACGCGATGACGCCGGCCATCAGCATGCTGATGAAGTCCAGGAAGCGCGCGAGCCGGCGGTAGGATCCGCTCCAGTTCGCCGACGACGAGCGCTTGGGCTCATGGCGGATCGATGACTCGGCCTGAACCTTGTCAACGACTGCCATAGACCACTCACCAATCCCGTGTAACGCGCGCAACTTCTGCGCGATTCACACCGAAGACGGTTGAACGTCGCCTGAGGTTCACATACATCGCGGACCTCGTTCGTGACGCATCCTACGATCGCCTTGCCGTGGTCACCGGCCGAATCCGCCGATCGGTGCGGCGGAGCCCGCGAGCGCCGCCGGACGCGGGCGATCGCCCCGCTGGTGCACGCCGTCGCCCGGTCATGTCCGGGCGTCCGGATCCGGTCAGCCCGCGTGGAAGACGTTCTGCGCCGCGTCCAGGCCGTCGGCGATCAGCGCCTCCGCCGCGTCGGCCGCCCGGTCCACCTCCAGGTCCAGGTCCTTGCGCTCGGCCGCCGAGAAGTCCTTCAGCACGAACGCCGCCGCGTCCATCCGCCCCGGGGGTCTCCCGACGCCGAAACGGACCCGCAGGTAGTCACGCGTCCCCAGCGCCTTCGTCACCGAACGCAGCCCGTTGTGGCCGTTGTCACCGCCGCCCCGCTTCAGCCGCACCGCACCGAACGGGATGTCCAGCTCGTCATGGACGACGATCAGCCGTTCCACCGGCACCTTGTAGAAGTCGCACAGCGCCTTCACCGGCCCACCGGACACGTTCATGAACGAGCGCGGCTTCGCCAGCACCGCACGCGCGCCCGCCAGCCGCCCCTCCAGCACGTCCGCCCGCGCCCGGTGCGACCTGAACCTCCCGCCGGCGCGTTCCGCCAGCACGCCCAGCACCATGAACCCGGCGTTGTGCCGGTTCTTCGCGTACGACGGCCCCGGATTGCCCAGCCCGGCCACCAGCCAGAGATCCGCGCTCACCCGAACTCCTCACGCCTCCGAGAACGACATCAAGCCCTCACAACGAGCACGGCCCCCGCCGGTGCGCGCTCGCACACCTGCGGGGGCCGTGAAGGAAACACCGCGGCCGGCTAACCGGCGCACACCGACGCCTCGTTCACCCCGTACCGGCGGTCACTCGGTACCGGCGGCCTCGCCCTCGCCCTCGGCGCTCTCCGGTGCCTCCTCGGCGGCCGCCGCCTCGGGCTCCGGCGCCGCCGACATGGCCGCGTCGAGGATCTGCAGGATCAGCACGTCCTCTTCCGCCGCCAGCGTCGCCCCCGCCGGAAGCTTCAGGTCCTTGGCCAGCAGCTGGCTGTCGATCTCCAGGCCGCTGATGTCCACCTCCACAGACTCGGGGATGTGGGTGGCCTCGGCCTCCACGGAGATCTCCACCGCCGTCTGCGCGAGCTGGCCGCCCGGCACCACATCGCCGACCAGCGCCACCGGCAGTTCCACGACGACCTTCTCGCCGCGCTTCACCAGCAGCAGGTCGACATGCTCCAGGAAACCCTTGATCGGGTCACGCTGGACGTCCTTCGGCAGCGCCAGCTCCGTGCCGTTGCCGAGGCCCTCGATCGTCAGCAGCACGTTCGGCGTCTTCAGCGCCAGCATCAGGTCGTGACCCGGCAGCGAGATGTGCTTCGGGTCGGTGCCGTGACCGTAGAGGACGGCGGGCACCTTGCCGGCGCGGCGGGTGCGCCGCGCGGCACCCTTACCGAACTCGGTGCGCGGCTCGGCGGCAATGCGTACCTCGGACACGGCGAAAACTCCTCATTGTTGCGATCCACGGCCGTCCGGCACCGGACGTCCGCTACGGACAGTTGCGACCCCCGCACACCGGACACGGCGTGCGCCACAAAGATTCTTTACGTTCCCGGGGAGTGCGGCGCCACGACCGGCACCGCACTGACGACCCAGGCATACGCGGGTCAACCAATCCTAGCGGATCCCCGCAACGCACGATCCATCCGGGCGCCGGCCGCCCGCCGGCGCGCGGACCGCCGGCTCAGCTGTGGCCGCCGAAGAGGCTGGTCACCGAGCCGTCGCTGAAGACCTCGTTCATCGCGCGCGCGACCAGGGGCGCGATCGACAGGACGGTCAGCTTGTCGAACTGCTTCTCCTCCGGGATCGGCAGCGTGTTCGTCAGCACCACCTCGGAGATCCGCGAGTTCTTCAACCGGTCCACCGCCGGGCCCGACAGCACGCCGTGCGTCGCCGCGACCACGACCTTGCTCGCGCCGTTCTCGAACAGCGCCTCCGCCGCCTTGATGATCGTCCCGCCGGTGTCGATCATGTCGTCGACGATCACGCAGGTGCGACCCTCCACGGCGCCGACGACGTCGAACACCTTCACCTCGTTCGCGACGTCCGGGTCGCGCTTCTTGTGGATGATCGCCATCGGCACGCCGCCGAGCCGGTCCGACCAGCGCTCGGTCACCCGCACCCGGCCCGCGTCCGGGGCCACCACCGTCACCTGCGAGGTGTCCAGCCGGGTCTCGAAGTGCTGCGCCAGCAGATCCAGCGCGAACAGGTGGTCGACCGGCCCGTCGAAGAAGCCCATGATCTGCGCCGTGTGCAGGTCGACCGTGATCAGCCGGTCCGCCCCCGCGGTCTTGAACAGATCCGCCATCAGCCGCGCCGAGATCGGCTCGCGGCCCCGGTGCTTCTTGTCCTGGCGGGCGTACCCGAAGAACGGCGCCACCACGGTGATCCGCTTGGCCGACGCGCGCTTCAGCGCGTCCACCATGATCAGCTGCTCCATGATCCACTGATTGATGGGAGCGGTGTGGCTCTGGATCACGAAGGCATCGGACCCGCGCACCGACTCCAGGAACCGCACGAACGTCTCACCGTTCGCGAAGTCGTACGCGGACGTCGGCGTGAGCTCGACGTGGAGGTTGTCGGCTACTTCCTTGGCCAGGTCCGGGTGGGCTCGGCCGGTGAAGAGCATCAGCTTCTTCTGACCGCTCGCTTTGATCCCACTCACCTCTGACAACTCCCCCTCAATGGAACTGCGCTTCACGTGGGTTGTTGTCCCCACTCACCGCGCGCCACAAGACTCCGGCGCACGGATGCCTGGTTGTCCGCGCAGGACGCCCTCGTCCTACGCTTCCCCGCGCTGCGGCGGGGCAGTCCTCATCGGACGCGCGCTACGGCGCGTCCTCCGCACGCGCCTCCTGGGCCTCCCGCGCCCGACGCGCCGCCTCCGCCGCCGGCGTCCCCTCCCGGCGGCGCTCGACCCAGCCCTCGACGTTGCGCTGCGGTGCCCGCGCGACCGCCATCGCCCCCGGCGGGACGTCCTTGACGATCACCGAACCGGCCGCGGTGTAGGCTCCGTCGCCCACCGTCACCGGCGCGACGATCATGTTGTCGCTGCCGACCTTCACGTGCGAGCCGATCACGCTGCGGTGCTTCTCGACCCCGTCGTAGTTCACGAACACCGAACTCGCGCCGATGTTGGAGCCCTCGCCGATCTCCGCGTCGCCCACGTACGTCAGGTGCGGCACCTTCGTGCCCTCGCCGATGTCGGCGTTCTTCGTCTCGACGTAGGTCCCGACGCGCGCCTTCCGAGCCAGCCGCGTCCCCGGCCGCAGGTAGGCGTAGGGGCCGACCGAAGCCTCGGGCCCGATCTCCGCCTCCACGCACACCGCGTTGACCACGGACGCGCCCTCGCCGACGCTCGTGTCCGTCAGCGTGCACCCCGGCCCGACCCGGGCGCCCTCGCCCAGATGGGTGCGGCCGTGCAGCTGCGTACCCGGGTGGATCTCCGCGTCCTGGTCCGCGGTCACGTCCACGTCGATCCACGTGGTCGCCGGGTCGATGATCGTGACCCCGGCGCGCATGTGCGCCTCAAGGATCCGGTCGTTCAGCTGCCTCCTGGCCTGCGCGAGCTGGACCTTGTCGTTCACGCCCTGGGTCTCCACCCAGTCGGCCGCCAGATGCGCGCCGGCCCGGTGGCCGTCCCCGCGCAGGATCGCGACCACGTCGGTGAGGTACTCCTCACCCTTGGCGTTGTCGGTGGTCACGCGCTTGAGCGCGTCCGCCAGCAGCGCGCCGTCGAAGGCGTACATGCCGACGTTGATCTCGTTGATGGCCCGCTGCTCTTCGGTCGCGTCCTTGTGCTCCACGATCGCCGCGACGCTCCCGTCCGCGGCCCGGACCATCCGCCCGTAGCCGGTCGCGTCCGGCATCTCCGTCGTCAGGACGGTCGCCGCGTTCCCCTCGTCCTCGTGCGCCCGGACGAGCGCCCGCAGCGTCTCCCCGCGCAGCAGAGGGTGGTCGCCGTTCGTGACGACCACGGTCCCGTCCAGCGCGCCGGTCTGCTCCAGCGCCATGCGCACGGCGTGGCCCGTGCCGCTCTGCTTCTCCTGCACGGCGGACTCGGCGTCCGGCGCCGCCTGGGCGAGATGCTCGACGACCTGCTCGCGCCGGTGCCCGACGACGACCACGAGCCGCTCGGGCTCCAGCTCGCGGGCCGCGGCCAGCACATGGCCGAGCATGCTGCGCCCGCACAGCTCGTGCAGCACCTTCGAGGTACGGGACTTCATCCGGGTGCCCTCGCCCGCGGCGAGAACGATGACGGCGGCCGGGCGGCTCGCAGCGCTCACAAGGAGGCTCCTCGGCATCGCGGACGGGATCGGTTCACAGGTACGCCCACCTGCGCCAACAGGCATGACAGGTCACAGCGCACCCGACACGGGCAGGATACCGCCCATCCCGACCCTGTCACCCCGCCGCCCACCTCGGCGATCTCACCTCGGACCTCTCCGACAGCTCCGGCGCCAGGACTTGAACCTGAACTATGGGTACCAAAAACCCAGGTGCTGCCAATTACACCACGCCGGATCAAAAGAACGGATCGGACACAGCCCCGACCCGACCGGGCCAACGATACCTACTCCCGGACGGGGAAGCCCACCCCATTCCCGAGCGGGAGCGGCCGACCAGGCAGGCCTCAGCGGACCCACCACCGAGCACGACACCGAGCGCCGCGAATGTGTTGGTTTGTCGGGATCGGTTTAGAACGTCTGGTGCGGGCAACCGTCTTGGGTGCCGTCCGGCCCGCGGCCGGGACGAGGCCGGGGTGCGGGTGGTGCATCCGTCTCCACGGAGCCCACGTAGGGGACGGCTGCGACGGCGCCGCCGGATCGGCGGGCGAACCTTTGGCGGGCGTGGAGCGTTCGTCCGGGTGAGGGCCCATCTCGTCCTGCCGCGGCGGCCTGAGAGCCATCTGTTCTTCAAGAGAGTTTTGTGGCCCATGAGGCAGTTTCGTCTTGAATTTACCGTTCGTTATTGTCGAACCTACGGTCGCGTAGGTTACGTTGGCGTAAGTAAGGCTGCCCCTAGTCGCAGGAAGTGGTGACGCATGACGGCTCCAGCCATGGATCCCCCTCGCCCGCAAAGACGTCCAGAGTTCGAGACCGAGCCCCGGGGCAACGCCGAGCGCGTGCTCGTCGCCGTGTTCACCGGTGTGCCGTTCCTGGCCCTGTTCGCGGCGGTACCGCTGGCCTGGGGGACGTTCCTCGGCTGGACGGACATCGCGCTCATGGCGGTGTTCTACGTCCTGTCCGCCGGGGGGATCACGGTCGGGTACCACCGGTACTTCACCCACGGCTCGTTCAAGGCGAAGCGGGGACTGAAGATCTTCATGGCGCTGGCGGGAGGCCTGGCCATGGAGGGACCCATCATCACGTGGGTCGCCGATCACCGGCGGCACCACAAGTACTCCGACAAGGAGATGGACCCGCACTCGCCGTGGCGGTTCGGTGATGACTGGAAGGCGCTGCTGAAGGGCCTGGCGTGGGCGCACTACGGCTGGCTGTTCGACGGCGCCCGGACGTCCAAGCAGCGGTACGCGAAGGATCTGCTCAACGACCGGGACATCAGGCGCATCCATCTGGCGTTCCCGGGCGTGGTGGCGGTGTCGTTCCTGCTGCCGGCCGCCATCGGCGGTCTGGTGACGATGTCATGGGCCGGCTTCCTGACGGCGCTGTTCTGGGCGGGGTTCGTGCGGATCACGCTCGTCCACCACGTCACGTGGTCGATCAACTCGATCTGTCACACGTTCGGCAAGGAGGAATTCGAGGTCCGCGACAAGTCCAGGAACGTGTGGTGGCTGGCGATCCCGTCGCTCGGCGAGTCGTGGCACAACCTGCACCACTCGGACCCGACGTGCGCACGTCACGGCGTCCTGAAGGGGCAGATCGACATCAGCGCCCGCATCATCTGGACGTTCGAGAAGCTGGGGCTGGCGTACGACGTGCGGTGGCCGAACGATGACCGGCTGGCGGCGAAACGTACCAAGCAGACGGTTTGACCACCACAATTGATTTCGTGACAGAACCCGCTCCCAGGCCCCGCAGAAAGCGGATGACCGGTAAAGAACGGCGCGAGCAGCTCCTCGACATCGGCCGGTCGCTGTTCGCCGCCCGCGGCCTCGACGGCACGTCGGTCGAGGAGATCGCCTCCGCGGCCGGGGTGTCGAAGCCCGTGGTGTACGAGCACTTCGGTGGCAAGGAAGGGCTGTACGCGGTCGTCGTCGACCGGGAGTTCGAGAGCCTGCTGAGGCTCGTGACCGAGTCGCTGAACTCGGCGATCCACTACCGCGGGAAGCTGGAGAAGGCCGCGCTGGCGCTGCTGCAGTACATCGAGGAGAACCCGGACGGGTTCCGGATCCTCGTGCGGGACTCCCACGGCGGCACCGGCACCGGCAGTTACGCCAGCCTGCTGAGTGAGATCGCCGGCGAGGTCGAGTACGTGCTCGCCCAGGAGTTCGACCGGCGCGAGTACGACGACAGGTTCGCGCCCATGTACGCGCAGATGCTGGTCGGCATGGTGGCGATGACGGGCCAGTGGTGGCTGGACGTCCGCAAGCCGCGCCGGGAGGACGTTGCCGCCCACGTCGTGAATCTCGCGTGGAACGGCCTGTCGGGTCTGGAGCCCCGGCCGTCGCTGGACCCGCGGCGCCGCCGCAAGGAGCTGGAGCGCCGGGAGAAGCGGGCGGAGAAGGCGGCCGCCAAGGCGGAGAGGGCCGAGGAGAAGGCCGCGGCGCGGGCGGAGAAGGCGCAGCGGCGGGGACGGCGCGATCTGGACGGGCTCGCCGACCCGTCGGCCTGAACCCGCGTGCCCGGACGACACGCGGATGGCGGGCCCTGAATGACAACCGGTGACCGCCCGGAGTTCGTCCGGGCGGCCACCGGCCAGGGGTCGCCGGCTTCGGGTTGCGAGGCCGGGATTCGCCGGACACCGCCCGCCGGCCGAGCTTGCACACCGCAGGGGAACGAGTAGCTTCCCTCGGCCTGGCGGGCGACGTCCCGTCTCTGGGGTGTGGCCGTCTATGGGGTTGTGGCGATCACGAAGATCCTCCGGAACGGGTACACGGTGCCGTAGGGGGCGGCGGGGTAGGCCTGCCGGAGCTCCGCCCGGTAGGCGCTGAGGAACTCGTCCGTCTCGGCGGGGTCGAGGGCGGACAGGACGGGGCGCAGGGCCGTGCCCTTGACCCATTCGAGGACGGGGTCGTCGCCGTGGAGGACCTGCGTGTAGGTGGTCTCCCAGGCGTCGACGGCGCACCCGTGGCGGGTGAGGAGGTCGAGGTAGCCGGCCGGCCCGAGGACGGGGGCGTCGCGCTGGAGGGCTCCGAGCTTGCGGCGCCACCTGTCCGAGCGGCCCAGTTCCCGGAGGATGACGTGGCTGGGCGCGTCGTGGTTGCCGGGCACCTGGAAGGCGAGCCGCCCACCCGGCGCCAGGGCGTCGGCCCACCGGGTCAGGAGTTCGGTGTGCCCGGGGATCCACTGCAGGACGGCGCTGCTGATGATGAGGTCGACGGAGCGCTCGGGACGCCACGCGGTGACGTCCGCGACCCGGAAGGCGAGCCGTCCGGGGATCTCCCGCCCGCGGGCCTGGGCGATCATCTCGGGCGAGCTGTCGAGGGCCTCGACGACCGCGCCGGGCCAGCGGGCGGCGAGGGTGGCGGTGAGTTCGCCGGTTCCGCATCCGAGGTCGGCGACGCGCGCGGGGGCGGGGTCGCCGAGGCGCGCGACGAGGTCGGCGAACGGCCTGGCGCGCTCGTCGCCGAAGATCCCGTACTGGGCGGGATCCCACCCGGCGGCTGCTTGTCTCGACATCAAGAGAGAGCATGCCCCACCCGTATCTTGATGTCAAGAATCCTCCCGGCCCTAGGTAACGGCCCTAGGTCGGTTGACGGATGCCGTCGCGGGCGGGGCGTCTTTAAGGTCTGTGTCATGGAACTCAGCGAAAGCCGGGAGCGCTGGTGTGACGAGAGGCCCTGGAGGCGTTCGGGGAGAATGCCGGTGATGTGACGCTGGGCACCGGTCTACCGGGAGGGGCCCGGCAGACGGAGGAGGCGGCGGAGCGGATCGGGGCGGCCGGTGTGTCTCGATATCAAGACAGGTAGGGTGTCGCCATGCGGGATGAGGTCGACCGGCTGGTCGAGGCGTGGCACAACGAGCGGCCGGACCTGGACGTCCGGCCGCTGCAGGTCCTGAGCCGCGTCTCACGGCTGGCCCGGCACCTCGACCGCGCCCGGCGCGCGGTGTTCATCGACCACGACCTGGAGTCGTGGGAGTTCGACGTGCTGACCGCGCTGCGCCGGGCCGGAGACCCGTACGAGCTGAGCCCGGGGCGGCTGCTGCGGGCGACGCTGGTGACGTCCGGCACCATGACGAACCGCATCGACCGGCTCGCGGCGGCGGGCCTCGTGGAGCGGCATCCCGACCCGCAGGACAAGCGCGGCGTCCTGGTCCGCCTGACCGGCGCGGGCCGGACCCGCGTGGACGCCGCGTTCGCCGACCTGCTGGAGCGGGAGCAGGCCATCCTGGACAGCCTCAGTTCCGACCAGCGCGACGTGCTCGCGGGCCTCCTGCGCACGCTCCTGGTCCCGTTCGACAGCGACACCGAACGGCACTAGGCCGCGCTCAGGCCAGCGCCGTGTTCAGGACAGGCCGCGCTCAGGCCAGCGCCGCCTCCAGTGCGGCGGCGATGCCGCAGAGGCGCTCTTCGCCGCCGGCCGGGCCGATGAGCTGGACGGACGTCGGCAGGTGCGATCCCGGCAGCGGCACGGGCAGCGCGAACGCCGGCAGTCCGGCGACGTTGATCTGTCCCGCGAGCGCGGTGAGGACGAGGTCGGACTCGTCCGCCTCGTCCGGCTCGGGGGGAACGCAGGTCAGCGTGGGCAGCGCGATCACGGCGTGGCGTTCGAGGATTCCGTCCAGCTCGGCCCTGATCGCCTTCCTGACGCCCAGCGCCCAGTCGAGCATTCCGGCCCCGGACACGTCGCCCATGGTCTGGATGCGGCGGTGGATGCGCCCGCTCAGCGTGGACGGGTCGTCGAGAAGGTGCCGGTTCTGCCGGAACCCCTCATCGCTGCCGATGATGCCGTTGGCCGTGGCGGCGTCCGCGTAGTGCGCGGACGTGACGTCGGTGATCGGGCCGAGCCTGCGCAGCGCGTCGTCGACGGCGGCGTCGATCGCGGGGTCCACGCCGTCCACGCGGAGGCGGGCGACCGTCGCGGACGGGTCGAACGGGGCGGGCGCGAACCCGGGCTCGATCAGGCTCATGCCGAGCACGACGCCGGCGACGTCGCGTCCCATCGGCCCGACGATGTCGAGGGTCGGCGACAGCGGATGCACGCCGTCGAGGGGGACGCGGCCGTTGGTGGTCTTCAGCCCGGCGATGCCGCAGCACGCGGCGGGGATGCGGACCGACCCGGACGTGTCGGTGCCGAACGCGACGTCGGCCTCCCCCGTCGCGACGGCGACGGCGGAGCCGCTGGACGAGCCGCCCGGCACACGGGACGGGTCGAGCGGGTTCACCGGCGTGCCCGCCCACGGGTTGACGCCGTCGGCGGCCATGCACAGCTCGTTGAGGTTGGCCTTCCCGGTGACGCGTGCGCCCTGAGCGCGGGCGGAGGCGACGACGGGCGCGTCGGCCGCGGCGGGTACGGCGCGTTCGGCGACGGCCTGGCAGCCCGCGGTGGTGGGCAGCCCGGCGACGTCGATGGCGTCCTTGACGGCGAGCCGCGGGCCGTCACCGGGCTCGTCCGTCTTGATGATCCATGTCGTCATCCGGGGATCATCCCTGGTACGACCTGGAGATCTCCACTCACGGTCCTGTCAGCCGAGATCCTCGGCGAGCATGAGCCACTCCTCCTCGACGCCGGCGGCCTCCGCCTGGATCTCCTTCAGCCTGCCGTCCAGCTCCTGGAGCTTGGCGTAGTCGGTGGCGTGCGCCGCCAGCCGCTCGTGGAGTTCGGCCTCCTGCCGGGTGAGCTTCTCCAGGCGGCGTTCGAGCCTGTCGAGTTCCTTGCGGGCCTTCCAGTCCTGCCCGCCGCCCTTGGGTTTCGCGGGCGCCGGCGCGACCTTCTCCGAAGGGGTGGCCGGCGTCTCGCCGGGGCGCGCGGGCTTGGGGCCGGGCTTGGGGGCGCCGCCGGCGGCGCGGCGTTCCAGGTACTCGTCCACGCCTCCCGGCAGCATCGACACGCGGCCGTCGCCGAGCAGCGCCACGACGTGGTCGGTGATGCGTTCCAGGAAGTAGCGGTCGTGGCTGACGACGACCAGGGTGCCGGGCCAGCCGTCCAGGAGGTCCTCGACCTCGGTGAGCGTCTCGATGTCGAGGTCGTTCGTGGGCTCGTCGAGAAGCAGGACGTTGGGTTCGCCCATGAGGAGGCGGAGGATCTGCAGGCGGCGCCGTTCACCGCCGGACAGGTCGCCGACGGGCGTCCACTGGCGGTCGCCCTGGAAGCCGAGGCGTTCGAGGAGCTGGCTCGCCGTCCAGTCGCGCTTGCCGACGGTGATGCGGCGGCGGATCTCCTCCACCGACTCCAGGACGCGGCGGGACGGGTCCAGTTCCTCCAGGTTCTGCGACAGATGCGCCAGCTGGACGGTCTTGCCCTGCACGACCTTCCCCGAGACCGGCGAGACGGACCCGTCGAGCAGGCGGAGCAGCGTGCTCTTGCCGCTGCCGTTGACGCCGACCAGGCCGACGCGGTCGCCCGGGCCGAGACGCCAAGTCATCCGCTCGAAGATCGTACGCCGCGTCCCGTCCTCGGCCTCGCCGAGTTCGACCGTCGCGTCCTCCACGTCGTAGACGGTCTTGCCGAGCCGCGCGGTCGCGAACCGGGTCAACTCCACGGCGTCGCGCGGCGGCGGCTCGTCGGCGATCAGGGCCTGCGCGGCGTCGACCCGGAACTTGGGCTTGGACGTGCGGGCCTGCGGGCCGCGCCGCAGCCACGCCAGTTCCTTGCGGAGCAGGTTCTGCCGTTTGGCCTCGGTGGCGGCGGCGATCCGGGCGCGCTCGGCCTTCGCCAGGACGTAGGCGGAGTAGCCGCCCTCGTAGCGTTCGACACGGCCGTCGACGACCTCCCAGGTCCGCTCGGTGACCTCGTCGAGGAACCAGCGGTCGTGGGTGACGACGAGCAGCGCCGTTCCGCGGCCCTTCAGATGCCGGGCGAGCCAGTCGATCGCCTCGATGTCGAGGTGGTTGGTCGGCTCGTCCAGCAGCAGCAGGTCGGACTCGGGGACCAGCAGCCGGGCCAGCGCGACGCGGCGGCGCTCGCCCCCCGACATGCCCGCGAGCGGCGCATCCAGGTCGAGGTCGGCGATCAGGCCGCCGAGGACGTCCCGGGCGCGGACGTCGCCCGCCCACTCGTGCTCGGCGCGGTCGCCGAGCACGACGGACCGGACGGTCGCGCCCTCCGGGAACTCGTCCCGCTGGGTCAGGAAGCCGAGGCGCAGTCCGCGCGCATGGGTGACGCGCCCGGCGTCGGGTCCGGTCTCCCGCGCGACGACGGACACCAGGGTGCTCTTGCCGCCCCCGTTGCGGCCGACGACACCGACGCGGTCGCCCTCGTCCAGGCCGAGGGACACCGCGTCGAGCAGCGGTTTCGGCCCGTAGGCCTTGGCGACGTTCTCAAGATTGATCAGATTCACGGCGCCACCCAGCCTAGTGAGTGCCGCCAGTGGTCAGTGCCGGGGATCAGGGGCCGGGCGGCGGCCCCGGCGGGCCGTACCCAGGCCGGCCGGGCGGGGCCTGCCCAGGTGGCCCGTATCCCCCGTACGCGGGCGGAGGGTCCTGCTTCTTGCGGCTCGACGACGTGGCGACGATCACGACCACGACGACCAGGACCGCGAGCACCACGACCACAAGGAAGATCGCACCCAGCAGGACAATGCTCGACATTTGACGGCCTCACACGGGGGGACGGAAGCTCAGCGCACGGCGGATGGCGGGGTCGTCCCGCCCTCGGTCCGTGTGGCCAGGCTAGCGCCCTGCGGCCGCGGCGGGGCGACGGCGCCGGGCGCGTTGCGGCGGATGGCGCGGTCGCGGCGCACGGCCAGCAGGACGAGCGTCGCCATCATCGCGATCGCCACCAGGCCCAGCAGCCCCGTCAGGTACGTCATCGGTCACCTCGCCGGAGGGAATCGGTGTCACAGGTAGAGGACGCCCGCCCCGGGTACGAAGTTCGCTTGTGTGACGAGCGCACCTACCCCGCCCGCCTGCCGCCCCGCGCCCGCCGGGGCGCCGCGGGGTCACACCACCGTCGCGCCGGGGACGGGGCCGGACGCCCGGAGCACCTGCGCGGCGAGGCCGGTACCGTCCAGCGCGCTCGCGAGGTCGGCCGCGTCCTCCTCGGTCTCGGCGAGGAACGCGCAGGTGGGGCCGGAGCCGGAGACGAGCGCGCCGGCCGCGCCGAGGTCGCGTCCCGCGTCCAGCACGCGGCCCAGCGACGGCCGCAGGGACAGGGCGGCGGGCTCCAGGTCGTTGGTGAGCGCGGTGGCGAGGCCCTTGGCGTCGCCGGTGGCGAGCGCGGTCATGAGCTCCTCGGAGACGCCCGGCCGGGGCGGCGGCTCTCCCTGCTCCTCGCGGAGCCGGTCGCACTCGGCGTAGACGGCGGGGGTGGACAGGCCGCCGCCCGCGGTCGCGAACACCCAGTGGAAGGTTCCGCGGGTGAGCGCGGAGGTGAGCCGCTCGCCGCGTCCGACACCGACCGCGGTGCCGCCGAGGACGGCGAACGGCACGTCGCTTCCGATCTCCGCGCCGAGTTCCATGAGGTCGTCGCGGGTGAGGGCGGGATCGTCCCGGTCGTCCCACAGCCGGGCGCAGGCGACCAGCGCCGCGGCGGCGTCGGCGCTGCCGCCCGCCATTCCGCCCGCGACGGGGATGGCCTTGCGGATCCGGAGCGCGACCCGCGGCTCGACGCCCAGCCGCGCGGCGACGAGCCCGGCGGCCTTGGCCGCGAGGTTGTCGTCTCCCGTGGGGACGCCCCCGATGTCCACCCGCGAGTACGGAGCGGCCTGGACGCGGACTTCCAGCCGCTCCGCGTGCACGGCGGTGACCTCGTCGAACAGGGACACGGCGTGAAAGACGTTGACGAGGCCGTGGTAGCCGTCGTCGCGGATCGGCCCCACGCCGAGTTGGAGATTGACCTTGGCCGGGACGCGTACGGTCACTGCGCTCACGCGGAAACCCTACGGCCTAAGAGCATTTCCGGGGGGTCTGGGGGGTCGCCCCCCAGAATGAAACGCATTTCCGGGGGGTCTGGGGGGTCGCCCCCCAGAATGAAACGCATTTCCGGGGGGACTGGGGGGTCGCCCCCCCAGAACGAACCGCACTTCCGGGGGTCTGGGGGGCCGCCCCTCCAAAACGAAGAGCATTTCCGAGGGGGCTGTGGGGGTTCTCGGTCAGCCGCCGCTCATGACGGGGAGGTTGCGGGGGTTGAAGTAGGGGGTCGTGGCAAGTTCGCGGAGCGCCGACATCGCGTGGTCGTCGCCGGTCACCGAGAAGGAGCGGCGCCTGTCGCGGGCGTTCTCGGCCCGCTCGTCGGAGTTGAAGTAGACGACGGCCTTGACCTGGGGGTCCTGGAGCGTCTTGGCCGCCTCGCGGAGCCATTCGGCGCGGCGCTCACCGTAGGACCTCGGGACGCCGAACTCGGCGACCATGATGGGCTTGGGGCGTTCCCGCGCCCACTGCAGGAACAGCTTCAGGGCCTCCGACAGGTCGCGGTAGTCGTAGTCGCCGCCCGGCTGGGCATCGGCGCAGATCCAGTCGACGTGGTCGTCGCCGGGGTAGAAGGCGCCCGCGTCGGCGCCGCCGAAGCCGCGGGCGGTGGGGCACCACACCCAGGCGACGTTGTGGACCCGCTCCCGCTGGAAGATCTCCCGCATGTGCTTCCACGCGGCGACGAAGTCCTTGGGCGAGTGGACGCGCTTGCGGGCCGACGCGGCGTCCATGTCCCGCGACCAGCGCAGGAAGATCGGCTTGCCCAGCGCCTTGACGGCGCGGGCGCGCCGCTGGATCAGCTCGTCGTGCTCACCCTGGACGATCTGCCGGGTGTCGGCGCCGCCCCAGGTCAGCAGCAGGTGGCGGTCGCCGTCCGTGACCGACTTCTCGAGTGCGCCGGGGAACTCGGACGTCCACCCCCGGTAGCTCTGCACGATGTCGAGCTGCCGTCCGAGTTCGTGCTCGAAGCCGGCGAGAGGCTCCATGGGGGGCTTGTCGGCGTTCTCTCCGGGCAGCGAGCCGGACGGGGATGCGGAAGGGTCACCGGAGGGATCCCCGGACGGCTCCCCGGACGGCTTCTCGGCTCCCTCGCCGTCCTCCGGCGGGACCCAGGCTCCGAAGTAGGCGCCCTCCTTCGGAGGGACCGGCGCCACACCCGCGCGCGCCGTCGTCGTGATCTTCGGTGCCGCGCCCGCGCCGTTACCGCAGCCCGCCGCCACCGTCGCGATCATCGCCGCGGTGGCGAGCAGCGCCGTACCCACGATCGGCAACCTCGCCCGCGCCGTCCGCGAACGCGCCTTCACCATCGACCTCCGCTCGTCACCGGACCGGCCGCCCTGCGGACCGGTTCCGTGCCCCCTGACGGAATTGTCCGCCCTGTCCAGTTCGTAAGACGCCTTCGTCACGCGCCTTCGTCACGCGTCCTAGGGAGCGTGGGGATCAACTCCCCGGCCTGAAGGACCATACTCGGCAATCCGCGCGAAGGCGGCCACGTCCAGAGCTTCGCCCCTCGCCCGGGGATCGACGCCCGCGGCGCGCAGCGCCTCCTCGGCGGCGGCCGCGGATCCGGCCCAGCCCGCGAGCGCGGCCCGGAGGGTCTTGCGGCGCTGCGCGAACGCCGCGTCGATCACCGCGAACACCTGCTCGCGGGTCGCCGCGGTCGGCGGCGGCTCGCGCCGGGTGAACGCGACGAGGCCCGAGTCCACGTTCGGCGCGGGCCAGAACACCGCGCGGCCGACGGCCCCGGCACGGCGGGCGTCCCCGTACCAGGCGAGTTTCACCGACGGCACGCCGTAGATCTTGCCGCCCGGCCGGGCGGCCATCCGGTCGGCGACCTCGGCCTGCACCAGGACGAGCGCGGACCGCAGCGACGGCAGGGTGGCCAGCAGGTGCAGAACGACGGGTACCGCGACGTTGTAGGGCAGGTTCGCGACGAGCGCCGTCGGGTCCGGCCCCGGCACGTGTGTGATCTTCATCGCGTCGGCGTGCACCACCTCCAGCCGCGCCGCGCGATCAGGGGCCCGTGCCGCGACGGTGGCGGGCAGTTCGGCGGCGAGCGCCCCGTCGATCTCCACCGCGACGACCCGCCCGGCCCGCTCCAGCAGCGCCAGCGTCAGCGACCCCAGACCGGGGCCGACCTCGATGACGACGTCGTCCGGGGACGGCTCCGCGGCCCGGGCGATCCGCCGGACGGTGTTGGCGTCGATGACGAAGTTCTGCCCGAGCGTCTTCGTCGGCCTGATGCCGAGCCGCTCCGCCAGTGCCCGCACGTCCGCCGGCCCGAGCAGGCCCGATGTCTCCCCCACAGGGCAAGTGTCCCAGTTCAGGAGAACAGGAACTTCCCGCAGTTGGGCCACTGCCCCTGCCAGCGCCCGTCCACCTTCTTGTAGAGGAGCTGCGCCCGGTAGGTCTGCTCGCCCGAGCTGGCGTCGGACGGCCTGCCGCTGCCGCCGACGGACTGCCAGGTCTGCATGGAGAACTGGTAGAGCCCGTAGTATCCGGCCGGGTTCACGGCCTTCGGGTTGCCGCCCGACTCGCACTCGGCCAGGCCCGCCCAGTTGAGCCCCGCGGCCGCGCCGCCGCCCGACGGTTTCGGGCCGACGGCGACGATCTCCGCGCGCGGCTTGCGCTTGACCTTCTGGTCGAGGATCTTCCTGACCTTCTTGGTCTTGCCGTTCTTGCCCTTGCGCGGGACGTACGCCCATTTCACGATCTTGATGCCGGAGCGGCCCTCGCGCAGCACCTTCTCGCTGAAGGGCGCCACCGAGGAACTCTTCTTACGGACCGTCTTGGCGGGCGTCTTGACGACCTTCAGCTTCGGTTTCGACAGCAGTCGCACGATCTTCACCGTCTGCCCGGCGGGCTGGGCGGCCGCCGGTTCGACCAGGTCGTACCGGCCGAGCTTGATGCCCGCCTGGTCGAGGACCTGCTGGACGGTGGTGCCGGTCGTCATCGTCTCGGTCTTCTTGCCGTCGACCACGACGACGACCTTGCGCGGCGGCGGGGGGCTGGTGGCCGGCGCGTCCGCGGCGGCCTTGTTCTGCGGACCCGCCGACTCGTCACCGCCGCAGCCGGTCGCCAGCAGCGCCGCCACGACCAGGACGGGGACGGCGGGGGCCAGCGAAGCTCGACGCAGGGGGTTCACGGGGATTCCTCCAGGAAGCCGGGCTAGGGGGCGCCCGTTCAAAGGCCAGAGATTAGAGCCCCCGGCCGGTCCTCCGCCACCTCATCGCGTACATGGATCCCTCCGGACCCGTAGAAACCACCACAAACAGCGACGGATCGGGGGTAGAGCGCTAGGCTGCCGCGTCATGGTCCGGCGGATCGCCTCGGCGGATCGCGTCCAGCCCGCGCCCGCGGGAACCGTCCCCGGAAAGGCCACGTCACAAGACCATGCGCCGAATGCTGCTCCCGGGATTCTTCGTCACCATCTACTGTGCCTGGGCGTTCTATCCGGCCGTCCTGGCGTACACGTTCACCAGCGGCGAGCGGGCCACGGCGAGCGTCGCCGAATGCACCGGGGGCGGCGGAGGGCCTCGGCCGACCACGGCGACCTGCCACGGCATCTGGGTCACCGAGGACGGAGAGCGCGGCGACGGCGAGATCTACGGACTCGACTACGACCAGACCGTCCTCGGGCGCAACGACGAGGCCGTGCCGGTCCGGGTCGGCCCGCTGGGCCCCTACGCGAACGGGTGGGGCGGCTCATGGCCCTACTTCCTCACCCTGGTGCCGCAGCTGATCTTCACGTTCCTGTTCTTCTGGATACGGCACCGGTTCATCCTCCCCGGCCGGCGGCTCGCCGAGTCGCTGCTCGACGCGTCCGGCGACGTGCTCGTCATCTCCGAACGCGACGGGGTGCGGCGCCCGGACGACTCCCCCTACGCCACGGTCGGCACGAGCCTTGAGCCCCCGCCCGGCCATCGGAGCCTCGACCTTCCGGGGCGCGCCCCGTACACCCGCGACCAGACGACGCTGGGATCGCGCGACCGCCTGTACCGGTTCCAGGCCGTGACGGACACCGCCGGCGCGCCGCTGATGCACGTGGAGCACCGCTCGGACCGCGGCCTGCGCCCCGAGCACGTGCTGCTCGACCCGTCGGGCGTCCCGAAGCTGCTCATCCGCCCGGACACCGAGCGCGGGCCGTTCGCCTACCGGCTGCTGGATCCCGCCGGTGCCGTCGTCGGCTCCGCCGGGCCCGCCGAGGGGCGGAACATGACCACGCAGGAAGTCCGCGACGGCGACGGGACGCTGGTGGCCACCTCGGCCAAGCTCCGCCGCCGCCGTGTGCTGCGGGTCGAGCAGGGCGCCCCGCCGCTCCTGCGGGACGCCTCGATCGCACTCGTCCTGGTCAAGCTCATCAGCATCGACTGATGCCCTGCCAGGGCCCTACCAGGGGCCGAAGACGCGTTCTCCGTTCGCGGCGATCGCCGTGCACAGCTCCGCGACGTCCACGCCCTTGATCTCCGCCATCGCGCGCACGGTGTGCGGGATCAGGTACGAGGCGTTCGGCTTTCCCCGGTGCGGGATCGGCGTCAGGAACGGCGCGTCGGTCTCCACCAGCAGCAGGTCGAGCGGGGCCGCCTTCAGGGCCTCGCGGAGCGGCTCGGCGTTCTTGAACGTGACGTTCCCGGCGAAGCTCATCACGTAGCCGTGCTCGGCGCAGATCTCCGCCATGCGGGCGTCGCCCGAGTAGCAGTGGAAGACGACCTTGTCCGGCGCGCCCTCCTCCTCCAGGACGCCGAGCACGTCGTCGTGGGCGTCGCGGTCGTGGACGACCAGCGCCTTGCCCGTGCGCTTGGCGATGCCGATGTGGGCGCGGAACGAGCGGTGCTGGTCGTCCTTCGGCGCCCAGTCCCGGTAGTAGTCCAGGCCCGTCTCGCCGATGGCGCGGACCTTCGGGTGCGCGGCCAGCCGCTCGACGTCGTCCAGGACGGCGGCGGAGACACCGGTCGTCTCGTTCGGGTGGATCGCCACCGCCGCGTACACGTCGTCGAACTCGCCCGCGGCGTCCACCGCGAAACGCGACGACGGCAGGTCGCACCCGATCGTGACGATCCGCGCGATGCCCGCCGCCCTCGCCGACCTGAGCTGCTCCTGCACGGGGGTGTCGACGATGTCGAGGTGGCAGTGGCTGTCGAACACGTCCACCGGCAGGCGCTCGGGCAGCGGCGGAAACGAGCGGGCGGACTGCCCGTCCCCGTCCCGGCTCACCGGTTCTCCAGCCGCGCGAGCTCCTCGTCCACCACCGAGGACTCCAGCTTCTTGAAGAGCGGGGTCGGCTTGGTCAGCGGAACGCCCGGCTTGATCGGGATCGACTCCCAGCGCGCCTCGGTCGCGTAGTCGCCGGTCAGGACGCGGTAGTCCGGGCCGCCCTCCTCGGAAACGGTCTCCAGCTCCGGCATGCCGCTCCACACGCCCCGCCCGCCGAGCATCTCGTACACCTTCTGCGACGAGTTCGGCAGGAACGGCGTCAGCAGCGTCTTGGCGTCGTCGACGACCTGGAGCGCCGTGTGCAGGATCGACTGGACGCGCGCCGGGTCGTCCTTCAGCTTCCACGGCGCCTGGTCCGACAGGTACCGGTTGGCGTCGCGGACGACGTCGAGCGCCTCGGTCGTCGCGTTCTTGAACCGGGACCGCTCGAGTTCGGCGCCCACGGCCCGGAACGCGTTGCGGCTGCGCTCCATCAGCGCCCGGTCGGCGTCGGTGAGGTCGCCCGCCTCCGGGATCGCGCCGTAGTTCTTCGCCGCCATGTTCACCGAGCGGTTGACGAGGTTGCCCCACGCGGCGACCAGCTCGTCGTTGTTGCGGCGGACGAACTCCGCCCACGTGAAGTCGGTGTCCTGGTTCTCCGGCCCGGCGATCGCGACGTAGTAGCGCAGCGCGTCCACGTCGTAGCGCTCCAGGAAGTCCTGCACGTAGATGACGACCTGGCGGGACGAGGAGAACTTCTTGCCCTCCATCGTCAGGAACTCCGACGACACGACCTCCGTCGGCACGTTCAGCGCGCCGAGCGACCCGGGCGTGCCGCCCCGGTCGCCCTGGCCGCCGTAGCCGAGCAGCATCGCCGGCCAGATCTCGGCGTGGAAGACGATGTTGTCCTTGCCCATGAAGTAGTACGACAGGGCGTCCGGGTCCTGCCACCAGGCGCGCCACGCCTCCGGGTCACCGGACCTCCGGGCCCACTCGATGGACGCGGAGAAGTAGCCGACGACCGCGTCGAACCACACGTACAGCTTCTTGGCCGGGTTGTCGCGCCAGCCGTCCAGCGGGATCGGGACGCCCCAGTCCAGGTCGCGGCTGATCGCGCGGGGCTGGAGGTCGTCCAGCAGGTTCAGCGCGAACTTCAGCACGTTCGGCCGCCACGCCAGCGACCCGCCCTGCTTGCCGCGCAGGTACCGGCCGAGGACCTCGGTGAACGCGGGCAGGTCGAGCATGAAGTGCTCGGTCTCGACGAACTTCGGCGTCTCCCCGTTGATGCGGGACACCGGGTTGATGAGGTCGACGGGGTCGAGCTGGTTGCCGCAGTTGTCGCACTGGTCGCCGCGCGCCCCGTCGTACCCGCAGATCGGGCAGGTGCCCTCGATGTAGCGGTCCGGGAGCGTCCGGCCGGTGGACGGCGAGATCGCGCCCATCGTCTTCTGCGGGAAGATGTAGCCGTTGTCGTACAGGCCCTTGAAGATCTCCTGGACGACCGCGTAGTGGTTCAGCGTCGTCGTCCGGGTGAACAGGTCGTAGGACATGCCGAGGCCGTGCAGGTCCTCGGCGATCACGCCGTTGTAGCGGTCGGCCAGCTCACGGGCGGACACGCCCTCCTTGTCGGCCTGCACCTGGATCGGCGTGCCGTGCTCGTCGGTGCCGCTGACCATCAGGACCTTGCTGCCCGCCATCCGCTGGTAGCGGGCGAACATGTCGGCGGGCAGCGCGAAACCGGAGACGTGCCCGATGTGACGGGGCCCGTTGGCGTACGGCCATGCGGGCGCGGTCAAGATGTGACGGCTTGACGAGGACATGGAATCAAGGGTAGTCGCGCCCCGGAGCCGCATGTGCGCGAGTAGCCTGGTCCGGCGTTCGCGGCGGCGGGGTCCCCGCGGCGCCGTCGGCGCAAGCGTCCGTCGCAGGCACAGGCTCTCCAGAAGGCAGAAGCGAGGCATGGCCCACACCACGGCCGATGAGCAGGGCGTCGAGCAGGCGGCGGGGAACGCGGGACCGGACGAACCCGCCCGGCGCGGCCCGGCCGCACGGGCACTCGCACGGGCACTCGCACGGGCACTCGCACGGGCACTCGCACGGGCGGTCTCCCGGGTGCGGCGGACGCGGCGGGTGGTGTGGCTGTCGCTGCTGGTGGCGGCGTCCGCGGTGCTCGCGCAATGGGTGATCTTCACGCCGCCGCTGTACTTCGACCCCTACTACGTGTGGCTCGCCGCCCGCTCCTGGCCCGACGTCCCGCTCGACGTGTGGCCGTTCTGGGAGGTCCCGCACCAGGTCACCCGGGTGGGCCTCGTGCTGCCCGCGCGCCTCGCGCAGGAGGTCCTCGGCCCCGGCGAGAACGCCTACTTCGCCGTCGCGGCGCTCGGCGGCTGCGCGTTCTTCGCCGGGACGTACCTGGTCGTCCGGTCGCTGTTCGGGGACGTGGCCGGCATCGCGTCCGCGGCGATCCTGCTCGTCCACCCGTTCTTCACGATGACCAACCCGTTCGGCCACGAGATCACCTGGTCGACCGGGGTGATGCTGCCGGACATGCCGGGCGCCGGGCTGTTCGCGATCGGGATGGCGGGCCTGGTCGTCGCGAGCCGCCGGACGGGCCGGGCCCAGACCCGGATGCTCCTGGCCGCCGGGTTCTTCCTCGGCGCGTCGTTCCTCGTCCGGGAGTTCCTGGCGTTCCTGTTCCTCGCCATCCCGGTCTACCTGGCGCTGCTGCGGATCCCGTGGCGCCGCAACGTCACGGTCGGCGCGCCGATGCTGGCGATCCTGGTGCTCAACCTCGTCCACAACCAGCTGGTCTGGGGACAGCCCCTCGCCGGGCTGGTCTCGGCGGCCACGCACGGCGGCCAGTCCCGCGACCACGTGACGCGGGAGCTCGCGCTCCGCTCGTTCCTGCGCGCGATGCACGACTGGCACCCGCTCGGCCTCGTCTTCACCGCCGCGCTGGCGCTCACCGTCGTCGGCTGGGCCGTCACCCGCGACCGGCGGCTGGCGCTGGTCCTGGTCTGGTTCCTCACCCTCGCCGTCCCGCTGACGCTGTTCTCCGGCGTCCTCGACCCGAACGACATCAAGCTGCGGGCCTGGCTGCAGCGGTACTGGTTCGCGGTGCTGCCCGCGCTCCTGGCCGGCGGGTTCGGGTCGCTGATCCTCATGGCCCGGATGCTGCCGTCCGGGCTCGTGTCCCGGCTGCGCCCGCTCATCGTCGTGCTCGCCGGCACCGTGCCTCTCGCGCTGGGCGGGACGTACGCGGTGAGCGCCGTCCGCGCCGTCCCCGACCTGCCGCGCGACAATGCCTGGACCGAACTGCGCGGCTACCTCGCCGGCCACCGCGACATCACGCTGATCTGCGCGGACCGGCGGCTCGCGCAGACCCTCACGTTCTACACGCGGGACGCGTCCGGCGAACCGGTGTGGCAGGGCGAGATCCGCGACTTCCCGCACTACCTGCCCAAGGTTCCGAGGAACGCGACGGAGGGGCCGTTCCTCTACACGCGATGGCGCGGCATGGAGTCACAGATCGCCTCCGGCTGGCGCCCCTCCTCCGCCCAGGGCTGGACCCTCATGTGGCGCTCCTCCGACGGCATCCTCGAACTCTGGAATCCCCCGGCCTCCGGAGGCTAACGGGCCCAGGCGACCCAGTCGCCGGAAACGGTGCGGCGGCTGTCGACGATGTGCCAGCCGGGTGGCGCGCCGTGGCGCCAGGACGCGGTGGCGGGGACGTCCTCGGGCCAGGCCAGGACGACGACGTCGGCGTCCTCCGGCGGCGGGTACCAGCGGGCGTCGAAGACGTCGCCCTCGCTCCACCAGGCCCAGTAGTAGTGCGACAGGCGGATCGTCCACGCGATGTTCCAGTCGACGGCGACGGTCCCCTGCTCGCGCAGCTCGATGCTGTGGCGGATGTCGGTGTGCGCGGTCGCGTCGCGCACCAGCGGGCGGGCGATGCGGTTGGTGGCGGTGACGCACATGCCGACGGCGACGACGGCGAGGACGCCCGCGAGCAGCAGCGGGCCGTGGCGCCGCAGCCGGACGAACACCACGGACGCGAAGAGCAGCACGAGGCCCGCCCAGGTGGCGTGCCACAGGTGGAACGCGGTCCAGTCCCAGGTCAGGAACGCCGTTTCGGGGAAGTCGAAACCCGTGTAGGTGTACAGGGCGAGCAGGTCGCCCGCGTACCACTGGACCACGCACGCGGCGGCGAGGATCAGCGCGGCCGCCGCGGCGGCCGCGCACAGCAGCGCCCGGCGCGACGCCCGCAGCAGGACCGCGACCCCGATGACGAACAGGACCGGGGTGACGCAGGCGAGGTAGCGGCCGTAGGCGTAGTTGCCGATGCGGTACTCCACCGGCAGCGCCGCCGCGGTGGCGAACGCGATGCCGGCCACGATCGCGATGACCGCGAGGGCGAGCGCCCGCGTCCGCCCGGACGTGCCGGGCAGGCCGGACCCGGCGGAGGCGGGGCGGAGCACGGCGAACGCGACGGCGGCGAGGCCGACCGCCGCCACGCCGCCGGTGGCGACGGCCTGGTACCAGACCTGCCCGGTGCCGATCGACAGGATCCAGGCCCAGCCGTCCTCCCTGGTGATCCGCCAGGCGACGTTGGCGCCGAGGTCGTTGTCCCCGTACGGGTACATGTGCGGCAGCAGCGAGTCGTTCAGCATCTTCCCCGCGGCCGCGCCGCCGGCGACGGCGAGGACGGCGAAGAAGACGTCCCGCCGCGGCCGCCACCGGCACACCAGCGCGGCCGCCACCAGCGCCACGTGCACGGCCAGCATGATCGCGCCGCGCGAGTGGCACGCGTAGGCGTAGGCGGCGAGCAGCGAGGCGCCCGTGCCCGCCAGGTGCAGGCGGGCGGGCGAGCGCGGTCCCGCCGGGGACGGGGCGTTGAGCCACGTGTGCGCGAGCAGGAGCCAGCCGGCCAGGATCACCGGCAGGATCGCGTCGGTCAGCACGAACGCGGAGTAGAACAGCACGCACGGCAGCGCCGCCGCGACGTGCGCGAAGGCGTACGACCAGCCCCGGCCGACCCCCAGGCGGCGCAGCAGCAGGAAGGCCAGCGGCAGCATCGCGGCGCTGATCAGCGCGTTGATGACCAGCGCGCCGCGGTAGACGCTCACCGGGTCGTCGCCGAACCAGAACGCGGGGGTGAGCAGCAGGGAGTATCCGCCCTGGTAGACGGTCCCGGACGACATGTCGGCGTCGGGGCCCCCGGTCAGGACCCGGGCGGCGAACAGGTAACCGGACTCGTCCGGCGTCGCCACCGGCACCGTCTGCCCGGAGCCCAGCCAGAGCCGCACCGCGACCTGCGCGAGCCAGCCGAGGCCGAACAGCCAGGCCCAGCGGCGGCGGTCCACCGCGGCCGGGACGGCGTCCTGGCCGGCGGGGGCGACCGGTGGGCGCGCCGCGGCCGGGGGCGAGGAGCCGGCGGCCGCCGGTATTCGGGTGCTCATCGACGTAAGGGCCCCCTGGGCACGGACCGGTCGTCTGCGTCCGGTCCGCCGCGAGAGCCGTCACCCGGTGCGTGCCACCGAGGATCAGGGATGCTCACTGGTGGGAACCGGTCCGGCCGTCACTTCGCGGACGAGCCGTCCTCACCATCGTCGTCGGAGGCCTTCTTCCCGGCCTTCCCGGCCTTCCCGGCGGTGACCTTCTCGCTCTGCGCCTTCTCGTCCTTCTCGCTCTTCTCGTCCTTCTCGTCCTCGCTCGACGCCTTCTTGCTCGACGCCTTCTCGGTCTCGCTCGGCGTCTTCTCGCCCCGGGCGACCTTCCGGGCGGCGGCGTCCACGACCCCGGCGGCCTCCTCGGCCGCGTCGGTGAGCGGCGGGTGCTGGCGGCGGCGGATGCCGAGGATGCTGACGAACAGCGAGGCGAAGATGGCCTGGAAGCTCATCACGAAGGCGGTCGCGGCGGGGACGACGATGCGCAGGGAGTGGCGCGGGTCCAGTTCGCCGAAGCTGTTGAGCCGCCAGTGCAGCAGCGACGCGATGAGTCCGGCCAGACCGGCGACCGCGAGCAGCCCGCCGAGCAGGAGCCCGCGTTCCAGGCTCCACCAGTCGATGATCTTCTGGACGCGCCGGTCATGCGGGAGGAACCCCTCCTGCATGGCGTACACCTTCGTGAGCAGGGCGAACAGGACCGCCTGGAAGCCGATCACCAGTGCGGCGCCGGCGCCGACGAGGGTGTCGACGTCGAAGGCGACCTCCCCGACCGTGACCGGGCCGGTCGACAGCGCGATCCCGGCGACCAGTCCGAGAGTCATGAAGACGAGACCGGGGATGAGGAACAGCCAGCGCGGGCTGTAGAGCATGAGGAACCGGAGATGACGCCATCCGTCACGCCAGGTGTTCAGGTGCGGGGCGCGGGTCCGCCCGTCCGGCGACAGCGTCGTCGGCACCTCGCGGATGTCGTACCCCTGGAGGGTCGCCTTGACGACCATCTCGCTGGCGAACTCCATGCCGCCGGTCTGCAGCCCGAGCCGCATGATCGCTTCCTTGTTGAAGGCGCGCAGCCCGCAGTGGAAGTCGCCGATCTTGCTCCGGAAGAACAGCCGGCCGACGAAGCTGAGGACCGGGTTGCCGAGGTAGCGGTGCAGCGGCGGCATGGCGCCCTCGGCGATGCCGCCCTTGAAGCGGTTGCCCATGACGAGGTCGGCGCCGTCGCGCAGTTCGTCGAGGAACGGCCCGAGCGTGGCGAAGTCGTAGGAGTCGTCGGCGTCGCCCATCGCGACGTACGTGCCCCGCGCCGCGGCGATCCCGCCCATCAGGGCGTTGCCGTACCCCTTGTCGATCACCGGCACGACACGCGCCCCGGCGTCCCGGGCGAGCTGCTGGCTGCCGTCGGTGCTGCCGTTGTCGGCGATGACCACCTCGCCGTCGATGCCCTTGTCCTCGAAGAAGCCGATCGTCTTGCGGACGCAGGTCTCGACCGTCTCGGCCTCGTTCAGACATGGCATCACCACGGAGAGTTCCACGCGATCTCCTTCGTTACCCCTGATGACCGTCTGCGGTGTGATCCATTAATCTTCTTGGTTCCGCGGCGCGGCCCGTCGTCAGTTCATGATGCCTGCCGGGGACGGGTGATGATGGCCGCTCTCGTCAAGAGCACCCGTATCGTGTTGCCCACTTGCAACCGAAAGACCCTCTCCGCCACGGTCGCGGGCGGCAGGCTAGGACGTCAAGCATACGGGCACAGCGGCCCGGAAAGGTTGGGTCGGCTGTGACGCGCGCCGGAGAACGCAGTGCCACCGGACCGGGGGCCGGACACCGAAGGGGAGGTGCGGCAGTGGCGGGCGAATCGCCGCAGGGCACGGCGCTCGGCACGACGCCGGGCACCGCGCCGGACCAGGCCGCGCGGGACAGGGTCGCGGGGGGCGACGACGACATGGGGAGCGAGTCGGGCGGGATCGCGCAGGACGGCGGACCGGGCGTGGCGGGCACCGCCGCGGACCGCGACACGCCCGGGGGGACGAAGATCGGGAAAGATTCGGGCAACGGCCTTTCGGACGACCCGAAAACGGGGGTCAAGACCGGTCCGAAGTCCGGTTCCGCGCTCTCCGCGGGCGAGGCCGACGCACCAACCGCCGGCTCATCCCCCACCGGCTCACCCACCACCGAAGACGACACATCGGACGACGAGGCAGACTCCGGGCGACGGCGGCGCGCACGGGGTCTGTGGACGCTGGCGCGCCGGCACCCGACCTTCAGTGTGATCATTGCCACAGCGGCGCTGCTCCGGGTCATCGCGATGCTCGGCTACCAGCCGGTGATGTTCTTCAACGACAGCTTCGACTACCTGCACGTCGCCACCGACCCGTACCCGCATCCGCTGCGCCCCGACGGCTACGCCTTCCTGCTCCTGCTGCTCAAGCCGTTCCACAGCTTCGCGCTCGTCGCCGCCGTCCAGCACCTCATGGGCCTGTCCATGGGCGTGATGATCTACGCGCTGCTGCGGCGCAGGTGCGGGCTGCCCGGCTGGGGCGCCGCGCTCGCCGCCGCGCCGGTCCTGCTGGACGCCTACCAGCTGCAGCTCGAGCACCTGGTGCTGTCGGACACGATGTTCACCTTCCTGGTGATGAGCGCGGTGACGCTGCTGCTGTGGCACGACCGGCCGTCCTGGAAGATCGCGGCGGCGGTCGGGCTGATCATCGGGCTGTCCTGGCTGACCCGCTCGGTCGGGATGCCGGTGCTCCTCGGCGTGCTGGTGTACATGCTGATCCGCCGCAGCGGCTGGAGGCTCATGGGCGTCACGCTGGCGGCCTGCATGCTGCCCGTGGTGGCCTACATGGGCTGGTACAAGCTCGACAGCGGCAAGTTCGCGATCACCGAGAGCAACGGCATCTTCCTGTACGCGCGGGTCTACAAGTTCGCCGACTGCCACAAGATCGACGACCTGCCGGTGCGCGAGTACGCGCTGTGCACCGAGCCCGCGAACCGGCTGCCGAACTCGCAGGACGGGATCTGGAACGCCCAGTCCCCCCTGAACCGCTACACCGGCCCGCGGTTCAACCCCGACAACAACGCGCTCAGCAACGACTTCGCCAAACGGGCGATCATCGCGCAGCCGGGCGACTATCTGCAGGTGGTCGCGTACGACTTCTTCCGCGTCTTCCGGTGGGAGCGGACGACCTTCCCCGACCCCGACACCTACCGCCAGTACGAGTTCCGCAAGACCACGAGCAGGACGCTGCCCGACTGGCGCATGCAGGGCGGCAGGACGGCGGTCTCCGAGGCGAAGGCGTACGAGCGCGGCGACGCCGAGACCCGCGTCGTCGAGCCGTTCGGCGGCATCGCCCGCGGGTACCAGGACGTCTTCTACCTGCGCGGCACGATGCTCGGCGGCATCCTGCTCATCGGCCTCGCCGGGCTCGTCCCGCTGTGGCGCCGCTTCGGCGGCCAGGCGTTCCTGCCGTGGACGCTCGCGACCGGCCTGCTGCTGGCGCCCGCCGCCACCGCCGAGTTCGACTACCGATACGTGCTGCCGGCCGTCCCGCTGGCGGCGCTCGCCGCCGGGATGGCGTTCTCCCCGGAGTCCCGCGGGACGGTCGCCGGCTGGGGACGCCGCCTGCGGCGCGGCACAGCGGCAACGGAGGCGCCCGAGGTTCCGGCCGAGCGGGCCGAGCCCAAGGTCCCCGAGGTCGCGGCCAAGTAGTCGCTGCCGGTCCCTGTCAGTCCCTGTAGTCCCGCTCGCCCTGTAGTCCCGCTCGGCGTCACCAGGCGTGCATGCGGCGGAGGTGGAACACCATCGCCACGTCCTCGCCGGTGCGGGTCTTCGGGATCTCCTCCACCTTGCCCCGCGTCGCGGACAGCGCCGCCTTGATGTTCTGGCTCTGGCAGCGGGGGCAGGAGCGATCCAGCCAGGGCGTCGTGCAGGGCTGCCCGCCGCGCATGTAGATGACGGCCGCGTTCCCGTGCCCGTCGGTGCAGTGCCGGACCTCCAGCTCCTCCCTCCAGTAAGTCGAGCAGTTCCGGCACTCGAAGACCCAGGTCTCATGGGACGACCATGCCTCCCGCACGCCCATCACCCCCTTCGGCAAGCCCGCCGTGCGCCGACGACTCATCGACGGTGGGGTTATTCCCCGAACGGTCCGCGCGCATCGCCCAGGAAGGCGGCTATTTCCCGGACTGCGCGGCTATTTCCGGGACTGGACGACGGCGTCGTAGACGATGCGCTTCGGGGCGCCGTTCTCCTTGGCGACGTCCGCGATGGCCTGCTTGCGGGGGGTTCCGGCGTCCACCCGCGCGGCGACGGCGGCGGCCAGGTCGGCCGGGTCCGACAGGCCCTTCGGCTCGGGCGCGCCGCCGACCACCACCGTGATCTCGCCGCGGACGCCCTCCCCGGCCCACGCGGCGAGATCACCGAGCGTCCCCCGGCGGACCTCCTCGTAGGTCTTGGTCAGCTCCCGGCAGACGGCGGCGGGACGGGCCGCGCCGAACGCGTCCGCCATGGCCGCGAGCGTGACCGGCAGCCGGCGCGGCGACTCGAAGAACACCATCGTGCGCGGCTCACCGGCGAGCGCCTCCAGCCGCCGGGACCGCTCGCCCGGCTTGCGGGGCGGGAAGCCCTCGAAGCAGAACCGGTCCGCGGGCAGGCCCGACACCACCAGCGCGGTCGTGACGGCGGACGGTCCGGGCAGCACCGAGACCGGCACGTCTTCGGCGACGGCGGCCCGCACGAGCCGGTACCCGGGGTCGGACACCCCCGGCATCCCCGCATCGGTGATCACCAGGACGTCCCGCCCGGACAGCAGCACGTCCAGCAGCTCCGCCGTCCTGCCCGTCTCGTTCTGGTCGTGGTACGACACGACGCGGGCGGTGACCTGCACGCCGAGGTCGCCCGCCAGCCTGCGCAGCCGGCGGGTGTCCTCCGCCGCGATCACCGGCGTACCGGCCAGCGCGTCCCGCAGCCGCGCGGACGCGTCCTCCGCCCGCCCGATCGGCGCCGCCCCGAGCAGCAAAGTCCCTGTCACGTGGGCGACTTTATTGCAGTGTCCTTGGCAGTCGGGCCTTCAAAGCCCTCCCTTCGGCGGGCACTGCGTGCGCTCGCGCCACCACCACCCACACCGAACCCCGCGACAACCGGGACCACTGCGATCGCGTCCGAAGGCAGGTTGCGAGCGAAGCGAGAAACCTGATCGCGCAGCGAGCCGCCAAGGCGAGTTCGGAGCGATGCAGCGATCGCACGCAGTGCCCGCCGAAGGAAGGCCCCTCCAGGGCCCGACCGCCAAGGGCGCTGCAAGCAAACACAGCAGCGGGCGGTTGTGCTCGACCGCCGAGGGGGCTGCAATAGGCTCCCAGGATGGCTACGACGGATCTGGTTTCCGCCCCGGCCGTTGGCTCACGGGGCAGGCCCCCGCTGCGGGAGTGGCTCGCGCCGGCGATCCCGGGCAGCCCGCTGCTGGCCTGGCTCGGCCCGCTGCTGGTGACGCTCTTCGCGGGCGTCCTGCGCTTCGACGGGCTGGGGACGCCGAAGGCCGTCGTCTTCGACGAGACCTACTACGCCAAGGACGCGCTGGCCCTGCTGGAGTTCGGCTGGGAGCGCAACACCGTCGAGAACGCCGACAAGATGCTCATCGCCGACCCGGACGCGAACATCTGGGCCGAGGGCGCCGCGTTCGTCGCGCATCCGCCGTTCGGCAAGTGGATGATCGCGATCGGCGAGTGGATGTTCGGCGCGACGCCGTTCGGATGGCGGTTCGTGCCCGCCCTCCTCGGGACGCTGTCGGTGCTGATCCTGTGCCGGCTCGCCCGCCGGATGACCGGCTCGACACTGCTGGGCTGCGCCGCCGGGCTGCTGCTCGCGTTGGACGGACTGCACTTCGTGACCAGCCGGGCCGCGCTGCTGGACATCTTCGTGATGTTCTGGATCCTCGCCGGGTTCGCGTGCCTCGTGAACGACCGGGACCGCTCCCGGCGCGTCCTCGCCGAGAAGATCGAAGGCGGGGACACCTCCGTCCACGGGCCGTTCCTCGCGCACGGCTGGCGGTACGCCGCGGGAATCTGCCTCGGCCTGGCCTGCGCCACCAAGTGGACGGGCGTCTTCTACGTCGCCGCGTTCGGGCTGATGGTCGTGCTGTGGGACTACGGCGCCCGCCGCGCGGCCGGAGTCCGGGCGCCGTTCGCCGGGACGATGCTGCTGGAGGCCGTCCCCGCGTTCGTCCAGCTGGTCGTGGTCGGGCTGGTGACCTACGTGGCGACCTGGTGGGGCTGGATCTTCAGGCCGGGCGGCTGGGGACGCGGCGACGTGTCCGGCTTCGTGCTCTGGCGCCCGTTCGAGGCCCTGCCAGACCTGTGGCGGTACCACGGGCAGATCCTCGGCTTCCACAGCGGGCTGGACGACGAGCACCCGTACCAGTCGTGGCCGTGGGACTGGCCGATCCTGCGGCGTCCGGTCGCGTTCTTCTACACCGAGCCGAAGAACGCGTGCGGCGACGCGGGGCGCTGCTCCCGCGAGATCCTCGGGATCGGCACGCCCGCGCTGTGGTGGGGCGCGCTGGCCGCGCTGATCGTCGTCGCGTTCATCTGGGTCATGCTGCGGGACTGGCGGGCCGGGGCGATCCTGCTCGCGTTCGCGGCCGGGTGGCTGACCTGGTTCCCCTCGGCGTTCAACGAGCGCACGATGTTCCTGTTCTACGCCACGCCGCTGATCCCGTTCATGGTGCTGGCGGTCGTCCTCGTCATCGGGTACCTGATCGGGCCCGCGCCCGCCGGGGTGGCGGGCGCCCATGCCGCGCGGCCCGGCGCGCACGATGTGGGCAAGCGCGATCTGGACGACCACGACGCGGATGCCGCGGGCGGGGTGCGGGCGCCGGAGCCCGTGCCGTCGGCGGGGACGCGGCGGCTGATCGGCGCCGCCGCCGCGGGGGCGTTCATGCTGGTGGTGCTGGCGAACTTCGCCTACTTCCACCCGATCCTGACCGCCGACACGATCCCCTACGAGAACTGGCACGACCGGATCTGGTTCCAGTCCTGGGTCTGACGCCCCGTGGTAGGTGGCGGGGTGATCAGGCGGCGGGATGGTCACGTGGCGGCTTCGGCGGTGACCGCCTTGGCGGCGCGCGGGCGGAGCGTCCGGGCGCCGGCGAGGCAGAGCACCAGGGCGAGGACGCCGCCGACGCCGGCCCCGGCGAACGCGCCCGGGACGCCCCCCGCGTCCTGCCCGACGCCGGAGACGAAGGAGCCGAGGGAGGCGCCCGCGCCGACCGCCGCGACGACCCACGCGAACGCCTCGGTGACGGTCCCGCTCGGTGCGAGCCGGTCGACGAGCGCGAAGCTGCACGCGAGCACCGGCGCGAGGAAGACGCCGCTGGCGAACGCGAGCACCGACATGACCGGCAGGCTCGGCGCGAGGACCAGCGGGAGGTAGCCGACGGCGAGCGCGGCGAGCAGCCACGGCAGCCGCCGGTGCGGCTCCCCCGCCCACGGCCGGGCGCCGTAGACGATGCCCCCGGCGAACGCGCCGCCCGCCATGCACGCCAGCAGCAGCCCGGACGCCAGGTCGCGGCCGGACCGTTCGGCGTAGGCGACGACGGCCACGGCGTAGACGCCGAGCGCGATCCCCGCGCAGGCGAGCGAGAGCAGCAGGATCCGCAGCCCCGGGGAGCGCAGCGGCCCGGCCCAGTCGGCGGCGCGCGGCTCGCCCGTCCATCGGCGCGACGGCCGGGACAGCGTGACGACCAGCGTCCCGGTGATGCCGAACGCTCCGGTGAGCAGCAGCGCGGCCTCGGTGTTCAGGACGGCCGCGGCGACCACGATCAGCGGGCCGACGGTGAAGAGGATCTCCTGGGAGGCCGCGTCGAGCGCGTAGGCGGCGTCGACCTGCTCCTGTCCGTCCAGGACGTCCGGCCACAGGGCGCGCAGCCCCGCCTCCAGCGGCGGTGTGGCGAACCCGGCGAGGACCACCGCGATGACGGCCACCGGCAGCGGGTCCGCGCCGACCGCGGCGAGCAGGCCGAAGCCCGCGGCGGAGGCGCAGGCGGCCGGGAGCAGGACGGGCGGCTGGCCGAACCGGTCCATGACCCGGCCGAGGACGGGCTGGCCCGCCGCCGTCGCGAGGCCCAGGATCGCGGCGAGCGTCCCGGCGAGGGTGTATCCGCCGTCGTCCGCGCGGATGTGCAGCACGACGGCGAGCATCCCCATGCCGTTGGGCAGCCTCCCGAGGAGGGTGCCGCCGAGCAGCCTCGCCGCGAACGGCCTCCGCAGGAAGACGACATAGCCGCGCATAGATGGCCCCCGCACGATTCCAGTCATACGTATTACCCGCCTGGTCATACGTACCACTTGAGGGCGGCTCCGCTCTAGTCTTATTCCGTTCCGATCCGCTCACAGGAGGCACCCGTGTCGTTAGCCGGCCGTCCCACCAGCAAGGACGTGGCTCAGGAGGCCGGGGTCTCGCAGTCCACGGTCTCGCTCGTGCTGGGCGGCAAGTGGGAGGGCCGGGTCTCCCCCGCCACCGCGAGCGGCGTCCGCGACGCCGCCGAGCGCCTCGGCTACCGCCCCAACCAGGCGGCCCGGAACCTGCGGCTCGGCACCACCCGGACCGTCCTGCTGCTCGTCCCGACCCTGACCGCGCCGTTCTTCGGCCCCGTCTACACGGGCGCGGCCCGCGCCGCGGCCCGGCACGGCTTCGGCGTCGTCGTCTCGACCTGGCCGGACGACGCGGACGGCCCGGCAGGCAGCCCGTTCGGATCACCGGACGAGGCGATCGACGGGATCCTCGCGTCCTCGATGCCGCTGAGCGCCCTCAGCGGGTTCCGCCAGACCCCCGCCGTGATGCTCGACAGCGGCCCCCACACCACAGGCCGGGCGGACGACGCGGGGGGCGACGGG
>NZ_SMKH01000409.1 GCF_004348515.1 Actinomadura sp. KC345 | reverse complement strand
ACCACACCCCCCACCACCACGACCATCCACGTACTCCCCCAACTCCACCAACAACGACTCAACCGTCATGACACGACCCCTTTCGCCATCGTGCTTCGCTCGTATCGGATCGTTCGAGCATCGAAGAGTGTGCTGGTGAATCGCTCTATGGCGACTGGATCGCCGCACGGTGCGACGAAGACCTCTCCACCCGGTTTCGGAGAGCCCTCGAATGGCGCCGCCGATACTCCTGGTCATGTACGGCGTCGAAAACGCGCAGATCTACGAACTGATCCATGAGGGCAGGGGGAAGGACTACCTCGCCGAGGCCGAGGAGATCACCCGCCGGGTACGGAGGCTGAAGCCGGACGCCGGCGCGCTTCTGGACGTGGCCTGCGGAACCGGCGCGCACCTCGGGTACTTCGCCCGGCTCTTCGCGCGGGTGGAGGGACTCGAACTGTCGGAGGCCATGGTCGCGGTGGCCGCCCGCCGGCTGGCCGGCGTGCCCGTCCACGCCGGTGATATGCGCGCCTTCGATCTGGGGCGCACCTTCGATGTGATCACGTGCATGTTCGGGGCGCTCGGCTACGCCGAGACGGAGGCCGAACTGCGCGAGACGCTGCGGTGCTTCGCGCGGCACCTGGTGCCCGGCGGGGTGGCCGCCGTCGATCCGTGGTGGTTCCCCGAGAACTTCCTGGACGGGCATGTCTCCGGCGACGTGGCGGCGGTGGACGGGCTGACGGTCGCGCGGGTCTCGCATTCCGCTCGTGACGGCGCGGCCTGCCGGATGAACGTGCACTACGTGGTCGCCGGCGCGCGGTCGGGCGTCCGCCACTTCGAGGAGGCGCACCGCATCTCGCTGTTCCGGCGCGAGCAGTACGAGGCGGCCTTCGCCGCGGCCGGATTCACGGTCGGCTATGTCGACGGCCTGCACTCGGGCCGCGGCCTGTTCGTCGGCGTGCGCGACTGAGGGCCCGCGAAGGTGACCCGCCCTCCAACCTTCCTCGATCGGTTTGAGAGGCGGCCCGGTCACGGTGTGAACAGAACGCCCTTTCCGTCCATGGGGGGAATCATGCGTGCATTGTTCGTCGCCTCTCCCGGGCTCGGTCACCTCTTTCCCACGGTGCCCTTGGCCCAGGCGCTGCGCGCGGCCGGGCACGACGTCCGCTACGCCACAGGCGGGCTCAGCGTCGCCGCGTCCGACGCCGGGTTCACCGTTGTCGACGCCACTCCGGGTCTGGACTACCTCAAGGTCTACATGCCCGACGACACCTCCGCCGAGGAGGACGGCGACCCGGTGGACGGCAACCCCATGTTCGCCGAGGATCCCGAGGACGCCCAGCTCGCGAGGCTGTTCGCCCGGGTGTCGGGGGTCATGGTGGACGGCGTGCTGGAGGCCGCACGCTCATGGTCGCCGGACCTCGTGGTCGCGCCGCCGCTCCAGGGCGCCGGGGCCCTCGCCGCGAGTGCGCTCGGCCTGCCCCTCGCCGAGTTGCGGCTGGGCTCCTACGACAGCGGCTCGGGGCTGCGCGCCATGCTCCGGGAGGCCATGGACGCCGACTACGAGCGCCACGGGGTCACCGGCGCGCCGGCCGCGACCGCGCCGATCAGCGTTCTCCCGCCGAGCTTCACGGCGCTGCTGCCGCCGGAGCGCCGGTCGCGGGACGCGTGGCCGATGCGGCATGTCCCGTACAACGGCGGAGCGGTCCTGCCGGGGTGGCTGCTGGAGCGGCCGGCGCGGCCGCGGATCGCCGTGACGCTCGGGACCATCGAGGCGCAGTGGGGAGGCATCGCGGTGCTGCGCCCGCTGATCGCCGCGGCCGGCGGTGTGGACGCCGAGTTCGTCGTCACCCTCGGAGGCGGAGACGCCACGCTCCTGGGCCCGCTGCCCGACAACGTGCGGACCGTGGAGTGGGCGCCGCTGGACGCGCTGCTCGAGTCGTGCGCGGCCATCGTCCACCACGGGGGCAGCGGGACGACCATGACGGCGGTCGCCGCCGGAATCCCGCAGTGCGTGCTCCCGCGTGGGTCGTACCAGCAGACCGGTGGAGAGGTGATACCGCGGCGCGGGATCGGCCTGATCGCCGACGCCGACTCGATCGGGGCGGCCGAGTGCCAGGCGCTGCTGAAGGACGAGGGCATGCGGGACGCGGCCGAGCAGGCCCGGGAGGAACTGCGGTCGATGCCCTCGCCCGCCGAGCTGGTGCCCGAGCTGGTCGGGTTCGCCGGATGACCCCGTGCTCATCGACCGCGGCCCGGACCCGGGTCCCGGCCGCGTCCGGACGACGCTCTTTCCCGTATCCACTGGACAAGGACTGAATGACATGGTGGCCACCGGCGAACGTCCAACGCCCGAGTCCGTGACCGCGGACACCGTTCGGCGTTACAACGACCAGGGTTTCATCCACCTCCCGGGAGTGCTCCCCAAGGAGGAGGTGAAGAGGTACCGGGAGGCGGCCGAGGCACTCTTCGAGAGGGAGGGCCGGCAGATCTGGGGCGCCTCGGAACGGGAAGTGCAGATCCACTACGTGGAGGCGGCATGGCGCAAGGACGAGGCCATGCGCGATCTGGCGCTGCACCCGGTCATCACGGAGATCGCCGAGAGGCTGGCCGGAGGGCCCCTGCGCCTCTACGGCACCGATGTCCTGATGAAGGAGCCGGAGGAGCATCTGCCCACGGTCGTCCATGACGACGAGCCGGGACTGCCGCTGTCGAACCTGTCCAGGACCCTCACCGCCTGGACCCCGCTGGTCGACGTACCGGCCGAGCGCGGCTGCCTGACCTACATCCCCGGCTCGCACCTGCGCCCCGACGCCGACCGCCAGATTCACCTGACCGGCTTCTCCGAGTACCGCCCGATGGAGGACATCTGGCCGGACTACTCCTGGCAGCCGCGGGTCACCGTCCCGGTCCGGGCGGGCGATGTCGTCTTCCATCACTTCCGCACCGTTCACCTGGCGGACGTCAACCGCAGCGACGAGCCGCGCATCGCCTACGGAGTCGTCTACATGGACGCCGACGCCGTGTACCGTCCCGGCGTCCAGGACCATCCCGTCGCGCACCTGGAGCCCGGCCAGCCGGTGGGCGGCGAGAGCTTCCCCCTGATCCGGGCACAACGGTGACCAGGTCCCCGGGGCATCCGCTCCACCTGGCCAACGGGGAACTGTGGCTGCACAGGAGCAAGCGCGACCCCTATGCCGCGGTGCTGTGCGGGTTCGATGACGACCCCCACCCGTCCTATGAGGAGGTCCGCGCGCACGGCCCGCTGTGGCGGAGCCGTCTGGGCACCTGGGTGACCTCCGACCATGGCGTGGGCGGTCGGTTGCTCGCCCGGCCGGGGGTGAGGGTGTCGCTCGTCGACGAGAGGCTCTGGGCCGATCCCGGCTGGCGCGAACGCGCCGAGGAGCCGTGGGACGGGCACCGGGCCATGGTCGAGCGGATCTGCGCGACGGTACTGGACGAGCTCCCGGAGGAGTTCGACCTCGCCGCCGACGTCGCCGAGAGGGTGCCCGTCGCGGTGTTCGCCGAGATGTTCGGCGTCGCGCCGTCCCGGCTGGCCGGGGGAGTGGTGGCCGCGAGCCTCGCCCTGGACAGTGTGCTGAGCCCGCAGCGGCCGGACGGGATCCAACGCATGGTCGACGCCATCGACGACCTGTGCACCCTTTTCGCCGGGACGTCCATGCCCGAGGGCAGACCGCCGGCGGAGAGCGTCTTCCTGGCGGTGGTGGGTGCGCGGATCGCCGCGAACCTCATCGCGGGCGCGGTTCTCGCGTCGCTGGAGGACGGCCGGTGGTGGGCCGCGCTCGCCGAGGACCCCCGCCTCGCCGGGCTCGTCGTCGAGGAGACGCTGCGCCACGACCCTCCGCTGCACGTGGCCACCGGCACGGCGAGCGAGGACCTGGAGGTGGCGGGTGCGCGCATCGACGCCGGTGACCGGGTCGCGGTCCTCATCGGCGGCGCCAACCGGGACCCGAAGGTGTTCGCCGACCCCGGCGACTTCGTTCCCGGCCGGCGGGGCGAGCGGGGTCCGTTCGCGCTCACGCCCGTCCTGCCCCTGGGCGTGATGGCGCTGGCGCGTCTCCAGGCCGGGGCGGCGCTGCCCGCGATGGCCGCACGGTTCCCGCGGCTGAGCAGGCGCGGCCCCGTGCTCCGGCGCCGCAGGGCACCGGTGACCCGGAGCCTGCTGCGGTGCCCGGTCACGACGGGAGCCCGCGACCCGGGACGGTGCGGATGAGGATCCTGTTCACCTCCCTGGAGGGCAGCCATTTCCAGCTCCTGGTGCCGCTGGCGTGGGCACTGCGTGCGGCCGGCCACGACGTCCGGGCGGCCTGCAAGTCGGATGTGGTCGGCACCGTCACGCAGGCGGGCCTCTCGGCGGTACCGATCGACGGCGGACCGTGGCAGGAACCGCTGGGCCCCTTCCACTGGGAGGCCATCGCCCACTGCAACACGCTGGAAGACACCGAGCTGGCCGTGCGGCGGCCTTCATGGGAGGCGCTGCTGACCTACGAGAACCTCGTCGTCCCCGCGCTCTGGGCACCGCTGAACGCCGACGCGACGATCGACGACCTGGTCGCGTTCGCGCGGGGCTGGCGGCCCGACCTGGTGATCTGGGAGACCTTCTGCATGGCGGGCGCGGTGGCGGCCGTGGCCACCGGAGCGCCGCACGCCCGCCTGGTGTCCGGTCCGGAACTGGAGTTGCAGATGCGTACGCGCCGGCTCTTCCTGGACCGCGCGGGCGAGCAGGAGCCCGAGCACCGGGAGGACCCCACCGCGGAATGGCTCGACTGGACGCTGGATCGCGTCGGCTCCGAGCAGTCCTTCGACGAGACGCTGCTGACCGGCCAGTGGACGATCGACACACGGCCGGCGATCATGCGGGAGGACCTCGGGCTGGACACCGTCGAGATGCGGTACGTGCCCTACAACGGCCGCTGTGTCATGCCGCGCTGGCTGCGCGTCCCGCCGGAGCTTCCGCGCGTCTGCCTCACGCTCGGGATGAGCATCACCGGCGACTACGAGCTGTTCGACCTCGACACCATGCTCGCCGCGCTCCTGGCGACGCTGGGGGACATGCGCGTGGAAGTGGTGGCGGCGATCGCTCCGGCGCAGCGCGAGCGGCTCCCGGAGATCCCCGGCAACGTGCGGGTGGTCGATTTCGTGCCCCTCGACGACCTGCTCCCCACCTGCTCGGCGGTGGTGCACCACGGGGGCTACCAGACGAAGGCGACCGCGGAGCTGCACGGCGTCCCGCAGATCATCATCTCCGGCTGGGAGTGGGTCAGCGAGGCCATGGGGCGCGACTACGAAAAACAGGGCGCACTGCTGTCGATCCCGATACGGGAGTTCACCGCCGAGGGGTTCCGCGAGGCGGCCACGCGGGTCCTCGACGAGCCCGCGTTCACCGAGAACGCGCGGCGTCTCCGGCGTGAGATGGGCGCCATGCCCGCGCCGGGCGACATCGTTCCTCAGATCGAGAGAAGGGTCGTGTCATGACGGTTGAGTCGTTGTTGGTGGAGTTGGGGGAGTACGTGGATGGTCGTGGTGGTGGGGGGTGTGGTTTGGGTTTGCCGCCGGGGGTGTTCGGGTCGGTGGAGTTGTTCGGGTTGGAGTGTTCGCGGGTGTGGGGGCGGTCGTGGGTGTTGGTGGGGCATGCGGGTCAGG
>NZ_SMKH01000408.1 GCF_004348515.1 Actinomadura sp. KC345 | reverse complement strand
GGCTTCTTGGGCGGCGGATTCGTCGGCTTGCCCTTGGGCGCCTCGATGGTGTCCTTGACCGGGGCTATCTCCGGTGAGGAGGAACCGGAGCCCTTCGCCTGTTGGCCCTTGAGCGAGACCAGGTCGGTCCTGGTCTCTTCGGTGCCGCGCTTCGGCGTGGCCGCACCGCGTTTCGGGGCGGCCGCCTCGGTGACCGACTTCGGCGCCCCGGAGTCCGCGCCCGACCGCGGCGCGGACGGGCTGCCGCCGGACTTCGGCGCGGACGAACCGGCGCCCGTTTTCGGCTTGTTCGCGTCGGTGTCGGAGCCCTGTGCCGGAGAGTCCGTCCCGGACTTCGGCGGGTCGGACTTCGGCGGGGTCGAGTCCTCACCGGGCTTCGGCGCGTCCGTGACGGTGTCCTCGTCGGTGGAGCCGATCTCGACGGTGGTCTCGTCCCGGCCGGACTTGGCGGCCACGGCCTTGCCCGGCTTGGCCTCGGACTTGCCGGTGGGCTTCGCGCCGGGTTTGGCCGCCCCGGTCTTCTTGCCGGAGCCCCCGGCGCCGGAGCTCCCGGCGCCGGGCCCACCGCCCTTGCTCTTGCCGGGCTCGGTGCTCACGTATCCTCCTGGCCTATCGGCTCGGTGCCGGGCTGCGGTCCATCACTCACCGTCGCCCGCCTCGACGTCCTCTGAGTCCTCCATGGACTCTACGTTCCTCGCGATGGCCACCACGCTGTCCCCGTCCGCGAGGTTCATCAGCCGGACGCCCATGGTCTGCCTGCCGGACTGCTTGATCTCCGCGGCGGTGGTGCGGATGACGCCGCCGTTGGACGTCATCGCGAACACCTCGTCGTCCGGGCCCACCATCAAGGCCCCTACCAACATCCCTCGCGATTCAACGATCTTAGCGGTGAGGACGCCCTTACCCCCACGTCCCTGAAGCGGGTACTGGTCGACCGGGGTCCGCTTGGCGTAGCCGCCCCGGGTGGCGACCAGAACGTCCTGGGAGGTGTCCTGCACAACCAGCATGTTAAGGACTTCCTGGGTTTCCTCGAAACGCATGCCGATGACACCGGACGTGGCGCGGCCCATCGGCCGCAGTGACTCGTCGTCGGCGCGGAAGCGGATCGCCTGCGCGCCGGTGGAGACCATCAGCAGGTCGTCGTCGGACGAGACGAGCCGCGCGGCGATCACCTCGTCGTCCTCGATCAGGTTGATCGCGATGATGCCGCCGGTGCGGGGCGAGTCGAAGTCGCGCAGCGCGGTCTTCTTCACGCGGCCCCTCTTGGTGCCGAGGACGAGGTAGGGGGCCACCTCGTAGTCGCGCAGGTCCATGACCTGGGCGATGTGCTCGTCCGGCTGGAAGGCCAGCAGGTTCGCGACGTGCTGGCCGCGCGAGTCGCGTCCGGCGTCGGGCAGCTCGTAGGCCTTGGCGCGGTACACGCGGCCCTTGTTGGTGAAGAACAGGATCCAGTGGTGCGTCGTGGTGACGAAGAACTGGTCGACGATGTCGTCCTGCTTGAGCTGCGCGCCGCGCACGCCCTTGCCGCCGCGCCGCTGCGCCCTGTACAGGTCGGTCTTGGTGCGCTTGGCGTAGCCGCCGCGGGTGATCGTGACGACGATGTCCTCTTCGGCGATGAGGTCCTCGTACGACACGTCCCCGTCGAACGGGATGATCTGGGTGCGGCGGTCGTCGCCGTACTTCTCGACGATCGGCGCGAGCTCGTCGGCGACGATCTGGCGCTGCCGCTCGGGCGAGGCCAGGATGTCGTTGTAGTCGGCGATCTCCGCCATGAGCTTGTCGTACTCGTCGGTGATCTGCTGGCGCTCCAGGGCGGCGAGCTTGCGCAGCTGCATGTCGAGGATGGCCTGCGCCTGGATCTCGTCGATCTCCAGCAGCCGCATCAGGCCCTGCTGCGCCTCCGAGGCGGACGGGGAGCGCCGGATGAGCGCGATGACCTCGTCGATGCGGTCGAGGGCCTTCAGCAGGGCGCGCAGGATGTGGGCGCGCTCCTCGGCCTTGCGGAGCAGGAACCGGGTGCGGCGGACGATGACCTCGACCTGGTGCGTGACCCAGTGCCGGACGAACTGGTCGATGCGCAGGGTGCGCGGCACACCGTCGACGAGCGCGAGCATGTTCGCGCCGAACGTCTCCTGGAGCTGGGTGTGCTTGTACAGGTTGTTCAGGACGATCTTGGCGACGGCGTCCCGCTTGAGGACGATGACCAGGCGCTGGCCCGTCCGGCCGGACGTCTCGTCGCGGACGTCGGCGATCCCGTCGAGCTTGCCCTCCTTCACCCCGTCGGCGATCTTGAGGGCGAGGTTGTCGGGGTTGACCTGGTAGGGCAGCTCGGTGACGACCAGGCAGGTGCGTCCCTGGATCTCCTCGACCTCCACGACGGCGCGCATCGTGATGGAGCCGCGGCCGGTGCGATAGGCCTCCTCGATGGTCTTGCGGCCGACGATCAGCCCGGCGGTCGGGAAGTCGGGGCCCTTGATGCGCTCGATCAGCGCCTCGAGCAGCTCCTCGTCCGAGGCGCCGAAGTTGTCCAAATACCACCTGACGCCCTCGGCGACCTCGCGCAGGTTGTGCGGCGGGATGTTGGTCGCCATCCCGACCGCGATGCCGGCCGACCCGTTGACCAGCAGGTTCGGGTACCGCGACGGGAGGACGTCCGGCTCCTGCGAACGGCCGTCGTAGTTGGGGGAGAAGTCGACGGTCTCCTTGTCGATGTCGCGCAGAAGCTCCATCGCCAGGGGCGCCATGCGGCACTCGGTGTACCGCATGGCCGCGGCGGGGTCGTTGCCGCGCGAACCGAAGTTGCCGTTGCCGTCGACCAGCGGGTACCGCATCGCCCACGGCTGCGCGAGCCGGACGAGCGCGTCGTAGATGGCGGAGTCGCCGTGCGGGTGGTAGTTGCCCATGACGTCGCCGACGACGCGGGCGCACTTGAAGTACCCGCGGTCGGGACGGTAGCCGCCGTCGTACATCGCGTACAGGACACGGCGGTGGACGGGTTTGAGGCCGTCACGTACCTCGGGCAGCGCGCGCGCGACGATGACCGACATCGCATAGTCGAGATAGCTCTTCTGCATCTCGACCTGGATGTCGACCGGTTCAATCCGTTCGCCCGGGTGGCCGCCCTCTGTGGACACGTCCGTCACTCTCAAGACCTCTTCTGCTCGGTGGGATGCAAGTACGGTCGCCTCTGGAAGTCAGGCCGCTGGGAGCCCGGCCGAGGCCCGCACTCAGATGTCGAGGAAGCGCACGTCCTTCGCGTTGCGCTGGATGAACTCCCGGCGGGGCTCGACCTCCTCGCCCATGAGCACGCTGAACAGCTCGTCCGCCTGCGCGGCGTCGTCGAGCTGCACCTGCAGCAGGACCCGGTTGTCGGGGTCCATGGTGGTGTCCCAGAGCTCGTTGGCGTTCATCTCGCCGAGGCCCTTGAAGCGCTGCACCAGGTCACGGGGACGCGGGTCGCGCTTGCCGGCGGCCACCCCGGCCTCGATGATCGCGTCGCGTTCGGAGTCGGAGTAGGCGTAGTCGGCCTCCGAGCCCCGCGAGTCCCACTTGATCTTGTAGAGCGGGGGCTGCGAAAGGTAGACGTGCCCGGCCTCGATCAGCGGCTTCATGAACCGGAACAGCAGCGTCATCAGCAGCGTGTTGATGTGGTGGCCGTCCACGTCGGCGTCCGACATCAAGATGATCTTGTGGTAACGGAGCTTGGAGATATCGAACTCGTCGTGCACGCCGGTGCCCAGCGCCGTCATGATCGCCTGCACCTCGTTGTTCTTCAGGATCTTGTCGATCCTGGCCTTCTCCACGTTCAGGATCTTGCCGCGGATCGGGAGGATCGCCTGGAAGTGCGGGTCGCGGCCGCCCTTGGCGGAGCCGCCCGCCGAGTCGCCCTCGACGATGTACAGCTCCGACTTGGACGGGTCGGTGGACTGGCAGTCCGACAGCTTGCCCGGCAGCGATGTCGACTCCAGCAGGCTCTTGCGCCGGGTCAGGTCACGGGCCTGCCGCGCCGCCACCCGCGCCCGCGCGGCCTGCGACGCCTTGTTGATGATCTCCTTGGCCTCGCCCGGGTTCTCCTCGAACCAGTCGCGCAGATGCTCGTTGCAGGCCCGCTGCACGAACGACTTGGCCTCGGTGTTGCCGAGCTTGGTCTTGGTCTGCCCCTCGAACTGCGGGTCGGCCAGCTTGATCGAGATGATCGCGGTGAGGCCCTCGCGGACGTCCTCGCCGGTGAGGTTGTCGTCCTTGTCGCGCAGCAGGCCCTTGTCACGGGCGTAGCGGTTGACGATCGTGGTCAGCGCCGCCCGGAAGCCCTCCTCGTGGGTGCCGCCCTCGGCCGTGTTGATCGTGTTGGCGAAGGTGTGGACCGACTCGGCGTAGGAGGAGTTCCACTGCATGGCGATTTCCAGCGACATGCCCGTGGCGTCGTCACCGAAGTACACGACCGACTCGTGGACGGCGTCCTTGCGCACGTTGATGTAACGCACGAAGTCCTCGATGCCACCCTCGTAGTGGTACCGGACGATGTGCGGCTCACCGTTGATGTAGTCGGGACGGTCGTCCTGCAGCGTGATGGCCAGGCCACGGTTGAGGAACGCCATCTCCTGCAGGCGGCGGGAGAGGGTCTCGAAGTTCCATTCGAGGGTCTCGAAGATCTCGGGGTCCGGCCAGAAGGTGATGCGGGTGCCGGTCTCTTCGGTCGCCTCGCCCTTGCGGAGCTCGGTCTCCGGCCCCTGCCACGTGTACGACTGGCGCCACACGTGGCCGTCCGTGCGGACCTCGGCCTCCAACCGGGTGGACAGCGCGTTCACCACGGCGGAGCCGACACCGTGCAGGCCGCCCGACACGGCGTAGGACTTGCCGTCGAACTTGCCGCCCGCGTGGAGCGTGGTCAGCACCAGCTCGATGGCCGGCCGCTTCTCCACAGGGTGCTCGCCCACCGGGATGCCGCGGCCGTTGTCGACGACGCACACGCCGCCGTCGGCCAGCAGGTTCACCACGATGTCGTCCGCGTAGCCCGCCAGAGCCTCGTCGACCGCGTTGTCCACGATCTCGGAGACGAGGTGGTGCAGGCCACGCTCACCGGTCGAGCCGATGTACATGCCCGGGCGCTTGCGAACCGCCTCAAGCCCTTCAAGGACAGTGATCGAACTAGCGTCGTACGCCAAAGGAGATCCTCCTGCCGGGGATGTCTGCCGCTCCGCACCCGAGGGAGGCGCGGTGTGCCCCGTAACACACATGAAGGCACCCGGTCGCTGCTCTGTTCGTCTTGGTCAGAGCCCCGGGCACCCCTTGGCGGCGCAGCATCCTGAACCGGTTTCATTCTACCGGGTCACGGAGCGAAAAGTGGCACTCACGAGCGCTGTGTGCACGCGTGGCGGCCGAGCGGCCCTGGAGCTACACCCCCCTATATGCCCAGGGGGATTCTCAAGGCTGTGTTCGTTTGCAGTGCCCTTGGCGGTCGGGCCCTGGAGGGCCCTTCCTTCGGCGGGCACTGCGGTGCGATCGCTGCATCGCTCCGAACTCGCCTTGGCGGCTCGCTTCGCGATCAGGTTTCTCGCTTCGCTCGTAACCTGCCTTCGGACGCGATCGCAACGGTTCGGGTTGTCGCCGGTTGCGGCAGTGGCCGAGGCCAGCGCGGGACACGGTTGAGG
>NZ_SMKH01000407.1 GCF_004348515.1 Actinomadura sp. KC345 | reverse complement strand
GCATCCACCAGTTCCAGCGGCCGAACATCGAGATCGTGGCGGGCACGAGCAGCGCCCGCACCACGGTCGCGTCCAGCAGGATGCCGATCGCCAGGCCGGTGGCGAAGATCTTCACCTCGACGATGGGCGCGGCGGCCAGCGACGCGAACGCGAGGAACAGGATCAGCGCCGCGCCGGTCACCAGGCGCCCGGTCCTGCCGAGCCCCTCCACGATGGCGGTCCCGGTGGACCCGGTGCGGTCGTACTCCTCGCGAATCCGCGCCAGGATGAACACCTCGTAGTCCATCGACAGGCCGTACAGGAACGCGAAGACCATCGCCGGGACGAACGCGGCGATCGAGCCGGTCGCGGAGATGCCCCAGAGCAGGTCGCTCCCGTGGCCCCGCTGCCAGACCAGCACGATCGCGCCCAGGACGGCCGCCAGCGACAGCAGGTTGAGCAGCACCGCCTTGAGCGCCAGGAGCGGCGACCGGAACGCGCGGGTGAGCAGGACGAACGTCAGCAGGCAGATGAGCCCCAGCATGGCCGGGAACGTCCCGTACACCGTGGCGGTGAAGTCGATGTCGTTCGCGGTCTCGCCGCCCACCTGGGCGCCCGGCGGCACCGCCTCCCGGACGGCCTCGACGGTGCCCTTGCCCGCGCCGGTTCCGCCTTCGGCCGCGGGGAGCACGGTGACGAGCGCGGTGCCGTCCCGCCGCCACATGCCGCCCGCGGGCGCGGCGACGGCGTGGACGCCGGGCACCTCGCGCAGCCCGGCGGCGGCTGCGGCGGGCTCCGCGCCGGGCGGCAGCAGGACGTCCACCGGCGTGAGGACGCCGGACGGCACCCCGGCCCGCCGCACTTCCGCGAGCCCTTCGTAGGCGGGGCCCGACTTGGCGAGGGCGCTGCTGTGCGGCTCGCCGAGGTTCATGTCCGCGGCGGCGAACGCGAGCGTCCCGAGCGCGGCCAGCGCCGCCAGGGCGGCCGGGACCCGGAACCGGACGACGTGGCGGGCCCACGCCGTCCACGCCCGGTCCGCGCGGGCGCCCGGCCGGTCCGCGGCGCCGCGCCGCCGCGGCGCGACGCGGTCGAGGGCCGGGCCGGCCGTGACGAGGACGACCGGCAGCAGCGTCAGCGTCGCCAGCGCGCTCACCGCCGGGATGACCACGCCGCCGTAGGCGACGCTGCGCAGGAACTCCACCGGGATCGCCAGCATGGCGACGAGCCCGATCACGACGGCGGCGGCGCTGAACACGATCGCGCGCCCGGCGGTCGCCATGGCGCGCCTGACCGCGTCCTCGGGGTCCAGGCCGCGTGCGCGCTCCTCCCGCCAGCGCGTCACCAGCAGCAGCGAGTAGTCGACGGCCACCCCGAGCCCGATGAGCGCGACGACGAACTGCACCATGAAGTTCATGTCGGTGACGCCCGTGAGGCCGTACACGAGCGTGAACGAGGTCAGGATCGACACGGCCGCGACGACGAGCGGCACGACCGCCAGCGCCGAGCCGAACACGAACGCGAGGACGACCAGGGCGCCGAGCCCGCCCACGAGCGTCTCGACGAGGACGCTGGGGCCCTCGCTCCCCGCCTCCTCCTCCAGCCGCTCCATGCCCGTGACGCGGAGCGCGGCGCCCGGCGGCAGATGTGCGCGCATCGCCTCCGCGAGCGGCCCGGCCGGGTCCGGCCCTTCCTCCATGCCGTCTTCTTCCTGCGCGGCGGGCGGGAAGACCAGGCCGTAGACGGTCCGGCCGCCGTCCCCGGTGAAGCGGCCGTCACCGGTCGTCGCGTGGGAGACGACGCGGGCGCCGACCCGCTCCCCGCCCGCCGCGAACGCCTCCCGCAGCGCCGCGCGGACCCCGGGCGAGTCCGCGGACGTCCCGGCGGGCAGCGTGACGACCGGGACGAGCGGCGTCTCGGCGCCTCCCGTCCCGTAGGCGGAGGCGATCGCCGCGTTGGCGTCCCGCGCGGCCGAGCCGGGCGGGGCGAAGTCCTCGGTGAGGCGGTCGGGGACCTGCGCGGCGGCGAAGGCGCCCGCGCACGCGGCCGCCAGCCACACCAGGCCGACCAGCAGCCGGTGCCGCAGCACGAATTCGGAGAATCTGTCCATGCGCCCACTGCAGCGGCCCGCTCTTCCGGTTCCGTTCGAACGGCCTTGGAGATCCCTGTGAACACGTCCGCACAGCGATCTCCCAGAAATTCCGCAGATCGCTCACAGTGCGCCCGCGGCGGTCAGCGGACAGACTGGCACCGTGACGCCCACCAAGATCCTCGTCGTGGACGACGAGGCCTACCTCGCCGACCTCGTCTCGACCGCGCTGCGCTACGAGGGCTTCGAGACGGCCGTGGCCGGATCCGGCGCCGAGGCGCTGGCGGCCGTCCCGCGCTTCGGCCCCGACCTGATCGTGCTGGACGTGATGCTGCCCGACCTGTCCGGCATGGACGCCTGCGCCCGGCTGCGGCGGGACGGCTGCGAGGCCCCGGTCGTCTTCCTCACCGCCCGCGACGCCACCGAGGACAAGGTCAAGGGCCTCACCGTCGGCGGGGACGACTACGTGACCAAGCCGTTCAGCCTGGAGGAGCTGATCGCGCGGATCCGCGCCGTGCTGCGCCGCACCCGGCCGGCCGCGCGGGAGCGGGCCCGGCTGGCGTTCGCCGACCTGGAGCTCGACGAGGACGCCTACGAGGTGCGGCGCGGCGGCGTCCTGATCGACCTGACCCCCACCGAGTTCACGCTGCTGCGCTACCTGCTCCTCAACGCCGGGCGGGTGCTGACCAAGCGGCAGATCCTCGACCACGTGTGGCAGTACGACTTCGGCGGCGGCGACGGCGTCGTCCAGACCTACATCAGCTACCTGCGCCGCAAGCTGGACGACGGCGACCCCCGCCTCATCCACACGGTGCCGCGGGTCGGGTACATCCTCCGCATGCCCCGGGACGGCTGATGTCGCTGCGCAGGCGCCTCGTCCTCACCCAGCTCGCCCTGCTGGCGCTCGGCCTGCTCATCGCGGGCGGGTCCGGCTTCGCCGCCCTGTTCGACTGGAAAAGTGAGGGCGAGCACCGCCGGATGACCGCGGTGGGGCGCGAGGCGGCCGCCCTCGTCGGCGAGCGCGCGGCGAACGGCGGAGGCCGGGGGGAGCTGCGGCTGCCGCCCGAGACCGCCGACCTGGCGCGGCTGTGGGGCGCGGCCGCCGAGGACGGCGGCCTTCCGGCGTTCATCCAGGTCCGACGCCCGGACGGCGCCGTCGTGCAGACCGTGTCCCTCCAGAGCGGGCCCCTCGGCGGCGGCCCGCCGCTGCCGGGCGACCTGCGCCCCGGCCGGGTCACGGGCGGCAACCCCGACGGGGAGCGGTTCGTCCGCACCCGCGACCGCACCCGCGTGGACGAGGGCCCCTTCGGGCGCGACGGGACCGGGTGGCTCGTCCGCACCGCGTGGGTCCCCGGAGAGCGCGCCGTCCTCGTCACCGCCATGCGGACGGGCGAGGAGGACGACCTCCTCGGCCGCACGGTCGGCACGCAGGTCGCCGTCACCGCCGCCGCGCTCCTCGGCCTCGGCCTCCTCGCGTGGCGGTCCGTCCGCCGGGCGACCCGCCCGCTGGAGGAGATCGCCGCCACCGCCGCGCGGATCGGCGCCGGGGACCTGGCCCGCAGGCTCGCGGTACCCCGCCCGAAGACGGAGGCCGGGCGGCTCGCCGCGGCCCTGAACGCCATGCTCGGGCAGATCGAGGCCGCGTTCCGGGAACGCGAGGAGTCGCGGGACCGGTTGCGCCGCTTCGTCGCCGACGCCTCCCACGAGCTGCGCACCCCCGTGGCCACCGTCCGCGGGTACGCCGAGCTGTTCCGCCGCGGCGCCGCGGACCGTCCGGAGGACCTCGCCAAGGCCATGAGCCGCATCGAGTCCGAGACCGAGCGGATGGGCCGCCTCGTCGACGAGATGCTGCTGCTCGCGCGGCTGGACCAGGGCCGCCCGCTGGAGCGCGAGCCCGTCGACCTGGCCGCGCTCGCCGCCGAGGCCGCCGGGGACGCCGCCGTCGCCGGGCCGGACCACCCGCTGACCCTGGAGGCGGACGGCCCGGTCGTCGTCAGCGGCGACGCCGAACGGCTCCGGCAGATCCTGGACAACCTGCTGGCGAACGTCCGCCGCCACACGCCGCCGGGCACGGCCGCCGCCGTCCGGGTCGCCGCGCGCGGCGGGGAGGCGGTCCTGGAGGTCCGCGACGAGGGCCCCGGCCTGGCGGCGGACGACCGCGCCCGGGTCTTCGAGCGGTTCTACCGCGCCGACCCGTCCCGCTCCCGCGACCGCGGCGGCTCCGGGCTCGGCCTGCCGATCGTCGCGGCCGTGGCCGAGGCGCACGGCGGCCGCGCCTCGGTCGCGGAGGCGCCGGGCGGAGGCACCGTGTTCACGGTCACGCTGCCGCGCTGACCGGCCGCCCGCCGCCGTCCTGATCGACCCGTGCGCGAAAGTGGCCGCGGGCGCGATACGGTCTCTGGAGAGGGAACGGGGGAAGCGGTGAGCCGTGGACGGCACATGCGTCGCGACCGGGGCCGTCCGCGCGGCGGCATGGACCTGCGATCATCGACGAATGTAGTTTGGTCCGGTCGGCTCACCGTTCCAGTTGACCCCTCGGGTAATACCCGCGTAAGTTCTGGCGACCGTCGCGTGAGCGGCCGGTGAGTTGGACCGTGGCCGGGGGCGGGTCCCCGGTGTGGGTTGGTTTGATGGATGCGCGTGGCGCAGGCGGCTCCCGCTGCGGCGGGGCGGCCGCGGGCGGCACGCCGATGGTAGGAGGCCGAGCCGATCGATGCCGAGCGTCTACTGCACGCAGTGCGGTCACGCCAACCCGGATGATGCCCGCTTCTGCTCGAACTGCGGCACTCCGCTCACCCGGAGTTCGCCGTCGCCGCTGCCTCCTCGCGAGTCGCCCGGCGAGTCCACCTCGACGATCTCCATCGGCGGCTTCGAGGCCCTCGACACCGACGCGGGCGCCGAGGAGCCGGTCGGCCCCGACCAGGTGGCCGCCGAGGCGCTTCCCCCGGGGACCGCGCTCCTGGTGGTGAAGCGGGGCCCGAACGCCGGCAGCCGCTTCCTCCTCGACAAGGACCGCACGTCCGCGGGACGGCACCCCGAGAGCGACATCTTCCTGGACGACGTGACCGTGTCCCGGCGGCACGCCGAGTTCTCCCGCCAGGGCACCGCGTTCTCCGTCCGCGACGTGGGCAGCCTCAACGGCCTCTACGTCAACCGGCAGCGGATCGACCAGGCCGCCCTGTCGGGCGGCGACGAGGTGCAGATCGGCAAGTTCCGGCTGGTGTTCCTGACCAACCCGGCGCACGGCTGACCGGCGAGCAGGCGAGTACGAGGTCGCGGCGACGAGGGGAGGGGCCTTGAACGCGCAGCCAGCCCGGTCCCTGATGACGATCGGGGACGTCCTCGGCCTGCTCAGGCCCGAGTTCCCGGACATCACCATCTCCAAGATCCGGTTCCTGGAGTCCGAGGGCCTCGTCGAACCGCAGCGCAGCCCCTCGGGCTACCGCAAGTTCGCCGACGCCGACGTGGAGAGGCTCCGGCTCGTCCTCACCGCGCAGCGCGACCACTACCTGCCGCTGCGCGTCATCAGGCAGCACCTGGAGGCGCGCGACCGCGGCGAGAACGTCCCCCCGCTCGGCTCCGGCGGGCCCGCCG
>NZ_SMKH01000406.1 GCF_004348515.1 Actinomadura sp. KC345 | reverse complement strand
CCCCGGTCTCGTACGGACCGGAACCGGTTTCGGTGAAAGCGACGTTCTCGTCGTCCCCGGTGAGTTCGGTGTGCCCGGTGTGCTGGGTGTCCCCGGTGCGTTCGGTGTCCCCGGCGTGTTCGGTCTCCGCGCGGTGCCGGCCCCGCAGCAACGCCGACATCAGGTCGCGTGCGGCCTCCGGTGAGCGCTCGGCGCCCGCGTCGGCGGCCTCCTGCTCCCGCCGCGCCCGGAGCCGGGGCGCAAGGCTCGCCTGGCGGCGCCGCGCCGGCAGCGGGAACTCCCCCGAGGCCGCCGCCCGCGGGGACGCGGTCGCGTCCGCGCGCACGACCGGGTCGGTCGTCTCGGCGGGCCGGAACCGCAGGTCCCGCTCGGCCGTACCGCGGACGCCCGGGACGGCCTGCAATCCGGCCCGAGCCCCTTCCTCGCTCCCGGACGGGCGGCTCGCCTGCGCTTCGACCACCAGTTCCTCAGGAATCAGCACGATGGCGACCAAACCCCCATAAGGCGAGCGGCGCAGCGACACCTGGATCCCGTGCCGGGCCGCCAGCCGGGCCACCACGAACAGGCCGAGCCGGGCACTGTCGTCCAGGTCCAGTTCGGGGTCGGTGGCCAGCAGCCGGTTCGCCTGGGCCAGGAGGGACGGCTCGATGCCGAGTCCGCGGTCCTCGACCTCCAGCGCGAAGCCGTGCACGACCCTCTGCCCGGTCACCCGGATCGCGCTGTCGGGCGGGGAGAACGCCGCCGCGTTCTCGATCAGCTCGGCCAGCAGGTGGATGGTGTCGGCGACGGCCGGGCCCCGCAGCGCGGCACGGCCCATGGGCACCACATCGACCCGGGCGTAGTCCTCGATCTCCGACACCGCCGCACGCGCCACGTCCACCAGCCGGACGGGGTCGCGCCAGCTGCGCCCGGACGGCCGCCCGGAAAGGATCACCAGGCCCTCGGCGTGCCGCCGCATCCGGGTGGCCAGCGAGTCCAGCTCGAACAGCCGCCGCAGCTCGTCGGGGTCCTCGGTGCCGCGCTGCATCCCCTCCAGCATCCGCAGGAGCCGCTGCACCAGCGACTGGTTGCGGCGGGCCAGGGTCACGAACACCTCGTTCAGCCGTTTGTGCGCGGCCGCCTCGCCTTCGGCGGCCCGCACGACCGCCCGCCGGGCCTCGGCGAACGCCCGGTCGATCTGCTCGATCTCGGTCACCCGGAACGCCGCGCCCGCCTCGTCCCCGGCGTCGTCGCGCACCGGCTCGCCGCGCCGGGCCCGCTCGCTGATCTCCGTCAGCCGCCGGTCGGCGAACGCGGTGACGCTCGCGGCCATCTCGCGGCACTCCACGACCAGCCGTCGACCGGCCCGGATCGCGACCAGGACGGCCACGACCACCGCGACCAGCCCGAGCCCGCCCGTGAGGCCGAGCCGCAGCAGCACCGCGTTCGCCTCGTCCTTCGCCTGCGCGGTGTTGGCGGAGCGGATCGCGTTGGAGAACTCGGTCAGCCGCCAGTCGACGTCCTCGGTGGAGGTGTGCCAGGCGCCGATGTCGACGGCCGGCCGCTCCTCCGTGGGGCCGCCGCGCATCAGCCTGTCCTCCAGCTCCTTGAAGCGGGTGAACTGCGGGCCGGACATGATCTTCTCGTAGCGGGCCCGTTCGTCCGGGGGCAGGCCGCGCGACGCGTACCCGTACAGGAACCGGTGCGTCCCGGCGAACCGCACCAGCTGCAGGTGCTCCTCCTCGCTCAGCGACCCGGCCGCCAGCGCGCCGGTGACCAGCGCGTCCTCGCGGGCGAGGTTCTCCCTGGCGCGTTCCAGCGTGCGCAGCACCCGGTCGGCACGCACCAGCGCCGGGTCCAGGGAATGCACCTCGTCGTAGATCTCCGCGGCCAGCTCGATGTACTCGGTGTACCGGCCGAGGGCCTGGGCCCGGTTCAGCGTCCGCGCGTCCACCACCTGGCGCAGCGCCTCCAGCCCGCCCAGCGCGTCCGCCAGCCGGGACATCCGCTCCCTGGTCTCGGGACGGGTGGCGCCCGCGATCCCGTCGCCGGCCGCCGAGCCGCGGAACAGCTCGCGGGCGCGGTCGGTCTCGGCGCGCTGCGCGTCGAACCCGGACCGCCCGATCGTGGCGTCGTCGCCCAAGTACGACAGCGACATGCGGCGCTCGTCCTGCAGCGCGGCGATCACCTGGTCGGTCGGTTCGAGCACCTTCTCGGTGAACGTGCGCGCACGGGACTGCCGCAGGCCGTCCTCCAGCGACTGCGCCGCCGCGAACGCCCACAGGACGATCAGGGCGACCACCGGAAGGATCAGCAGGACGACGATCCTCGACTTGACCGACCTCGCCCTGACCGGTCTGGCCGCGGCCCGTTCCGCCTTGCCCGGCCCCGTTCTGGCCATCCTGGTGCGCCCGGCCATCAGGCCCTCGCACCGGCGGCACGGACAGCGCGCATCGCGTCCCTCGTGTCCTCCGTGACCCACCTCACGTCAATGGCGGAAACGGTACTGCATCGGGCGAGACGTTTCGACCATATGTCTCATCAGTCCGGATCGTTACTCGTGCGTTACGAAGCGGTCGGCCGTGCACCACCGAACTCCCCCGCCGCAGCTGTACCAATGGCCTGCGTACGATGGCGGCCTGCTCGAAGTGCCGCGCATAGGCTGGCTGACGTGGAACGCATACTGGTCAGCTCCTGCCTGGCGGGCCGTCCCGTCCGCTACGACGGCGCGGCCAAGCCGGTGGCCGGCGACCTCTTCGAACGCTGGCGAGCCGAGGGCCGCCTCGTCCCGTTCTGCCCCGAGATCTCGGGCGGCCTGGCCGTCCCACGCCCGCCCGCCGAGATCGTCGGAGGCGACGGCGGCGACGTCCTCGACGGAACGGCCCGCATCGTCACGGACACCGGCAAGGACGTCACGGACGAATTCCTCCAAGGCGCCCACCTGGCCCTGGACACGGCACGCCGTTCCGGCGCTCGCGTCGCGCTGCTCAAGGAGGGCAGCCCGTCCTGCGGCACCCATCGCGTCTACGACGGCACGTTCACCGGGACCTCGACCAAGGGCACCGGCGTGACGACCGCGCTGCTCCGCCGCTCGGGCATCCGCGTCTTCAGCGAGGACGAACTGGACGCCGTCCAGGCGTACCTGACCGACCTGGAGTCATGATCACGAGGTGCCCACATGCTTCGCGACGACCGGCGCCGCAGCAGGACGCTTGCTCGCTGAGGCGGCACTGCTCACCGCACCGTCGTCACCGCTGCGCGGCCACGACCACCGGCCGGCGGCTCCGCCTCATCGATGGCCTGATACTCGCAGTGGACGTCGAGCGAACACCGCTCAGGTGATGGCGGCCGACGGTGATCCAGCCGATCTGCGCTCCTCGGCTTCAGGTCACGTGGCCCGAATGGCGGACGACGTTGCCGGTGTCGCCTCCGAGACCGACCGCCCAGCGGATCGCCGCGCCGAGCGTCACCGTGCCCTTGAGGGAGGCCGCGGCCAGTGCGGGCGGGGGCGTCGAAGCCTGCCACTGGTCCGGGCGCATCGCCAGGTAGCGGAGCCCGTCCAGGTCGGCGAGCACATCGAGATCCGCGACCTCCGCGCTGGTCAGGTCCAGGCCGCTCAAACGCGGCAGGTCCCGTAGCGGAGCGATGCTTACCGGCGTTCCGGCGGAGGCCAGCCTGAGCGTGCGCAGCGTGCCGTGAGGGGCGAGGGAGACCAGGTCGCCGTCGCGCGCGGTGACCGACAGCCGCTCCAGGGGCAGGTCGCGCAGCGGGCTCAGGTCCGGGACGCGGGCGCGGTTGAGGCGCAAGGAGCGCAGGGACGGCGCGGCACCCAAGGGTGGCAGGTCGATCTCGCCGCCGTGGTGGACGAGGATCTCCTGGACACCGGACAGCTCAGCTTCGTCCGGCGGCTCCTTCGTCAGATCGAGGACCGTGGTCACCCTGCGCCGGGGCGGCCGCTCACGCGGGAGATCCAGATAGCCGGGACCAGCGTCGTAGTCGCCGCGGTCCAGAGATCGAGGTAGTCGCCGAGCAGGTCTGTCACCGAGCCCGCGACGAGCGCCGGACCCTTCTCGTGGTCGCGTCCGATGGCGATGACCTGGCCGGGACGTCCCGCGCGGGCCGGGCTCATGTCCACCGCCAGATAGTTGCCTCCGTAGTCGTAGGCGAACGGAATCCAGCCGGGGTGGCCGGTGCAGCGCCGCACCGTCTCCGGCGGGTCGGCGTCGAAGACGACGGCGTTCCAGCCCAGGTTCCAGCCGAACCAGACGCGCCTGCGATGCCCCTCGTGCGCCTGGACGACCTCCTCCAAGGGCAGCCAGACGCGCCCCTCGAAGATGCCGTCGTCGCCGTCACCGTCAGCGACCTCGTACATCACCCGCAGGTCTGCGGGAAGCTCCACCCCCATGGTGCGCTCGGCGGCCGCGATGGCGTCGGCGGAGGCGGGAGCGGCCGGCCGCCGGTCCTCCTCGATGAGCTGGGAACGCCGTTCCAGGTACTCGCGCAGCTTGGTCGCCGCGGTCTCGGGGTCACCGGCGGGCGTCGAGCACAGCGTCGTAGCCCTCCCCGACCATCCACGGCGAGACGGCGGCGTCGATGGCGAGTGCGTGGTACGCGCCGGACGGGTCGGCCGCGAGTTCCACGTGGACGGCGTTCCAGCCAAGCGCCCTGTACAGCGCGAAGAGGTCGTCGTAATCGGGAAAGACGCGCGCGGTCCGACCCGCGGGCAGCTCGTAGTCGATGGCGCCGCCGGCGCTCGGCCTGGACGCGCTTCCGGTGAGCACAGCGCGCGTCCAGCCGTCGGGCGCCTTCCGCGGCACCTGCGCGGCCAGCCGGTCGAGCAGTCCGGTGATCCGTTCGTCAGGCAATGTGGCGCTCCCTCTCATGATCGGTGGCGACGGCTTTGTACGGTGGCGATGGTTTCGAGGCCCCCGGCCTCGGGACTCGGCCGCGGTTCCGACCGCCGGGCGGCAGCCGGTTCGGCCCCACGGGCGGGAGGTGTCTGCTGCCCCACAGCACGTCGACGGTGTCCACACCGGGCGCCCTGCCCACTCGACGATCTCGACGAGGGGGGCGTTCCATCCCGCTGGTCGGGGCGCAGCGCGAGGTAGCCCAGGTCGCTCATCCCCTGCAGCACGTCCAGGCCGGGGACGTGCGGCGTGGCGGACAGATCGAAGCCATAGAGGCGGGACATCGTCCGGAGCGGCGCGACGCGGACCGGCCCTTCACCATCCCGGCCCAGCGCGAGCGCCCGCAAGGTCGGATGCGAGGCCAGCGCCTCAAGGGTTGCCTCGCTCGCACCGTCAGCCAGCGTCACGACCGGCAGGGCGCGCAGCGGGCCGAGATCGGCGGTCGCCGACCGGTTCAGCCTCAGCTTCCGCAGGCTTGGGACGGTGCCCGGCGCTGCCAGCTCCACCGCGCCCGCGTTGTTGATGTTGAATTCTTGTTGGCCTGAGCGGACGGGATAATGTCATTCACTGGTGAAGTTGTGGAGATGGAAGGCAGGCGTCCGTACCGTAGAAATGAGAAAGGGCCCCGCCTTTCGGCGGGGCCCTTCCAGCAATATGAGTCCGGCGGTGTCCTACTCTCCCACACAGTCTCCCATGCAGTACCATCGGCGCTGAAGGGCTTAACTTCCGGGTTCGGAATGGGACCGGGTGTTTCCCCCTCGCCAAAACCACCGAACG
>NZ_SMKH01000405.1 GCF_004348515.1 Actinomadura sp. KC345 | reverse complement strand
CTCCAAAGCCCGCCCGACCAGCTCCGCGTCCAGCACCACCCGCTGCCCGGACGCCTGCGCCAAATCCCACGTGTGCACGAGCAACTCCAGCGGATACTCCTCCAGCCACTCCCGCATCGTGATCTCCAGGCCCAGCGCCAACCGGACCCGGCGCTCCAGCGCCTCCGGCACCAGCTCGCCCATCATCCGCGCACGCGCCGCACGCCAGGACGCCACCGGATCCGCACCGGCCACCTCACGCCAGTCCGGATCATCGCGGGGGAGCGGCCGCCCCGCCGCGCGCAACTCGATCACCAGCAGCCCCGCCGTGACATGCCCCGCCACATCGACGGCGCACCAGCCCTCACACGGCGACGGCGACAGCCACCCGTCCGGCGGCACCGCCGCCAGCACCGCCTCGAAACCGTCCAGCGCACGAACGAAACGCTCAGGAACCACGGCGCCGCACCACCCAGGCTCAGCTCATCGACACGACGGGACCACCGCACGGTAACGCCCCCGCACACGGCACGACAGGCCCCGGACGACCAGCTCTCAGCGAACCCGGTCGTAGACCAGCGACACCTCGCCGAGCCCACCCGCGACCCCGTTCAGGCGCACCCGGACGGCAAGGTGGTGTCAGCGCTTCCGGCTGCGGTAGGCGCGTTGTTGGCAACTTCGCGAGCAGTAGGCGCGCGGACGGCCCGAAGCGGGTTGCTCGATCGGCCCGCCGCACATCGCGCAGGTTTCGTCACGCGTTCCCTCACGCTGCGCGATGCGCACCTCGACACCGTCGAGCAGGAGCGCCAGACCGAACTCGAACGGGTCCGGCTGCTCGAAACCGCCCGCCTCCCACAGCGCGGTGAGGGTCGGGTAGCGGCTCATCCGCGACCAGAGCCCGTCGCGCGCGCCCCAGAACTCCTCGTCGCTCACCCCGCTGTCCCGCTCGGCGCGCGCCGCCTCGACCAGCGCCAGGGCCTCGGCGTCGAGGAATCGGCCGAGCAGGCCCGCCGCCGCCACGACCTCCGCGGGCGGCAGGGGAGTGCTCGCCAGGATGCTCAGCAGGTGCTCGTAGTGCGCCAGCGCGTTCGGCCCCGGGAGGTGCCGCGTGCTGCGCTCCTCGGCCAGCCACGGGTGGCGTCTGCGCAGCTCCCAGCCGTGCCGGACGGCCGTCTCCAGGCGCTCGCGCCACGGTGCGCCGGTGTCGTCGGGCGCGGGCGCGTCCAGGACGGCGTCGCGCATGAGGTCGACCAGGTGCTCCCGGCTGGGCACGTGCCGGTACAGCGACATCGTGGTGAAGCCCAGGCGCTCGGCGACCTTGCGCATGGACAAGCCCGCCAGGCCCTCCGCGTCGGCGACCTTCACCGCGGCGGCCACCACCCGGTCCGGGCTCAACCCCGGCCGCGCGTCCTCGTTGCGCCACAGCAGTTCGACCCGCTCGTCGTCCTGCATCACCCGGCACCTCCCATTTATAGTATAAATGCGTTTATGGCATACACAACGGAAGTACACGTGGCCCTCGACGGTGACGACGACGCCCCCGGCACACCGGAACGACCCTTCGCCACGATCGACCGGGCACGGAGGGCCGCCCGGGAGGCGGCGGGCGACGTGGTCGTCCACGTGCGGGCGGGCACCTACCCCGGGCCCTGGGAGTTCACCGAGGAGGACTCCGCGCGGGAAGGAAGCCGGATCACCTACCAGGCGAACGGGTTCGGCACACCCGCGCAGGACGAGGTGGTGATCGGCGGCGGACGGGTGATCACCGGCTGGCGGGTGGGCGGTGACGGCGCCTGGGTCGTGGACGTAGGCACGCTCGACACCCGCCACCTCACCGTCGACGGTCGCCGTGTCGACCGGGCCGCCATCGACGGAATCCCGGGCGAAGTGAGTGAAAACGAGTCTGGTTACGTCACGGATGCTCGCCTCGACTGGCGAGCGGGCGTCGAGTTCGTCCACCGGGGCGTCTACCCGTGGACCGAGGCCCGGCTCGCGGTCGAGTCGGTCGCGGACGGCACGATCACCATGAAGCAGCCCGCCTTCTCCTGGGCCCGGCAGCTCTACAACTCCTCCTGGGACGGCCAGACCTCCTCCGGTCCCGGCCTGCCGACCCGCGTGGAGAACGACCCGTCCTTCCTCACCGAACCGGGCACGTTCGCCCTAGACCGCTCCCGCCCCGGCGAGCACGTCCTGCACTACCGCCCCCGCACCGGCGAGGACCCCGCCGCCACCCTGGTCGTCGCTCCGGAACGGGACACCCTGCTGGTGGCGACGGGTGCCGGCGGCATCTCCTTCCGCGGCCTGACCTTCGCCGACACCACCTGGCTGCGCCCGACCGGCGACCGGGGCTTCCTGCACTACCACGGCAGCGGCTTCCACGACGGCGGCCGGATCGACACCGTGGTCGTCGTGGAGGGCCAGTCCTGGCTGACCGTCACCGGCGAGCCGGAGACCGTCCCGGCGTGCGCGTCCCTGGTCGACACCACCGGCATCCGGTTCGAGGGCTGCCGCTTCACCCGCCTGGGCTCGACCGCGCTCGGCGTCACGGGTGGCGCGGACACCATGGTGCGCGGGTGCGGGTTCGACACCCTCGCCGCCGGCGCCATCACTCTGACCGGCACCTGCCGGGCGGTGGTCGAGGACAACGAGGTCCACCGCGTCGGGCTCGACCATTCGGGCTCGCCCGGCATCGCCCTCTTCGCCACGGTGGACTGCACGGTCGCGCACAACAGCGTGGACGACGTTCCGCACTGCGGCATCGTGGGCGGCCCGGCGAAGGGCACGCGCATCCTGCACAACCACGTCACCGGCGCGATGGGCGTGCTGGCCGACGGCGGCGGCATCTACCTGTCCGGGCCGCAGGGCGAATCGCACGAGGACGGGGCGGTGGTGCGCGGCAACGTCATCACCGACACCCGCACCCCCTACAACTTCGCCCTCTACACCGACTACGGCGCGGCGTGGGTGACGGTGGCGGACAACGTGGTGCGGCGCGCCGACAACACCGCCGTGCTGCACGTCCACCCGCCGCTGGACAACGTGGTCTACCGCGGCAACGTGTGGGACGCCGACCCGCTCGGCAGCGACACCGTCCCGGAATCGGTCACCTACGAGGACAACACGACCCTGACCGAAGCGGCCGACCTGGACGCCGCCGAGGCACGCGCGCAGGCCGGACCCCGCCGACACTGACCGCACCCGGCCCGCGGCCCCTCCACGGGTCGCGGCTCCACGTATGGAAGGGGCAGATCCAACCTACTTAACATAATGTACATTATCGACCATTTCCGAAGCGGCTGGAAGCGGGGCCGATCCGACCGGAGCCACGTGAACCGGCGCCGGGCGCGGAACGTTGATCACCTGCCGAATCCCCACGCGACGGAAGGCAAGTGTGAGCGAACAACTCGACCGGACATTCGGGCAGCTGGTGAAGCGGAGCTGGCAGCGCTTCGACGAAGAGATCAAAACCCGCGAGATCGACGATCTCCTCGTCGGTGCCGTCATCACCGCGTCGGTCGCCCAGGGCAACGCCCTCATCGACCTGAACTCCGACGGCAACCACCACTATCTCCGGTTCCAGCACCTGCAGAACAAGCACCGCCTGATGTTCCAGCTGACACATCGGACCGGCACCATCACGGCGGCCAGGATCATGGGCCACCACGCGGCCGTGACGATCGCCTACGGCGAGTACGTCCAGGACGCGCAGACGGTGTGGAAGGCACTGAAGTCCGAGGTCAAGAGCGGTTTCCTGGACGTCGGCGAGCCCGGTGTGCTCACCGTGGACGCCGATCTCGGCACGGGCTACGTCTACGTCCAGGTCCCCCTGCTGCTGGACCTGGACCAGTACTTCGCCGACCACTACACGGTGAAGTACCCCGTGCTGCAGGAGCACATCGCCGCCGTCGCCCAGGCCTGCGCGAAGTACCTGCACGGCCGCATCGCCGCCTGAACCGGAGGACGCCATGCTTTCGATGATCAACAAGTTCAAGAACAACGCCGAGGCGCGGGAGAGCAAGGACGAAGCGCTCATCGGCGAGATGGTGTTCACGATGGCGCACCTGGGGTGCCCCGTCATCGGGATCAAGTCCGGTGCGGACCTGCAGTACGTGCGCTTCAAGCCGGTCGGCGACCCCGCCCTCTACAGCTTCACGATCGTGCTGGACCGGAAGACCGGCGACAGCGCGCTGCAGCAGGCCGTGCTCGGCAGCAAGGCGACGCTCACGTTCGTGGCCGAGGTGAAGAACCACATCGCCGACCCCGACGACTTGGTGACCATGTTCCGCACCGACATGGCGAACATGCTGCGCAGCCCCTGGTTCGGTGACGTCAAGCTCGACCACCAGCTCAACTCGATCACCCCACGAAGAAGCAGCTGATCGACATCGACGACTACGCGGACGCCGACGGCGGCGACCGCGACCGGCTCCGGCAGCTTCTGCAGAGCACCATGCAGGAACTGCGCGAGACGGTCGCCCCGTACAAGAAATGAGGGCCGGGTGGCGGCGCGGTTCATCTCCGGGCCGCGCCGCCACCTCCTCCAAGACGTGCTTGCGATGCGGGACCGGGGGCCACAGGTGGGCCCACTCCCCGGCCGGGACGGACTCGCGCGCCGTCGTGGTCGGCGGGACCGGGCGCGGCGGTGAAAGGCTCGGGGCACGCGTCCGAGAGCGCTCTCCTGCGGTTCCGCCGAGAAGATCGTTTAACCGGACAGAAGCCGAATTCTGTCCGGTTTGCCTAATTTGCGCAGTTCATGGTGATTTGGTGCGCTCTGGCGTCCCTCGTGTCCGGTTCCGCGGTGCCGTGTCCCCCGGTCGGTGAGCCGCATGTTCGCGGCGCCGTTCCAGGCCTCCCCCGACTTCGGCCGGTTCCTGGCGGCCTACGGCGGCGGCTTCGTGGCGGGCTCGCCGGCGTGGGGCGCGATCATGTACGCGCCTCGAACCTGGTCGCTCCTCCCCCGCTCTCGCGGCCGGGCGGGCGGCGTGCCGTGGTCATGCCCGGCGGCGGTGGGGTTCGAGGGCGCGGATGTAGTCGACGAGGCGGACGCCGATGTCGAAGGGGATGTCGGGGCCGTCGAGGTCGGGGTCGGGCCAGGTTTCGGAGATGCGGCGCCAGCTGCCGCGGCCGAGGAAGGCGCCGGTGGCGGGGTCGTCGCCGAGGTCGGCGCGCCACAGGGGTTCGGCGGCCAGGAGGCGGGTGAGGGCGGCTTGGTTGTCGGGTTCGTCTCGGTGCTCGGCGTGGAAGCCGATCTCGACGGCGTGGGTGCGGGTGCCGGGGGCGATGTCGGCGGCGATGATCTGGGCTTCGTAGTGTTCGCGCTGGGGCGCGGGGTCGACGAACCAGGCTTTGACACCGTTGTGGCGTACGTGGACGTGGGGGCGTCCGAGGTCGGGCGGTGTGGATCCGCGGATGATCTCGCCGACCTGTTCGAAGAGTGCCCTGTCCGTCATCGTGGTCGATCTTACGGCGGTTCTGTCGGTGGCGGGAGGTAGCGTCCGGCGCGTGCGTCCCTCTGATGTTCAGCGCCTGACCGTTGCCGAGAGCGTCGACCGGTATGCGGGGATGGTGCGCGCGAAGGCCTCGACGGGTGCGCTGACGCCGAAGACGGCGGAGGTCTATGTGCGGGACGTGGTGACGTTCGCGGCGCTCGCGGGGGCGGAGCGGGTGCTGGACGATCTGACCGGCGAGGACGTCGACGAGGTGCTGTTGAGGTT
>NZ_SMKH01000404.1 GCF_004348515.1 Actinomadura sp. KC345 | reverse complement strand
GGATGGGAACGCGCTCGCCGTCGTGCGTGACCGCCACGTGCCCGACCGCCTCGTTGGGGACGTAAGCGGGCGAGTAGACGCCGTAGGGACCGCCCTTCCCGGGCGGGGACGTCATCGTGAAGCCGGGATAGCCGGCGAGGCCCAGTTCCACGGCCGCTCCGCTGAACGCGCGGCCGACCTTCTCCGGGTCCGGGTCCAGGACGGCGCAGCGCAGCAGTGCCGTGGCCGCCCCCTGCGTGGCGGGGTCGGGCTTGGGAGTGCCGATGAGCGTCCATTCGACGCGTGCGGGCGGGGCGTCGCCGAGGGCCGCCTCGAGCTGCCGCTTGGCGAGTTCCGCCTTGGCCTCGATCCCGAGCCCGGTGAGCACGAAGGTCACCTCGTTGCGGTGACCGCCGAGGTGGTTCAGGCAGACCTTGGTGGTCGCGGGCGGCGGGAGCCCCTTGACGCCGCTGAGGCGCACCCGGTCCGGGCCGTCCCGCTTCAGCTCGATCGTGTCGAAGCGCGTCGTCACGTCCGGACCGGCGTAGTACGGGCCGCCGATCTCGTACAGCAGCTGCGCCGTGACGGTCTCCACGGACACGGCGCCGCCCGTGCCGTCATGCTTGGTGATCACGCTGGAGCCGTCGGAGTGGAGCTCGGCGACCGGAAAGCCCGGTGCCTTTACGTTGTAGATCTCTTCAAAGAACGCGTAGTTGCCGCCCGTGGCCTGCGCCCCGCACTCCAGGACGTGCCCGGCCGCGGTCGCGCCTGCCAGCGCGTCCCAGTCGTCCCGGGCCCAGCCGAAATGCGCGGCGGCCGGGCCCACCACCAGCGAGGCGTCGGTGACCCGGCCGGTCACCACCACGTCGGCGCCGCCGCGCAGGCACTCGGCGATCCCCCACGCCCCCAGGTAGGCGTTGGCGGTCAGCGGCGCCCCGTACCGCGAATCGGCGAACCCCAGCTCCGCCGCCCGCGCCAGGAGGTCGTCGCCCTCGACGTGGGCGACGCGCACCTTGAGGCCGAGCCGCCCGGCCAGCTCGCGCAGCTCGCCGGCCAGCCCGCGAGGGTTGAGCCCGCCCGCGTTGGCGACGATCGCGGTCCCGCGCTCCACGGCGAGCCCGAGGCACTCCTCCATCTGCCGCAGGAACGTGGCGGCGTACCCGGCGTCCGGGTCCTTCATCTTGCCGCGCCCGAGGATGAGCATCGTCAGCTCGGCGAGGTAGTCGCCGGTCAGGACGTCCAGCGGCCCGTCCTCCAGCATCTCCCGCATCGCGGAGAAGCGGTCGCCGTAGAAGCCCGAGGCGTTACCGACCCGCAACGGTTGGCTCATGCCTGAACCCTGCCAGCCCGGGCACAAAAAATCAATCACGCTTGATTGTTTTCCCGGCGGGCGTTTGGTTGACTGGGGGACCACCGAGCCGAGGACCAGATGACCGCCCAGGCACTCCCCCGTGAACCGCGGCAGGACCGCAGCCGCGCGACCCGGCGGCGCCTCCTGGAGGCCGCCGTCGAACGCCTCGCCTCCGTGGGCTGGGCGGGGACGACCGTGGCGGTGGTCGCCGAACGGGCCGGCGTCTCCCGGGGCGCGGCGCAGCACCACTTCCGGACGCGTGAGGAACTGGTGACGGCCGCGGTCGAGTACGGCTCCGAGGTGCGGATGGCGCAGATGCGCGAGCGCCTCGACGTGCTCACCGGGCGCCGCCCGTCCACCCTGGACGTCGTCACGCTCCTCGGCGAGATGTACACGAGCCCGCTGTTCCGTGCCGCGCTCCAGCTCTGGGTCGCCGCCGCGTCCGACGAGCAGCTCCGCGCGCAGGTCGTCCCGCTGGAGGCCCGGGTCGGACGCGAGGCGCACCGCCTCACGATCGAGGCGCTCGGCGCCGACGAGAGCGTGCCCGGCGTCCGGGAGACGGTCCAGGCGACCCTGGACCTGGTGCGCGGCCTCGGCCTGGCCGACCTGCTCACCGACGACTCGGCCCGCCGCGCCCGCCTGCTGAACCAGTGGGCCCACACCCTCGACCGGGCTCTCGGCCGCTGACCGGCCCCGGACCGGGGCTCAGACGGATATCTCCCGCAAGGGGCTGCCGCCGTCGACGAAGAGGCGGCCACCGGGTGCCAGCGCCGCGGCGATGCGCGGCAGGGCCGCGCGCCCGGCCTGGGGATGGCGGCCGTCGAGCGCGCCCACCCGTACCGCGAACACGAGGTCGAACGGCCCTTCGCCGGGCTCCGGCTCGAACTCCTCGGCCGCCGCCTGCCGGACGCTCATGCGCCCGGAGGCGATCTCGTCCGCCGAGGCGGCCCGCGTCTGCGCGACCGCCTTGGCGGACCGGTCGATCGCGAGGATGTGCCCGGTACCGAGCCGGGCCGCGACGGCCCGCGCGGCGGCGCCCGTCCCGCACCCGATCTCCAGGACCCGCATGCCCGGCGCGAGCGGCAGCGCGTCCACGATCCCGGCGAGACGAGGCGACAGCGACGGCATGTCCCGACGATAGGGCACCGTCGACGATTTCACCCGGCGATTCGGGCACCGATCGCCCTGCGAGGCGCCGAGGCCGCGTCCGGCCATTCTCCGCCTCCACGCATTGACGGCACCCGGCGCCGGACGCAGTCTGAACTTATGTTCAGAACAAGCGTTCAGACCGATCGCCCGCGGAGGGCGGAGCGGTTTCCGGCGTCGTGCGAGGTGGCCGTGCTCGGCGGCGGTCTCGCCGGGATGGCGACGGCGGCCAGGCTGCAGGCGGCGGGCGTGTCCACGCTGGTGGTCGAGGCGCACGGGCATGTCGGGGGCTGCGCCGGCTATTACCGGCGGAGGGGGTTCTCCTTCGACGTGGGCGCCACGACGATGGTCGACTTCGAGCCCGGCGGCGTCGGAGCGGAACTGCTCGAGAACGTCGGGATGGACCCGGTGCCCGGCGAGGCGCTGCCCGGCTACGTCGGCTGGCTGCCCGATCGCAAGATCACCCTCTACCGGGACACAGGCGCCTGGCACCGCGAACGGCTCCGCGCCCTGGGCGACACTCCCCGGCACCGCGCGTTCTGGGCGCGTCTCGACCGCCTCGCGGACGTCTTCTGGGACGCCAGCCGCGCCGGTGTGCGGCTCCCGATGCGGCGCCCCGCGGACGCCCTGCACAATCTGCGGGCCCTCGGCCCGCGCGGGCTCCCGCTCGCCCGCCATCTGAACACCACCCTCGGGGACGCTCTCGTCCGGCACCGCCTCCGCGGAGACGCGCCGCTGGTCGGGCTGCTGTCGATGCTGGTGGAGGACACCGTCCACAGCACCGTCGACCGTGCCCCGCTGATCAACGCCGCGCTCAGCGTCACCATCCGCGGCGCGGGGCTGACCCGCGCGGACGGCGGCATGCGCGGGTTCTGGCGCCGCTTCGTCGCGCACTACCGCGGGATGGGCGGGCAGCTGCGCGTCGGCTGCCGGGTCGAGCGGGTCACCGGACGGGCCGGTGCGTTCGAGGTCCGCACCGCGCGGGGCGTCGTCCACGCCCGGCAGGTGGTGAGCGCGTTGCCCGCCGCGACGACCGCACGCGTCGTCCCCGCGCTCGCCGGCCCCCTCAGGCCCTACCTGGAGCGGGACGAGCAGGACATGGGCGGGGCGGTCGTCGTCTTCCTCGGGGTTCCGGACGAGGAGGTCGCCGGCCAGGAGTTCACCCACCATCAGCTCCTCCAGGACTACGGGCGGCCGCTCGGGGACGGCAACAACATGTTCGTCTCGGTCTCCGCGCAGGGCGACACGGAGAGCGCACCGCCGGGCGAGCGCGCCGTGATGATCTCCACGCACACCCGGCTCGCGGACTGGACCGGGCTGCCGGACGCCGACTACGAGATCCGCAAGAACGAGATCGGCGAGCGCCTCGTCGGCCTGGCCCGACGCGTCCACCCTCCGCTCGGGGAGCGCGCACGGGTCTGGGAGGTGGGCACACCGCGCTCGTACGAGCGTTTCGCTTTCCGGCCGGGCGGCGCGGTCGGCGGTGCGCACCAGGCACCGGGCAACGCCAACCAGAACGCCGTCCCGCATTCCCTGGGCGTGCCCGGCCTGTGGCTCGTGGGCGACTCCACCTGGCCCGGCCTCGGCACCGTCGCGTGCGCGATGGGCAGTCGCATCGTCGCGGAGGAGGCGCTGCGAACCGCGCACCGGACGGCGGTGCCGCGATGACGACGATCCCCGGGCTCTCCGAGTTGGGCTCCGACCTGCTCGTCACCACCCGGGCGCGGCGGACCCTCACCCTGTCCCTGCCATATGCGGGGGTCACCCTGTTCGTTCTGGCGTGGCTCGCGGGCTGGTGGTGGCTGACACCGGTCATCGCCTTCGGCATCTTCGTCGCGGTGGTCACGGCGACGCACGACGCCGTCCACCGGTCCCTCGGCCTCGGCAGGCGGGCGACCGAGTGGGCCCTGTTCCTGCTGGGCGCGGTTCTCCTCGAAAGCGGCCACGCGTACCGCGCCACCCACCTCCAGCACCATCGGACGTTCCCCAGCGACGAGGACCCCGAGGGGTATCCCGCCGACCTGTCGATGCTGGGCGCGATCCTCTACGGCCCGGTCTTCCTCGTCCGCCTGTGGTGGTGGGCGTACCGCCGCGGCCGGGCGGGCCGGCGGGTCTGGCTGCTGGCGGAGGCCGCGGTCCCGTTCGCGGCGATCGGCGCCGGGGTCCTGTTCTCGCGGGGGGTACTCGTCTACGCGATCATGATGATCGTGGGAAGCTGGGTGTACCCGCTGCTGACCGTCCACCTGCCGCACCGGCACTACGGGGACACGCCGCTCACGCAGACCCGCACCCTGCGCGGACGCGTCATCCCCGCGCTGTTCCTGGAGCTGACCTATCACTTGGAGCACCATCTGTACCCGCAGGTTCCGAGCCACCATCTGGCCCGGCTCGCGCGCCGGCTCGACCCCGTCCTCGCCGAGGCGGGGGTCAGACCCTGGAAAGTGATCTAGACCCATGCCGCCACGCGCGGAGACCAGGAAGCGAATCCTCGACGCGACCATCCGGACGCTCGCCGTCGAGGGATACGGCGGGACGACCGCCCGCTCGATCGCCAGGACGGGCGGCTTCGCGCCGGGTGTCATCTACTACCACTTCGAGGACCTGGAGGCGCTCTTCGTCGCGGCCCTCCGCGAGACGAGCCAGGAGCGGATGCAGCGCTACGGGGAGGCGCTCGGCTCCTGCTCGGACGCCACCGAGCTGTTCTCCCGCCTCCGCGAGGTGTACGCCGGGGACATCCGCGACCAGGGGCACATCGATGCGGTCCAGGAACTCTTCACGGCCTCGTCGACGTCGCCGCGGCTGCGGGAGGAGCTTCTGGCGCACGTCGAATCCTGGTCCGCCTTCGCCGCCGAAGCGATCCAGCGGCTCGTCGACGGAACGGCCCTGAAGGACGTCGTCCCGTCACGCGAAGTCGGGATGATCGCGGTCGCGATGTTCCTCGGCATCCAGAAACTCGTCCACCTGGACGCCGACCGCTCCCGCGTCGATTCGCTCTTCGACACCGCCGAATCCGCCGCACTCCTCTGGGATGCCTTCGCCGGCAACCGGACAACCGGCACGTAGAAATGAGAAAGGGCCCCGCCTTTCGGCGGGGCCCTTCCAGCAATATGAGTCCGGCGGTGTCCTACTCTCCCACACAGTCTCCCATGCAGTACCATCGGCGCTGAAGGGCTTAACTTCCGGGTTCGGAATGGGACCGGGTGTTTCCCCCTCGCCAAAACCACCGAACG
>NZ_SMKH01000403.1 GCF_004348515.1 Actinomadura sp. KC345 | reverse complement strand
GTGCAGGGGGTCGTCGGTGGCGACCGGGGTGCCGGTGACCTGGCCGCCCGTCCGGCGGACGCTCTCCAGTGCCGCGCCGAGGTCGCGGGTGCGGACCGTCCAGCCGCTGTGGCCCAGGGAGCGGCCGGGGCGCTGGAGCGGGCGGCGGTCGACGCCGTGCTCGCCCTCGGCGGAGGTCACCTCGATGCGGGCCGTCTTCTCGCCGGCGAGGAACGCCAGCCGCATACGGGTGCCCGAGGGCAGGCCCGCGACCGTGTCGAACCCCGGCGAGGAGAACGTCACGTCGTACCAGACGGACATGCCGAGGCCGTCCGGGCCCCAGAAGGCGGTCTCGGCGTCCGCGTCCGGGACGTGGCAGACCACGGAGGTGAGCTCGGTGTAGAGCCGGCCGGGGTCGGCGTCCCAGGCGGCGGTCCCGCGAACGGCCGCGGGCTGGACGAACACGACCGCGGTGCCGTCGGGCGCGGGGCACACGCCCTGGGTGACCATGACCTCGTTCTCGCCCACGGCCACGCCATAGGTGGCGGGCGGCGTCGACCAGTCGATGCCCGCCTCTGCGAACCGCGCGTGGGCGGTCTGGATGTCCTTGGCGTACATGTCGATGCCGATCAGCCCGTCGTCCAGGTTGTGCGGCTGCTCCGCGGGGCCGAGCGGCTCGGGGACCCGGACGAGGTGGATCCGGCCGGTGCCGGCGCCCGCCGCGGCGAGCGCCTTGGCCTCGACGTCGGCCGGGCCGGTTCCCCACAGCGCGTCCGCGGCGGCGGCCGGGACCACGCCCTCGGCGGCGACCTCGTAGCCGAGCCGGCCGCCGAAGAAGTCGAGGTGGGGACCGAAGTCGGTGACGCCGACGACCGCGGCGGTGATGCCCTCCACCAGCGGGTCCGAGCGGTGCTCACCCATAGCTGACCTCCTTGTTCCAATATGCGGAATACTGTTCCAACACTAGGGCCGCTGCCGCTAGGCTCACGGGCGGCGGCCGCCGACGCGCGCCGCCGGCCCCCCATCCGACCCTGTGACCAGGAGGAACCCCATGCGCGCCGGAGTCCCGGGCATGCCCATCAACACCAAGCACCTCGGTGAGTGGCGAGGGGAGTACATCCACCTCGACGCCGATGGGAAGATCATCGACCGGCACGCCTCGCACCTGCGCTGCTGGGTCCCCGAGGACGGCTCGTACGACATCTTCCAGGTCAACACCTACACGTGGCCGGACGGGCGCGTGCAGGCCCTGGAGTTCGGCGGCCGCATGCGGGGCGACGTCTGCCACTTCGACAACGAGCGGATCGTCGGCGAGATGAGCCAGGTCGACGACCAGTCGATCGTCCTCACGTGGTCGTACAGGAGCGACCCGGACAACTACCTGTACGAACTGATCCAGCTCTCCCGCGACGGACGGCACAAGTGCCGCACCTGGCACTGGATGGACGGCGACCGCCTCTACAAGAGGACGATCATCAGCGAGTCCAAGGTCGCCTGACCCCCGGCGGGGTTCAGGTTCCGGTGCCGAGGGGGCGGGCGCCGTCCGGCCACCAGTCCCCTGCGCCGTAGGGGTCGGCGAGGGGCTGGGATCCGTGCTCGTGGATGATGCACCAGCGGTCGCGCTCCGCGCGCAGCAGCCAGGTCATCCGCATGCGGAGCCGCCCCTCGCGGCCGTCCCCGTGCACGTCGTAGTCGACGACGCCGGTGACCTGGCCGAGGGTGTCGTTCTCGAACACGTGCGGGCCCTCGATCCAGCGGTAGCCGTCGATCCCGACGGGGGCCTCGAAGTACGCGCGCCAGCCCTGCTCGATGCGGTCGCCGCCGCGCGTCGTCCAGCGGGGGCCCTCGGGGAAGACGTAGGCGTCGGGCTCCTTGGAGAACGCGTCGAGGACGGCGTCGAGATCGCGGTCGATGACCGCCTGGAGCATGCCCTCGGTGGCGCTGAGCGGAGTCCTCATCGGTGCCCCTCCCTGTTCTGAGCAGTGAAAGAATGTTTCCTTGATGGACGGCTCCACGTTCCGTGCGCGATCATTCGCGTAGCGGAACGGTTTTACACTGAACGAAACGGATTTCCACCTGCACGTGGAAGGAACCACGTCGATGAGCAGCACCGCTCAACCGAGCGAGCCGTCCCCGCGCGCCGAGGAGCGCGGGGCCACCGGCCAGACCATCGCCACGGTGGAACGGGCCGCCGACGTCCTGATGTACTTCGCCGAGCAGCGCGCGGCGACCCTCGGCGTCACCGAGGTGGCCAACGCGCTCGGGCTGTCGAAGGCGGCTGTGCACCGCATCCTCACCTCGCTGCGCGGGCACGGGCTCATCGAACTGGACGGGGTAAGCCGCCGCTACTCGCTCGGCATGGGCGCGATGAAGCTCGGGATGGCCTACCTGGAGCGCCTCGACGTGCGGACGGTCGCCCGCCCCGAGCTCGTCGCGCTGTCCGAGCGCACCTCCGAGACCGCGACGCTGTCGGTCCGCTCCGGCTGGACGCGCTCCTACATCGACCAGGTGACGCCGCGCCGGGAGCTGATCATGTCGGTGACGCTCGGCGTCCCGTACCCGCTGCACGCGGGCGCGTCGTCCAAGGCGTTCCTGGCGTTCCTGTCGGACGACGAGATCGAGCACTACCTGGCGCAGCCGGCGCTGGAGCGGTTCACCCAGGCGACCATCGCCAACGGTTCGCGGCTGCGGCGGGAGATCGAGGAGATCCGCGGGCGCGGGTACGCCCGCTCGAACGCCGAGCGGCAGGCGGGCGCGGCCTCGGTCGCCGCCCCGATCCTCGACCAGCACGACCGGCCGATCGCCGTCATCAGCGTCAGCGGACCGATCGAGCGGTTCACCGAGGAGGCCGACGCCTGCGCGTCCGCCCTCCTCACGACCGTGCACCACCTCTCCGAACGCTTCGGCCACCGCCGCGCCTGACCCCGCGCCGCCCGCCGGACGCATCTAGTAGGCCGTGGTGCCGGGCTTGATCACGCCCAGCACGGCCGCGAGGACAACCATGGCCCAGATCATCAGGACGTAGGGAATGCTGCCCTGGACCGCGCCGCGGATGTCGCGCTCCACCTCGGGATCGCTGCCCTGGGTGAGCAGCCTGCCCCAGGCTGGGCCAAACGGTCTGAGCTTTACACGGATCATCAGTCCGCCGGCGATGCACAGGGCGTAGGCGACCACCTTGCCCGCGAGCCACTTGGGATCGGACGTGACGCCGAACGGCTCGTCCACCACGAAGGTGTAGGCGGCGGAGCCGAAGAGCACGAGGATGAGGCCGCCGCGGACGAGGAAGTCCGTCCGGTGCACAAAGGCGCCGAACCGGCCGGCGCCGCTGCGGTAGTCGGTGACGACGAGCCACAGCCAGACCAGCGAGAGCACCCAGACGGCGGCCAGCGGCCAGCCGTAGAAGATGTCCCGGCCCAGGTCATCGGCCGCCATCAGCGTGATGCCGCTGGGCAGGAACAGCACCAGGCAGATCCGCGGCGACATGTCGACCACGTGCATGATCTTCACGGCGACGCCGCGGGCCTCGGCCGAGAGCTCCTTCTTCAGGATGAACCGGCTGGAGTAGAAGACGCCGAGGTCGCCGCCGAGCCAGTAGGCGAACAGGACGATGTGGAGCAGTATCGCCCAGCTGTGCAGGGTGAACCCGTGCGTGCCGATCACGTGTCCTCCGTCGGGGGTGAATACATCAGACTATTATTCGTACCATTATTCCGGCTGGAGCGGAACATCGTTACGGTCTTCGGAACGCGTTCCCCTGGAGGTTCGGATGGCACGGCAGATCGACGTACGCGATCCTCGCACCGGGCGCGCGGACTACGCGCTCACCTGCGCGGACGCCGCGGAGGTCGAGGAGGCGGCGGCCCGCGCACGCGCCGCCCAGCGGGCGTGGCTCGCCCTCGGCGTCACCGGGCGGGTCGCCGCGCTGAACGCCTTCCGGGACGCGCTCGCCGAACGCGGCGACGCGATGGTGGAGGCGCTCGTCCGCGACACCGGCCGGCTTCCCGTCTCCCGGCTGGAGGTCGACAGCGTCCTGGCGTCCCTCGACCGATGGTGCGCCGGCGCGCCGGATCTGCTGGCCGGTGCCGGGACCGTCCCCTCCTCGATGCCCGGGATCGGCGTGCGGCAGGGCCCGCTGCCGTACCCGCTGGCCGGTGTGATCAGCCCGTGGAACTTCCCGCTGCTGCTCGCGATGATCGACGCCGTCCCCGCGCTGCTCGCCGGGTCCGCCGTCCTGCTCAAGCCGAGCGAGGTCACCCCCAGGTTCGCGACCGTGCTGCGCGACTGCGTCTCCGCCGTCCCCCGGCTGGACGGCGTGCTCACCGTCGTCGACGGGGACGGCGCGACGGGCGCGGCGGTCGTCGGCGCCGTCGACCTGATCTGCTTCACCGGCAGCGTCCGGACGGGGCGCGCGGTCGGCGCCGCGGCCGCGGCCCGGTTCATCCCCGCGTTCCTCGAACTCGGCGGCAAGGACCCCGTGATCGTCTGCGCGGACGCCGACCTCGACCGCGCCGCCCAGGCGATCCTCTACGGCGGGACGGTCAACACCGGCCACTCGTGCATGTCGATCGAGCGTGTCTATGTGGCCGAGCCCGCCTTCGAGGAGTTCGTGGACCTGCTGGTCGGACGGGCCCGCAAGGTCGGCCTGGCCTACCCGGAGATCACCGACGGCGAGCTCGGCCCGGTCATCTCCGCCGCGCAGGTCGGGATCATCGAGGACCAGCTCGCGGACGCGGCCGCCCGGGGCGCGACCGTCCGCTGCGGCGGCGAGATCCGCACCCTGGGCGGCGGCGTCTACCTGGAGCCGACCGTCCTCACCGGCGTCGACCACACGATGAAGGTCATGCGGGAGGAGACGTTCGGCCCGGTGCTGCCCGTCATGCCGTTCGCGGACGCCGACGAGGCGGTGGCGCTGGCCAACGACAGTGAGTTCGGCCTGTCCGCGGCCGTGTTCGCGGCCACGACCGAGGCGGCGCTGGCGGTCGGCGAACGGCTGGAGGTGGGCGGCATCAGCATCAACGACGCCTCCCTGACCGGCTTCGTCCAGGACGGCGAGAAGAACGCGTTCAAGTCATCGGGCCTGGGCGGCTCCCGGATGGGCCCCGCCTCCATCCGCCGCTTCCTCCGCCAGCGCTCCTTCCTGATCCGCTCCCCCGAGGACAAGGCCCCCTGGTGGTTCGCGTAACCGTGCGCGTAGCGAGCGGACGCCCGGCGCCCGGCCCGCGGAGGCCCGCCCGAGCGAGTCGCCGACGAGCGGCGGGCGGCGCCACCGCCGGTGACCTCGACACTCAAGTCACCGGGCGGCGGGGCTCAGGTCGTCTCGGGGCGGAGTTCGATTTCGATCCCGGCCGGGCCCCGCAGGGTGGTGGCGTCCAGCCGGGTGGCCCCTGCCTTGAGCAGGCGGGCGCGGGTCTCGTCCGGGTGGTCGCAGGCGAACACGAGGCGCCGCAGGCCGAGCGGGCGGTCGCTGAGGTCCTGGGGGTCCACGCCCGGCCCGGTGACCGTCATGAGCTCCAGCCGCGCCGGCGGGTGACCGGGGGCGACCAGGAACGTCATCCTGAAGCCCGCACCCGCCGGAAGGCCCATCATCCGCTCGAACTCCTCTCCCGACAACTCGCCCGAGAACAGGACCTCCAGCCCGCCGGCCGCGGTGAAGAACTCGATCGCGGCATCGTGGTCGGCCGCGACGAGCACGGCCGAGTGCAGCTCGCCGTGCACCCGGGCGGGGTCGCCCTC
>NZ_SMKH01000402.1 GCF_004348515.1 Actinomadura sp. KC345 | reverse complement strand
GGGTTCGCCGGCGCCTCTCAGGCCGTAGGGGGCGGCGGGGTCCGGGTTCTCCAGGATGTCCAGGCGCATCGGGGGCATGTCGAGGATCGTCGGGATCAGGTAGTCGGTGAAGGACGGGTTCCGGACGAGCCCGTCCGTGACGACTATCTCCTCCATCAGGGCCAGGCCCAGACCCTGGGCGGAGCCGCCGTGGATCTGGCCCTCCACCCCGGTCCGGTTGATGATCTTGCCTACGTCCTGGACCGCGGCCAGCTCCACGACTTTGACCAGGCCCAGCTCTACGTCAACGTCCACTACGGCACGGTGGACGCAGAGAGCGAGCTGGGTGTGGCTGTCGCCCTGGCCGGTGACGGGGTCCAGGGCCGTTGTTGGGCGGTGGCGGTATTCGCGGGTCTCCTCAATGGCGGTGTCGCCGAGGAGCTCCTCGATGGTGCAGAGTACGCCGTCGGCGCGGGAGACGATCTTGCCTCCGGTGGTGGAGAGGTCGTGGCGGCCCAGGCGGCGCGCGGCCAGGGCGAGCAGCTCGGCGCGCACCGCCTCGCAGGCCGCCTTGACCGCGCCGCCCGACATGTAGGACTGGCGGGACGCGCTCGACGAGCCGGCGTCGCCGACCCGGTCGTCCGCCGGGGCGATCGTGACCTTCGGGACGCCCAGCTCGGTCCGGGCGATCTGCGCCTGGATCGTGACGAGCCCCTGCCCGACCTCGGCCGCGGCGGTGTGCACGAGGACGGTCGCCTCGCCGCCGATGACCTCCAGCCGGACGCGGGCGGTGGAGTAGTCGTCGAACCCCTCGGAGAAGCAGATGTTCTTGATCCCGACTCCGTAGCCGACGCCCCGCACGACGCCTTCGCCGTGGGTGGTCTGGGATACGCCGCCCGGCAGGTTCCTGATGTCGGACGCGTCGAGGGGCGGCGGCATGGGCATCGCCTCCAGGCGGGTCAGCATCCCGGCCAGCGGCGCGGGCGAGTCGATGACCTGGCCGGTCGCGAGCCTGGAGCCCTGGGAGACCGCGTTGCGGCGGCGGATCCCGACCGGGCCGAGCCCGGTGGCCGCGCCGAGCTTGTCCATCATCGACTCGTAGGCGAAGCACGCCTGCACCGCGCCGAATCCGCGCATCGCGCCGCACGGGGGGTTGTTGGTGTAGACGCCGTACGCGTCGATCCTGATGTTGGGGATCTCGTAGGGACCGACGCCTAGGGAGGCCGCGTTGCCGGTGACGTTCATCGTGGACGACGTGTACGCGCCGCCGTCCAGGACGATCTCGACGTCGGCGTAGAGGAGCCGTCCGTCCGCCGTGGCGCCGTACTCGTACCGCATCTGGGCGGGATGGCGGTGGACGTGCCCGAAGAACGACTCGTACCGGTTGTACGACATCTTGACGGGCCTGCCGGTGTGCAGGGCGAGCATCCCGGCGTGGATCTGCATCGACAGGTCCTCGCGGCCGCCGAACGCGCCGCCGACGCCGGCGAGCGTCATGTGGACCTGGTCCTCGGCGAGGCCGAGGCACGGCGCGATCTGCTTGAGGTCGTTGTGGATCCACTGGGTCGAGACGTAGAGGTCGACGCCGCCGTCCTCGGCCGGGACCGCCAGGCCGGCCTCGGGTCCGAGGAACGCCTGGTCCTGGATGCCGACCTCGTACTCGCCCGACACGACGACGTCCGCCTCGGCGCGGGCGGCCTGGACGTCGCCGGCGCGCACCGGCTGGTGGCGGACGATGCCGCCGCGCTCCTGAACCTTCTGCCCCTCCGGGTCGGCGAGCACGGCGCGGGGGTCGGTGATCGGCGTCAGAACCTCGTAGCCGACGGCGATCCGCTCCATCGCGCGCCGCGCCGTCTCCGGATGGTCGGCGGCCACGAGCGCCACGGGCTCGCCCTCGTGCCGGACCTGGTCCATGGCCAGGACGGGCTGGTCTTCGGTGTGGTCGAGGCCGAACCTCTTGCGTCCCGGCACGTCGTCGTGGGTGAGGACGGCCCGGACGCCGGGGATCGCGAGCGCCGGCGCGATGTCGATCGACGTGATCAGGGCCCGGGGGTGCGGGCTGCGCAGCGTCGCGCCCCACAGCATCCCGTCCATCCACAGGTCGGACGCGTAGGCGAACTCGCCCGCGACCTTGAGCGTGCCGTCAGGCCGCAGCGGGCTCTCGCCGACCCCGCCGAGGCCGGGCGCGGCCACCTGACCCGGCGCCGGCATCAGAGCACGTCCCGCGCGAGCCGCATCAGGCGGCGGTGGGCGTCGGCGCCGCGGCGCCCGGCCTCGTCCTGCGGGACGGTGACGAGCGTGTCGTCGTCGACGACGGTGCGGCCGCCGACGAGGAGGCGCCGCAGCGGCGGGGTCTTCCCGAACGCGAAGGCGACGACCGGGTCGTCGACCGCCGCGTGGAAGCCGTCCACCCGCCACAGCGCGACGTCGGCGAGCTTGCCCGGTTCGAGCGTGCCGATCTCGTCCTCGCGGCCGAGGCAGCGGGCGCCGCCGAGCGTCGCCATCTCCAGGGCCTGCCGGGAGGTCAGCGCGGTCGGCCCGTACCGGGCGCGCTGCATGTAGATCGCCTGCCGGATCTCTCCCGCCAGGGGGACGAGTTCCGCCGACGCCGACCCGTCCACGCCGAGGCCGACCGCCGCGCCCTCCTCCAGCAGGCGGGACACGCGGGCGATCCCGGCGCCGAGCCGGGCGTTGGAGCTGGGGCAGTGCGCCGTGCCGGTGCGGGTCTCGGCGAGCCGCTTGATGTCGCCGTCGTGGAGGTGGACGCAGTGCGCGAACCACACGTCGGGGCCGAGCCAGCCGAGCGAGTCCATGTACTCGGTCGGCGTCATGCCGAACTGCTCCGCCGTGTGCTCCTCCTCGTCCAGCGTCTCGGCGAGGTGGGTGTGCAGCCGGACGCCCTTCGTTCGCGCCAGCTCCGCCGACCCGGTCAGCAGGTCCCGGGTGACGGTGAACGGCGAGCACGGCGCGACGGCGACGCGGAGCATGGAGCCCGGCGACGGGTCGTGGTACCGGTCGATCGCCGCCTCGGTCTCGGCGAGGATCGTGTCGAGGTCCTCGACGACCTCGTCCGGCGGCAGGCCGCCCTGCGACTCGCCCCGGTCCATCGACCCCCGGCACGGGTGGAACCGGACGCCGATCTCCCGCGCGGCGTCGATCTCCGCCGCGAACAGGTCGCCGCGTCCCCTGGGGAACAGGTAGTGGTGGTCGGAGGCCGTGGTGCAGCCCGACTTGGCGAGCCACCCGAGTCCCGCGCTCGCCGCGCCGGCCACGACCTCGGCGTCCATCTTCGACCACGGCCTGTAGAGCGTCGTCAGCCACTCGAACAGGGTGCTGTCCACGGCGAGGCCCTGGCTGGCCCACTGGTAGAGGTGGTGGTGCGTGTTCACCAGACCGGGGGTGGCCAGGCATCCGGTCCCGTCGATCCTCTCGGCGCCCTCGGCCGCGCGGGCGGGGGACGGGCCGGGGCCGACGGCGGTGATGCGGTCGCCCTCGACCACGATGTGGCCGCCCGGGTGCTCGCCGCCGGAGACGGTGGCGACGTGGGCGTTCTCGATGACGATCGTCATGGCGCGGCCCCCTCCCGCTCGGCGGCCCTTCGCTCGGCGGCCAGGCGCACCGCGTCCAGGATCTTCTCGTAGCCGGTGCAGCGGCACAGGTTGCCGGCGAGCGCCTCGCGGATCTCGGCGTCGGCCGGGGACGGGTTCCGCTCGATCAGGTCGTGCGACTGGACGATGAGTCCGGGCGTGCAGAACCCGCACTGGACGGCGCCGGTCTCGGCGAACGCCTCCTGGACGGCGTCGAGCCGCCGGTCTCCGGGCCGCCCCTCGGCGAGGCCCTCGACCGTGCGGACGTCGCGTCCCTCCGCCTGCCCGGCCGCGACCAGGCACGCGCACACCGGGACACCGTCCAGGTAGACGGTGCAGGAACCGCATTCGCCCTGCTCACAGGCGTTCTTCGAGCCGGGGAGCCCCATCCGCTCCCGGAGCGTGTAGAGCAGGCTCTCGCCCTCCCACACGTCGTCCACGGCCTCCGGCGAGCCGTTCACCATGACGTTGAGGCGCATCAGCGGGCCTCCCTTCCGGTGGTCCGATGGTCGTTCCAGGCCCAGGTCAGCGTGCGGCGCGCCATCACCGACAGGGCGTGCCGGCGGTACCCGCCCGTCCCACGGACGTCGTCGATGGGCGACGCCGCCTCGCCCACCAGTTCCCCGAAGCGCCGCGCGGCCGATTCGGCGAGCGGGCCGCGGCCGTCCCAGTCCAGCTCGCCGGAGATGAACGCCTCGGCGGCGGTGGCGCGGCGCGGCGTCGGCGCGGCCGACCCGAGGCCGGTCCCGACGCGCCGCTCCGCCGGGTGCAGCGCGACCGCGAACGAGCACACCGCGATCACCATGGCGTTCCTGGTGCCGATCTTGGAGAAGTACTGCGGGGCGGGCGCGGGGGCCGTCCAGAACGCGCGGATCAGCTCGTCCGGCTCCAGCGCGTTCCGCTTCACCCCGGTGAAGAAGTCCGCCGCCGGGATCATCCGGACGCCGCGCGCCGCCGACTCGGCCTCGATCACCGCGCCGCCCGCCAGCAGTGGCGGGTGGCCGTCCCCGGCGGGCGAGGCGGCGCCGAGGTTGCCTCCGACCGTGCCCCGGTTGCGGATCTGCGGCGACCCGACCGTCCGGGACGCCTGCGCGAGTCCGGGCAGCCGGTCCCCCAGCTCCTCGATCAGCCGGGTGTAGGAGACGCCGGCGCCGACGCGCAGCCGCCCGTCCACCGTGTCCCATTCGGCCAGCTCGCGGACCCGGGTCAGGTCGAGCAGCGCCTCCGGCCGCCGCACGTCGAAGTTGATCTCGACCATGACGTCGGTGCCGCCCTGGAGGGGCAGCGCGCCCGGCCGCCCCGCTTTCGTCGCGAGGGCGTCCTCCCAGGTCGCGGGCCGCAGAAAGTCCATGTCCGGAATTCCTAGCTCCCTCGGTAGGTCGAGTAGGCGTACGGGCTGATCAGCAGCGGCACGTGCAGGTGCCGTCCGGGATCGGTGACCGTGAACGCCACCGTGACCTCGGGGTAGAAGTCCGACATGCCCGCCGTGTCGAACGTGAGCCGGTGCACGCCGGTCTCCAGCGCGGCCCCCCATTCCCTGATCCGGCCGTCGGCCTCGGTGCGGGCCTCGGCCAGGGTCGTCCAGCCGCCGTCCGCCGCACGCCGGTCCAGCCGGACGGCCACGCCCGCCGCCGGCAGCCCCTTCGCCGCGTCCAGCACATGCGTCGACAGGCTCAAGACTTCTCCCCCGCCAGCTTCGCCAACCGCAGATCGACGATCTTGGCCAACTCCCTCCGGACGACCGCCCGCTCGGTACCGGTGTCGTTCTCCAGCCGCTCCCGGAGGTCACCGAGCATGTCATCCGCGCCGCGCCCGGAAGCGCAGATCAGGAACACATGCCCGAAGCGCTCCTCGTATTCACGGTTCCCCTCGACCAAGGCGGCACGCACCTCCGCCTCCGCGCCGTCCATCCCGGACTGCTCGCCCCGCGACCAGGCGCCCTCCCGGACCCGCTCCCCGATGCGCGGGTGGTCGGCGAGCGCCTCCTCCACGTCCGCCCAGTCGAGCTCGTCCAGTACCTCGGCCCCCGCCGCCCGCAGCGCCGCGGCGTCGCGGTGGGGCCGCCCGGCGAGCGCCGCGACCCACCGGCGGGACGCGCAGCACGCCGACAGCTCCGCCTCGGTGAACAGCACGGGCCCCTCCTCCCCTCATC
>NZ_SMKH01000401.1 GCF_004348515.1 Actinomadura sp. KC345 | reverse complement strand
CTCCAGGGTCAGGGTCGCCTGCCGGACGGCGACGCCCGAGGCGTCCGCCATCACCGGGTTGAGCTCCAGGCGCGCGACCTCGGGCAGGTCGTAGCCGAGGCGGGACGCCCGCAGGAGCAGCTCCTCCAGGGCCTTCAGGTTCACCGGTTCGGCGCCGCGGTGGCCGAGCAGCAGCGGCGCCGTCCGGACCGCGCGGATCATCTCCGCGGCGTCGACGTCGGCGAGCGGGGACAGCCGGTAGGCCCGGTCGTCCAGGAGGGCGGCGGTCTCGTGGGCGATGCCGAACGAGACCAGGGCGCCGAACGAGGGGTCCTCCCGGATCACGATGCGGGTCGGAACCCCGTGCTCGTCCCCGTCCCCGCCGTCGGCGATCTCGATCCCGTAGCAGGACAGGAGTTCGGCCACCTGTTCCGGAGACAGCTCCACCGGTCCGGAGCCCCGGCCGCCGGCACCGGCCGTGTCCCCGGCGTCGAGCCATCCGGCGACCAGTTCCCGCCCGCGGTCGCGTGCCACGCCGTCGAGTTCCGGCGTGTGCCCGGCGGGACGCTGCCGCCACTGCGCGTACCGGATCACGTACGCCAGGGCCCGGACCGCGTCCTCCGGGGACGGGTAGGACGGCACCGACCCCTCCGCCGGCATCCCGTCCGGCCCGGTGACGCGCAGCTCCTCGGGCATGCCCTCGGTGCCCAGGTACGTGGCCACGATCGGCTTCCTGCCCTCCGCGGCGAGCCGGAGGATCTTCTGCGGGACGCGCACGTCGTACCCGCCGATCGTGGGGGGCGTGAACACCGCCACCACCGCGTCGACGGTGTCGTCGTCCAGCGCCGAGGCGAGCGCCGCCTCGTAGTCGTCGGCGTCCGCGCGGGGGCCGAGGTCGATGCGGGGCCGGACGTCCAGGCCGTGGGCGACCGCCTCGTCCTGCGCCAGGAGCCCCAGCGAGTTGGAGTTGTCGATGATCGCGACGCGGTCGCCGGCCGGGAGCGGCTGGTAGGCCAGCACCTGCGCCACGTCGAACAGCTCCGACAGGTCCTCCACCCGGATCACGCCGGCCTGCTCGAACAGCGCGCTGACCGCGTGGTCGGGCAGAGTCAGCGCACGCGCCGCGTGCCCGATCGGGACGCCCTGCGTGCTGCGGCCGCTCTTGACCGCCACGATCGGCTTGCGGCGCCCGAGCCTGCGCGCCAGCCGCGCGAACTTGCGGGGGTTGCCCAGCGACTCCAGGTAGAGCAGGACGGCCTTGGTCGCCGGGTCCTCCTCCCAGTACTGCATGAGGTCGTTGCCCGACACGTCCGCCCGGTTGCCGGCGGAGACGAACGTGGACAGGCCGAGGCCGCGCTCCGCCGTCCGCTGCAGGATGGCGATGCCGAGCGCACCGGACTGGGAGAAGAACCCCACCGGGCCCCGTCCCGGCATCGTCGGCGCCAGGGTCGCGTTCAACCGGACATCCGTGTCCGTGTTGGCGATGCCGAGGCAGTTGGGGCCGACGACGCGCATCCCATAGGCCCGCGCGAGCCGCACCAGCTCCTCCTGCCTGGCACGTCCCTCGTCGCCGACCTCGCCGAAACCGGACGACACGACGATCAGGCCCCGGACGCCCTTGCTCGCGCACTGCTCCACGACCTCATGGACGGCGTCCGCCCTGACGGCCACGACGGCGAGGTCCACATCGTCGGGGATCTCCAGGACCGACGTGTAGGCCCGCACCCCCGCCACGGCCACCGCCGTCTGATGCACCGGATCCACGGGCCCGCTGAAGTCTCCGGCCAGCAGGTTGCGCAGGACGGTCTGCCCGACGCTGTGCTCGGCCCGGCTCGCTCCGATCACCGCCACCGAGCGCGGGAACAGGAGCCGCTGGATCGACCGCGACTCGGCCCGGTGCTCGCGGGCCGACATGACCTCCAGCGACGTCTCGGTCGGCTCCAGGTCCAGGACGAGCTCGATCACGCCCTCCTCGAACCGCTGCTCGGCCTGGTAACCCGCCTCCCGGAACACCCGGGTCATCCGCCGGTTCTCGGGCAGGACGCTCGCCACGAACCGGCGCACGCCCCGCTCCCTGGCCGCCGCCGCGATGTGCTCCAGCAGCACCGGCCCGAGCCCGCGCCCCTGGTGCGCGTCCTCCACGAGGAACGCGACCTCCGCCGTCTCCGGCCGGTCGCTCAGCAGGTCGTAGCGGACGACCGCCACCATGACCTCGCCGATCGTGGCGATCAGCGCGACCCGGCGGTCGTGGTCGACGGTCGTGAAGTGCTCGACGTCACGGTCCGACAGGTGCGGGCGCGGCGAGAAGAACCGGTAGTAGATCGACTCCGGGGACAGCCGCGCGTGGAAGTCGCGCAGCAGCCCGCCGTCACCGGGGCTGATGGGACGCAGATGGGCCGTCCCGCCGTCGCTGAGGACGACGTCGGCCTCCCAATGATCCGGATAACCCTCGGTCACGTACCTGAGGGTAAGGCACGGGCGCCCGGTGTCCGCGTCACGGAAAAACGATGCTTCCTGGCTTTCGCTGCGCGTTCGAGACCTAATCGGGGCCCAAGAGCTGTTACGGTCGACCACACGCCCTGAATTGCCGCTCGCGCGGGCCGTGTTGATCGAGGTGATGACTCCATGACGCGCGTGGTCGTGGTCGGCGATCTGATGACAGACACCGTGGCGCGTGCCGCGTTCCCCTTGGCCAAGGGGAGCGACACGCCGGCCGCCGTGACGACCCACGGTGGCGGTTCGGGCGCCAACGTGGCCGCATGGCTCGCCGTGGAGGGGATCGACGTCGCGTTCGTCGGCCGCCGCGGCTCCGACATCCTGGGCCGCAACCGGGACATGGAGCTGATGGGGTACGGCGTCGACGCCCGCCTCGTCATGGACGGAGACCGTCCCACCGGCACCTGTGTGGTGATGGTCACCCACAAAGGCGACCGGACGATGCTCTCCGACCCCGGAGCCAACGCCGCCCTGCTCCCCGAGGACATCGAGCGCTGCAGGGACCTGTTCGTCCAGGGGACCCACCTGCACCTGTCCGGCTACGCCCTGATCAACGAGGGCTCCCGGAAGGCCGCCATCCACACTCTGGACCTCGCCCGCAAAGCGCAGATGTCCGTCTCCGTGGACGGCGGCTCGTCCTCGCCCCTCAAGCGGATGGGCGCCGAGCCCTTCCTGGAGTGGACGCAGGGCGCCCGCCTCCTGGTGGTCAACGCCAAGGAGTCCGAGATCCTCACCGGCCGCGACTCGCCCGAGCAGGCCGCGAAGGTCCTCACCGCCTGGTACCCCCAGGTCGTGATCAAGACCGGCGAGGACGGCGCCCTCTGGTACACCAACGGCCGCCCCGAGCCCATCACGGTCGCCGCCGAGCCGGTCGAGAAGATCGCCGACGGCACCGGCGCCGGCGACGCGTTCGTCGCGGGCTTCCTCCCGCCCTGGCTGGACGGCAAGCAGCCCGCCGACGCCCTCACCGCCGGATGCCGCCTGGCCGCCCGCGCGATGCAGCACCTGGGCGCCCGCCCCAGCCTCGACGTGGTCGACAACCAGATCACCTGAGGCGGCGTCCGTCTCGGGAGCGCTCTTCCGGGCACACCTGCGCCCTGGTCGCCGGACCCGCGTTCCAGCACGTGTGTGCGGGCCTAAGCGACGGGGGTGTAGGTGCGCACGTCCTCCTTCACCGCCGCCCACAGGCGGTTGAGGGGGTGGCCGGCGTCGTAGCGTTCGAGGTCGGCCCGGCGGACGAAGGCGCCGGTCATGAGCTCGGCCTTGGGCTCCAGGTCGTCGCGCAGGGCGATGGCGCGGAGCGGGACGGCGTCCGGGTCGTCCTGGGCGGCCATGCCGCGGCCGATGGAGCCGGTGACGATCATGCAGCCGCGGACGAAGCCGGAGCGCAGCAGCGACAGGCCGTAGTGCAGGTCGTCGATGTCGGCGACCACGTCGAGGCGCTCCCGGAAGCCCGGCCCGTACCAGGTGGCGAGCAGGTCGGCGACGAGCCCGGCGGGCGGCAGGACGAGCGGGATCCCGGCGATGCGGCTGGTCTCGACCGGGGTGTCGGGAAGTTCCGACGCCGGCAGGTTCGTCAGCAGGAGGGCCTGGCCCCGCGCGTACTCGACGACCTCGTACTCCTTGAGGCGCAGGTCGCCCTCGGGGGTGCTGACGATGCTGCCGCAGATGAGGTCGACCTGGCGGGTCTCCAGCCGTGACCACAGGTCCTTGGTGCGGACGTGCGCGACCTTGAACTCCACGTCGCGCTGCCGGAACTCCTCCGACACGCGGTTCCAGGCCCGCGAGACGATCGGGAGCGTGAACTCGGTCGTGCCGACGGTGAGCATCCTGCCGAGCCGGCGCCGGCTCCAGTGAATGGACTCCAGCCATTTCTCGAACGTCGCGTGCGCCAGCTCGACCGTCCTCTCGCCCGTCGGCGTGAAGAGGAAATCCTTGCCGCGCCCCTGGCGGACGGTCAGGACCTCGCCGCAGAGCGCCTGGCTGTTGCGGTTCAGCGTGTCGAGCTGCTTCTGGACGCTGGACTGCTCGCGGCCGAGGACCCGGGCGGCCCTCAGCGCGGACCCCGTCTCGTGCACCACCAGGAGCGTCCGCAGCTGGTCGAACGTCATGTCCAGCAGCCCGGCCGGGCATTCGAGGAGCGCGTCGAGGGTCGGTGACACGGCAAGCGACATTACTACCTGTTCCGCCGTCCCACCGAAATGGCCGATTGGTCACCCCAGCGGGAAATGATGACATTTCCCGCTGAACTTATCTCAAGATGTTCTGACAAACAACTGGACAGAGTTTTCTGACCTCTAGAACACTTTCTCTGCGAGCCACTCCCGCCGCCGTCATCCGTCCCCCTCAGGACGGCGGCGCTCCCGGGCGTGCCCCGGCGGTGCCGGCCGCCGGGGCCGCCGCCCGGCGACCCCCGACTCCCGTTCGCCGCGGCCCTTCTCCGCCGCGGCGCCGGGGCCGGACACCGGCCCGTGCGCGGGGCCGCGCGCACGGGCCGGCCCGACGTCCCGCCCGCGCCCACGGGGGCGCGCGGGCGCGGACGGGGGCACCCACCCATGAGTCTCCCGCCGCACCGCCGGGCTTTGCCGCTACGGTGGAGAAAGGGACTGGCCCCCGGTCACCCGGAGGCCAGTCATGGTTTCGGCGCTGGAGGGCTAGTCGCCTTCCGACGCCTTCTCGGCCGCCTTCTCGGCCGCCTCGACTTCCGCCTTCAGGCGCGCTTGGGTCGCCCGGATGGCTTCTTTATCAGCCTCCGTGAGCTCGGCCATATCTGTCTCCTTTGCTTTCCTGGCCCGGTGATGGGCGGCCAGCGCACGGTGCGCTGGTTGGTTAAGACCGTCCGTGGGGCGGAGATTCTGCCCATGCCAACGGCGGCCGCATTCTGGCTCTGGCTCACATCCCGTGAGCGGGCTGGTCGGCGAGCGGGATGCGCTTTCGGAGCAGGGCCGGGTCGGCCCGGCCGTACACCTGCTGCTTGATCATCTTGATCCGCTTCACGTGGCCGTCGACGCGGCCGGAGCTGTGATTCAGGGTCAGGCTCGTGCGGCGTCGAAGGCGCGGCGGAGGCCGGTGACGAAGGGAGTGCAGTTCGGGCAGGTCATCGGCTTGGACTGCGTCCATCCAGGCATGTCGCCAGAGCGCAGGGTCTGTGGGAGGCCGGCGGCCGCGCACGTCAGGAAGCGGTGGACGGGTTCAAGACCGATGATTTCGTCGCGGTTCGGAGGTCTGTACGGGAGGCGGCGCGGAGGGCGGCGG
>NZ_SMKH01000400.1 GCF_004348515.1 Actinomadura sp. KC345 | reverse complement strand
CCCACGGCCCGCGTCGACGCCACCGCCGTGTCGAGCGGCACGTCGGACTCCGGCCCGTTGCGGTAGACGAACGTTCCCATAACCGTCCTCACGATCGCGTCCCCCACGCCTACCCCCGATCGCCGAGCCCATGCGACCCGCGCGTGGGATGCTCGCGTCATGAGGGTGCGCGGTCCACCCTGATGGCCGTACTGCTCGACTCACCGGAGCCCGAGCCCGCCTAACCACGAGGATCCAGCGCATGGGCGCACTGTTCGAAGAGCTTGACTGGCGTTCGACGCCCCTGGGGGACATCAGCCTCAGGCGGCGTCGTGATCCTGGGCTCGGAGTCCAGGTCTACGAGGTGAAGCTCGACGACGAGTTCCTGATGTCGAGCCTGTGGACGGCGGGTGAGATCGAGCTGGCCCGGCTCGGACTGGCCGCTGCGCCGGGGGAAGCACTGGACGTCGCCGTCGGGGGACTCGGCCTCGGGTACACCGCCCATGCCGCCCTGGAGGACCCCCGGGTGGGGTCCCTCATCGTGGTGGAGGCGCTCCCCGAGGTCATCGAATGGCACCGGGCGCACCTGGTGCCGCTGGGCGAGCGGCTGGCGACCGACGACCGGTGCCGGCTGGTGCGGGGCGACTTCTTCGCCCTGGCCTCGACCGGGCTGGACCCGGAGGACGCGGGCGCCCGCTTCCATGCCGTCCTGCTGGACATCGACCACTCGCCACGCCACGTCCTCGACCCGGGCAACGCCTCGTTCTACCGGCCCGAGCCGCTAAGCCGCCTGGCCGCGCAGATCCACCCGGGCGGAGTCTTCGGGCTGTGGTCGAACGACCCGCCCGACGACGCCTTCACCGCCGTGCTCGGCGAGGTCCTCACCGAGGTGAGAGCGCACGTCGTCGAGTTCCCCAACCCCATCCAAGGCGGCACCGCGACCAACACCGTCTACGTCGCGCACGCCGGGTGAACCGGGTGCCGCCTCAGCGCGATCGCCCTCCCCTCAGCGCGGCTTGTAGGCCTTGGGCAGGCGCATGCCGCGGTCGGCCATGATCGGGCGGACGCGGTTCGGGTAGTCGGTGATGATGCCGTCCACGCCCATGTCCATGAGCGCCTCAACGGTGGCGGGGTCGTTGGTCGTCCACGGGATCACCCTCAGCTTCCGGGCGTGAGCCCGGCGGACCATCGACGTGGAGACGTAGAAACGGAAACCCGGGTCGCCGGTCTCGCCGTTCTGCGGGAAGCCGTAGACGGGCGACAGCGCCTTCACGCCGGGAATGGCAGCGGCGGCCCTGACGAAGTCGCCGTCGTAGTCGTCCGCGTCGATCCCGCCGAGCCATGGAGACTTGCCGGGCTGCCCCACCTGAAGGAAGTCGTAGTTCGTCAGCGCCACCAGCGGGTAGGACGGCGCGAGCCTGTGCATCTCCTTCAGCGCGCCCCAGTCGAAGGACTGGACGGTGACCTGCCGCTCGATGCCCGAGGCGCGGATCTCCTCGAAGACCCGCCGGACGAACAGCTTCCGCGGCGCCGTCTCCTCCGGGGCGCCCGCTTCGACCTTGGTCTCGACGTTCAGCTTGACCTGCCGGGCGCGGTACCGCTTGACCAGGTCGAAGACGTCCTTGAGCTCCACCATCCGGAAGCCCTTGACCAACTCCTGCTCCGGGTGTCCGGGAAGGCGCTGGAATCCGCAGTCCATCGTCTTGATCTGGGCCAGGGTCAGGTCCTTGATGTACTTGCCGACGTACGGGTACATCGGGTCCCCTGGCTTCACGGGGGCGGTGTCACGGCACTTCTGGGAGCTGACTTGCCGGTCGTGGGTGACGACGACCTTGCGGTCCTTCGTCACCTGGGTGTCCAGTTCGAGGGTCGTGACGCCCAGGCGCATCGCCTTGGCGAAGCCCTCCAGCGACCCTTCCGTCGTCATCCCGATGCCGCCGCGGTGCGCCTGGAGATCGAAGTGGGTCTTCTGCGGCGGGACGCCCGGCCCGCCGCCCGGCCTGCCGTTCGGCGATGCGTGGGCGGCCGTGGGCCAGGCGATCACGGGCACCAGGGTCAGGCTTGTCAGAACACGGCGCAGTGACATCAGAACCTCGTATCGGAGCTTGTGCGGCTCCGAAAAGCTAAGGTCGAGGCCCGGCCGCGTCCCGAACCGCGTGTGAGGGATCGGTGAAGACCGGTGAAACACACCCCCGGTGATCCTCGCGGGGCGTTCAGGAGGAATCCGAGGGGACAGCCAGTTTCCAGTCCAGCTCCCACAGGCGGAGGGATCCGTCCGAGTAGCCCGCCAGCACGGAGTTTCCGTCGGGGGCCGGTGCGACGCAGCGCACGCCGTCCCCTTCGCGGGGGTCAAGGATCCGCAGGGACTCTCCGCTGTCCACGTCCCACACGCGGATGCCCTTCATCTCGGCGGTCACCGTGAACCGGCCGCCGGGCAGGAACCGGGCGTCGAACGCCCAGCCGCCCCGCGTCTCCAGCTCCCGCAGGCACGTCCCGGTCGCGACGTCCCACAGGACGAGCTTCCACGTGACGTTGTCGCTGACCAGGGCGAGGCGTCCGTCGGCGCTCACGCAGAGGGCGGTCACCCTGGGGCGGAAGACCGGGCGCTCCACCGCCTCCATCCGCAGGGTGCCGGTGCGGCGGCCCTCGACCGCGTCCCACAGCCGCACCGAGGAGCCGCGGTGTCCCGAACCGTTGTGGCCGGACGCGACGAGACACCCGTCGCCGCCGACCACGAGCGCTCCGACGCCCACGTCCTCTGCCAACAGGCCGTCCTCGCCGAAGTCCACCGTGTCGATGGCGCGCACCTCGCCGCCTGTGGCGAGATCCCAGAGCCGGATCAGGCCATCGGCGTGCCCGACCACCGCGAATTGCCCGTCGTTGCCGAACCGCGCGTGCGTGGCGCCGAAGACCGCCTCCATCGGCACGTCCACGCGCCCGTTCGGGGCGTTCGCATCCTGGACGCCGATGTACTCGCGGACCTCGACCTGCTTCCACCGCTCCTGGTCCAGCAGCGAGAGGTTGTCGGTCAGCCGGCGCAGGCACTCGCCGGTCGCCACGTCCCACAGGCGGACGGCGCCCTCCTGGTCGGCGGAGAGGAGCCGGCGTCCGTCCTGGCTCAGGCACACGGAGGTCACGACGTCCCGGTGGCCGGTCAGCGTGTGGACGCAGGTGCCGGAACCGGTGTCCCACAGCCGGACGGTCCGGTCCGAACCGCCGGACACCGCGATCCGGTCGCCGACGTCGACGGCCGTCACCTCACGCCTGTGCCCGGTCAGCAGCGCCGACACCCAGGAGGCCCGGAGCCCCGTCCGGTGCGTGCGCCGGGCCAGCTCGTGCCAGGGGGCCATGACGCGTGCCCCGCGCTCGTGTCCCGGTACCGCCCTGGCACGGGTGACCAGGTCGAGTGCGGCGGCGAGCCGGTTCTCCGCCAGCGCCCGCTCCGCGTCGGTGACCAGGGCGTCCACGGCGGCGTCCGAGTCGCTCAGTTCGGTGTGCGGGCGCGGCCTGCTGAGGCTTGGTGCGGCGACGGGCCCGCTGCGGGGCATCCGCCACCTCCGCATCGTGCCGTCCTCCGCGCCGACCGACAGCGCGGCCTGGCCGTCGGAGCTCAGCAGGACGTCGCGGACTCCGCCCCTGTGCGCCATGAACGTCCGCACGCAGCGTCCGCTGCCCACGTCCCAGAAGCGCAGCCGTGCGCCGTACGCGGAGACCAGGAAACGGCCGCCGTCGCTCAGCGCCATCACGCCCATCGAGCGGGCGCCCTTCAGCACGCGGACGCGCTCGCCGGTGGACAGGTCCCAGACGACGATCACGTCGTCGGGAAGGGAGCCGGTGTAGGTCGCGGCGAACCGGCTGTCGGTACTGAAGCATCCGGTGCCGCCCGTCTTGCCGGGAAGGGGCAGGACGTGCCGGCACTCGCCGGTGGCCAGGTCCCAGACGCGGATGTCGTCCCGTGGCCCCTCGTCGTCCCGGGTCATCGCCAAGCGGCCGTCCGGGCTGAGGAACGCGCCGGCCGACCCCCACTTGCGCACCCGCATCCTCTGGGTGACCCGTCCGCTGCGGGTGTCGATCACCTGGAGGTGGCCGTCGTAGGACGAGTAGAGGGCCACGGACCCGTCGGCGCTCATCGCGACGCCGGCGTGCTTGACCTTGGTGTAGGTGTGCGCAGGGCGTCCCTCGGTCAGATCCCAGAGCAGTACCCTCTCGTCGGCTCCGGTGGAGATCGCCCGGGTGCCGTCGGCGGACACGGCGACGGACTGCACCAGCCCGCTGTGCCCCGGGAGGGTCAGCAGGCACCGCGCGTCGTGCGACGTCCACAGCCGGACCGTGCCGTCCGCCTCCCCGCTGACCGCCAGCCGCCCATCGGCGCCGAACGTGAGCGGGAGCCTCGTCCGCGGCGGCGCGTCCGCGCACCAGGCCGTCTCGTGCGTGCCGGTGCAGCGCGCGTCGGTGAGCCGCTCGGACCGGACGGACCGCGACGCCGCCCGGACCTCCGGTTCGCCCGGCTGCTCCCGCTCCACCCCGTCGAGGAGTTCGCGCGCCGGATCCAGGTCGCCGCGCTCCATGTGCACCTGGGCGAGCAGGAACCGCACCCGCCAGGAGTCGCCGGTGTCGGCGCGGAGGGCTTCCAGGTTCGAGACGAGGGCGTCGTCGTCGATGTCGCCGCGCCGCCACCGCAGCAGCCCCAGATGGTAGGCGGCCTGCGCGTGTCGCGGGTCGGCGGCCAGCGCTTCGGCGAACCTCCGCTCGGCCTCGGCGGACCGGCCGAGGTCGAGCAGCGACAGGGCCTGGTTGTTGAACTCGTCGGCGCGCAGGTCGGCGGCACGCGGTTTCGACCGCGGATAGGCCTGCCCGGTCAGCGCCTCGTAGACGGCGGTCAGCCCGGCGGAGACCTCGTCCATGGTCCGCGGGCGGTGCCGGGGCTCACTCCGCAGGCAGCGGGTGAGAAGCGCGGCCAGGTCCGGCGGGATCCGCGGCACGGCCATGCCGGTGCCCCCGGCGAGGCAGTCGGCCAGCGCGGTGGCCGCGGCGGGACCGAACGGCCACGTCACCCGGCCCGTGAGCATCTCCAGGACGGTGGCGCCGAAGCTGAACATGTCGCTGCGCCGCCCCAGCGTCCGGCGGGCGAACTGCTCCGGTGAGGCGTACACGGGCGTCATCCCGCCGCTGCCCTCCACCAGAAGGGTCGATCCGTGCGTGGCACCGGAACCGGAGCCCGCGAACTCACCGGCACGCGCGAGCCCGAAGTCGGTGATCTTCGCCGTCCCGTCCAGGTCCAGCAGGACGTTGGCGGGCTTGATGTCCTGGTGCACCAGCCCCCGGCCGTGCGCGTGCTCCAGGCCCCACGCGACCTGGATCGCGATATCCAGGATCCGGGGGACCACCTGGTCCGGATCGCCGCCGTGCAGCCGTCCGTCGTCGATCCGGTCGCGCAGGCTGCCGCCCTCGACGTACTCGGCGAACACCCGGGGGACGGGCCCGAGCGCGCGGACGTAGTGGCAGGTGCACACGTGCGGATGCAGCCCCAGCGACACCCAGGTCTCGGCTTCGGCGACGAACCGCTCATGCCCCGCCGCGTCGCGGAACATCTCGGGGCGCGGGGACTTCACGGCCAGATCGGCGTCCCAGCCGAGGTGCCGGACGCGGTGCACGACCCCCATACCGCCCTGTCCGAGCATCTCCAGGACCTCGTACCGGCCGTCGACGAGGTCCCCGGCCCGCCACCCGCCCGAGACCGGCACCCCCGCTGCCGTCA
>NZ_SMKH01000003.1 GCF_004348515.1 Actinomadura sp. KC345 | reverse complement strand
GGCATCGTCGGTGTGGACGTCGACCGTGAACGCCTCAGACCGCGCCTGGCGCGCGATCAACTCCGCCAAGGGCCGCGCCCGCGGATGGGCGTCCTCGACGTGGACGGCGACGCTGAACGCCGCGAACCGGGTGTGGTCGGCGCTGCAGTCGGCGCAGGCCGCGGGCGCGCGGTGGGCGGGCCGGGTGTTCACCGCCACCTTCAACGTCATCCGCAGAGGCTTCCCCGGGTTCGCCAAGGGCGGCGTCATCGGCGCCGCGTCCGGCGGCCCCCGCTCCAACACCGTCCTCGTCGGCGAGCAGGGTCCCGAGCTCGTGAGTCTGCCGGGCGGGTCCACCGTCCACACCAACGGCGACAGTAAGCGGATGCTCGCCGCCGGCGGGGGCGGCGGCCCGGCTGAGGTGCTGCTGCGTATCGAGGCCGGGAACTCCGACCTCGACAAGCTCCTGGTGCAGGTGCTCCGCAAGGCCATCAAGAACCAGCACGGCGGAAACGTCCAGGTCGCGCTCGGGGGCAGGCCATGACGTTCCCGCAACCCCTCGACATCCGCGTCGACCTGCACTACGGCGGCCAGTGGAACGACATCACCGACTACGTCCGCCGCGCCGACGACGGCATCCAGATCGGCCGGGGCCGCACCGACACCGGCTTCGACGCCGACCCCTCCTCGTGCAAGCTGCGGATCGACAACACCGACGGCCGCTTCTCCAACCGCAACCCCGCCTCGCCTCTGTACGGCAAGGCCGGGCGCAACACCCCGATCAGGGTCAGCATCCCGGCCGCGTCCGCGTACCTGTGGGCGCCCGGGTCCCCGGGCGACTACAGCATCTTCAACACCGACCGCGACGGCGTCGAGGACACCTACAGCGCGGCGGCCTCCACTCCCGACGCCTCGGGCCTGGGCATCACCGGCGACCTCGACGTCCGGTTCGACGCCGACATGTGGTGGCTGCGCGACCATGCCGCGCTGTGCAGCAAGTTCGACACCACCAGCGACGAACGGTCGTGGGTGCTGTCGGTCGACGCCGCCGGTCATCTGCTGCTGGAGTGGACGACCGACGGGACGGCCGCCACGCTGACGTCCATCACCTCGACCGTCCCGCTGTCGGCGGTCAAGGGCCGCCTGGCGGTGCGGGCGACGCTCGACACCGACAACGGCGCGTCCGGCAACACCGTGACGTTCTACACGGCCGACACGATCGCGGGGGCCTGGACGCAGCTCGGCGACCCGGTCACCACCTCCGGCACCACATCCGTCTACGACTCGACGGCGCCGGTGGAGGTGGCCGGGGCCTACACGCGGCAGTTCCAGCAGCCGCGCGGCCAGATCTACGGGTTCGAGCTGCGGTCCGGCATCGCCGGCACGGTCGTCGCCGACCCGGACTTCACCGCCGAGACCGCCGGGACCACCAGCTTCACCGACGACGCCGGCAACACCTGGACGATCGGGTCACGCGCGCGGATCGACGACCGCGACTACCGCTTCCACGGCGAGGTCGCGTCCTGGCCCCAAGCGTGGGACCCGTCCGGGACCGACGTGTACGCCGACATCACCGCCTACGGCATCCTGCGCCGCCTCCGCCACAACGAGAAGGCGCTCAAGTCCGCGCTGTACCGCGCCACCACCACCGACCCCACCGCCGTGGCGTACTGGCCGATGGAGGAGGCCGACGGCGCGGCGTACTTCGCCTCCCCCATGCCGGGGGTCGCGCCGATGACGTTCACCCGGGACACCGACACCAAGCCCGACCTGGCGGCGTTCGACGAGTTCGACGGGTCCGAGCCGGTCCCGACCTTCGCCGACACCTACTTCGCCGCGTCCGTCCCGCCCTACCGGCTGGCGTCGGCCGGGGCCGCGTCGGAGCTGCGGTTCCTGTTCAACAACGACCACGACCCGGTGTTCGAGCGCATCGCGACGATCCGCACGTCCGGCACGGCGCGCGAGTGGCGGATCTTCTACGGCTCCGGTGGGAACCTGTCGGTCGACTGCTACGACGAGAACGGCGCCCAACTCCTGGACGGCGGTGCGATCGCGTTCGAGATTCACGACCGCCCGGTGCGGATCGGGTTCCGGTTCGCCCAGGACGGCGCCGACGTCTCCTACGCGGTCCTGGTCGCCGACGCCGAGTCGGGCGACTGGACGCACGTGGACGAGGACAGCGCCACCATCGATGTCATCTCGGGCCAGACCGCGGGCATCATCACCGAGATCGACTTCAACGCCGGCGGCGGGCTCGGCGACACCACCGACAAGGCCTCGGTCGGGCACGTGTCGATCCACAAGGATCAGGTCGTCCCGGTCACCACGGCCACCGACGTGTACAACACGCTGGTGGTCAGCGCGCCGCCGCACGGGTGGAAGGCCGAGGCCGCGGGGCGCCGCTTCCAGCGGCTGTGCACCGAGCAGACGGTGCCGTTCTCGATGTTCGGGGCGTCCCGCCACACCCTGTCCATGAGCGCGCAGCGCCCGGATCCGCTGTCGAAGCTGCTGGCCGACTGCGCGATCGCCGACGAGGGGCTGCTCGTGGAGCCGCGGGACGCGTTCGAGCTGGCGATGCGGACCCGCGACACGATGGTGAACCCGCCGGCCGCGCTCACCCTGGACTACTCGGCGTCGGAGCCGTCGCCGCCGTTCCTGCCGGTCGAGGACGACGACGACTCGGTCAACGACGTCACGGCCAAGTCCACGGGCGGGTCGAACGCCCGCGCCGTGCTCGAGCAGGGCGCCCTGTCGGTGCTCGACCCGCCGGACGGGATCGGCCGCTATGAGACCGAGATCGAGCGGAACGCCGAGTTCGCCGAGCAGATGCCGAACTACGCGGACTGGGCGCTGCGCCTCGGCACGCTGGACGCGCCGCGGTACCCGTCGGTCATCGTCGAGCTGGCCCGCGCGGAGATGGCAGGCAAGGCCGCGGCGGCCAAGGCCGTCGAGATCGGCGACAGGATCGTCGTGGAGAACCTCCCGGACTGGCTCCCACCCGATGACGTGGTCCTGCGCGTCGAGGGCGTCTCCGAAGCGCTCACCGCCGAGCAGCACACCATCACCTTCGCGTGCTCGCCGGGCGAGGTGTACGACTTCGCCGTCGTCGGCACCGACCGCTACGACTCCGACCACACCTACCTCCGCGCGGCCGTGGACACCGACGACGCCGCGCTGGAGATCGTCGTTCGGAGAGGTCCGCTGTGGGACACCGCCGGCGGCTACGACGTCACCGTCGGCGGGGAGGAGATGACGGTGACGTCGGCGGCCGGGGCCGCCGCCTGGGGCATCGACCTGACCGACACCTTCGCACGGACGTCCGCGTCCACCTGGGGCAGCGCCGACACCGGGCACGTGTGGACGACGTTCGGCGGCGTCGCCGCCGACTACCGGGTCGTGCCGGGCTCGACCACCCCCAACGGCGTCGGCATCATCGACGTCGGCGCCGTCAACGCGCGGCGGTACTCGCTCGCCCCGCAGGCCCATACCGACATCGACCTCACCTTCGAGGTCCTGGTCGAGGATCTGGCGGCGACGGCCGACACCAACGTCTACGCGGTGGCGCGGTACAGCGACTCGTCGAACTGGTGCTCGGCGCAGATCAACTTCGAGCCCGATCAGGGCATCGCGATCGGCCTCACCAAGACCGTCGCGGCGGCCACCTCGGCCGTCACGGCGGCGACCGCGACCGCGCTGACGCACACCACCGCCACCTGGTACAAGGTGCGGTTCCGCATCCTCGGCACGTCGCTGATGGCGAAGATCTGGGAGGCCGACGACGACGAGCCGGCCGCCTGGACCGTCACGGGCACCGACAGCGACCTGACCACCGGCACCCACATCGGGGTGGCCGGACGGCTCCAGTCGGGATCGACGGTGGCGCTGCCCGCCGGCGTGCTCGTCACCCGATGGGACGCCGCGACCCCGCAGACGATGACGGTGACCCGCTCGGTGAACGGCGTCACCAAGAGCCAGGAGCCCGGCCAGCAGCTCCACCTCGCCGCGCGGCCGTGGCGGAACTTCGACCGCTACCCGTTCGACACCGACGTCGTCGACTGGTTCACCGGGGAGGTCCTGGGAAACCTGCGGTCCCCCCGGACGGTGTGCGCCGAGTCGGGTGTGGACATCGCCAACATCGCCAGCAGCTCCTTCGCGCTGAACTCCACCGCCGAGGTCGGGGTGCGGTTCATGGCCCCGCTGACGGGCCGGGTGCTGGTCACCACGGCGGGCATGGGCCGCGACAATTCGAACGACAACCGGGTCTACTTCAACCCCGACATCTGGCGGGTGAAGGACGACGACAACACCTGGTCCCGCTTCCACGACGGCAGGTCCGCGAACGTGCACCGGTACGGGCTGGCCATCGAGGGCGAGGCCGTCGACCCGGCCGGGCACTCCCAGACCTACATGTTCGAGGGGCTGCGTCCCGGGCGGGTGTACTACGCCCGGATCCTGACCGCCGCCGACATCACGACGTCCGCCAGCGCGGACGTGGCGTACCGGTCGATCACCGTGGAGCCGGCGCCATGACCGACATCCTTGCCGGGTCGCTGATCCAGGCGGCCGCGTTCCCCGCCACCGTCCAGGCGTTCGACGACACCGCTCAGCTCAACCTGTCCGGCACATCGTTCGGTAACGGGACCGTGGTCGTGTCGGTGACGTTCGTCGCGCCGTCGTCCGGCCGGGTCCTGATCTACCTGGGCGGGTCGGCGCGCAGCAGCGTCTCCGTCGGCGGCGACTACGTCATCATGGGGCTGGACCTGCGGGTGGGGTCATCTGGCGGGGCGGTCGTCGAATCCCCGGCGGCGCAGGGGCTCTACACGTGCCGGTGGCCCACGGCGGCGGTCAACTTCACCACTCGGCAGCGGGTGGCCCCGAAGTCGGGCCTGACGCCTGGCCAGGTCTACTACGCCGGTCACCAGTTCTGCGTCGGTGAGGGCGAAGGCACTGCCGACATCACCTCCCGGCACCTGATCGTGAGGCCGCTGCCATGACCGAACTCGCCGCGGGCACGCTCGTCCAGGCGCTCGACTACCCCCCAACCCGGTCCGGGGACGCCACGGCCGCGACGGGCAACATCGTGTTCACCGCCTACTCGCCGTCGACGGCGGTGTGCACGTTCATCGCGCCGACCACGGGCCGGGTGATGGTGGCGATCGCGGCGGAGGTCCGCGACAACACCTCGACCAACTACGTCCGGCACTCGGTGCGGCTCGTCGACGACCGTACCGGCGACGTCGTGGTGGGCCCGGACGCGTACGCGCGGGGCTACTCCTCCATCGGCGCCGCGGCCGACTGGGAGACCCGCTCGCGGGTGTTCCTGGTGCAGGGCCTGGAGCCGGGCGCGAGCTACACGGCGACGGTGATGTACCGGGTCGAGGGCGAATCGTCCGCTGACCAGGACTCGATCAGCGTGGCCGTGTGGCCGGCGACATGAGGCGGCGTGATGAGTGAACAGTGCGGAGGTATTTGCGATGCCCGATGACCCGACGCTGGGGGAGGTCGTCCGGCTGATCGAGCGCAACCACGCCGAGACCCGGGAGGGGTTCGCCGCGATCAACGCCCGCCTGGACCGCGACTTCCAGGCGATGGACGAGCGGGTCGAGAAGGCCGTGCCCCGGGAGGTGTACGACGCCGACCAGCGCGGCCTACGCGGACGCGTGGGGCGCGTCGAGGACGACGTGAAGACGATGCGCGCCACCACGCGGTGGGCGATCGGGCTGTGCCTCACGGCGCTGCTGGGGATCGCAGGTCTCGCCGTGGCGCTACTGGCCGGATAGGAGGGGCAAGCATGGACATCATCAGCCGGGCCCAGTGGGGCGCGCGGTCGCCGAGGTCGCGGAGCCTGGTGGGCTGGCCGGCGCGCCGGGAGTTCATCGTCCACTACAGCGCCGGGCCGAAGACGCAGACCGTCGAGCAGATCCAGGCGTTCCACATGGACGGCAACGGCTGGAGCGACGTCGGATACAACTTCCTCGTCAACGTGGACGGGGAGATCTTCGAGGGCCGCGGGTGGGGCGTCGTCGGCGCGCACGCCCCCGACCACAACACCTCCGGCATCGGCGTCTGCGTGATCGGCCGGGACGGGGACGCGACCGCCGCGGCGAAGCGGTCGGTGCGCTGGCTGTACGACCAGGCGTGCGAGAAGGCCGGCCGCCAGCTGCGCAAGCTCGGGCACCGCGACGTGTACTCCACGAGCTGCCCGGGTGACGAACTGTACGCATGGGTGCGGGCCGGGATGCCCGCGGATCTGGAGGACGACGTGTCCGCTGAGGACGTCTGGAACTACGGGATCAAGACCGACGAGGGCAAGGGCGGCGTCTGGCGCGCTGGCACGGTCCTCGGGCACCTGGAGAAGTCGCAGGACGAGCAGGGCGCCACGCTGGCCCGCCTGGAGGCCGCCGTCTCCAAGCTCGCGCAGGGCGCCGGCATCGAGGTCGACGTCGACGAGGACGCGATCGTCGCCGGCGTGCTGGCCGGCCTCACCCCCGAGCGGATCGCGGCCGCGATCCCGCCCGAGATCGCCCAGCAGGTCGTGACCGCGCTCGCCGATCGCCTCACCCCCACGGAGGGTTCATGAAGATCAGCCCGTACATGAAGACCGTCATCGCGTCCCTGGCGCCCGTCCTCGCCACGATCCAGGGCGCGGCCGACGACGCCGCGTTCGACGCGAGCGAGGGCATCACGTTCGTGATCGCGCTGCTCGTCGCGCTCGGCGTCTACGTCGTCCCGAACAAGGCCCGGTAGCCTGCACCTGGCCGAGCGGGAGGGGAAGACCCGCCCGGCACGCGAACGCCCCTCGTCCACCTCAGGGTGGGCGAGGGGCGTTCTTCGTGTGCCGCAAATCCGTCACGCGGTGACGGATCTCGAATCCGAACGGCGCGTTCGGATTTCGAATCCGTGAGCGGCTCACGGATTTCGAACTCAGTGGCAGCGGTCGGACGTCCCGACGACGCTCCACGACACCATGGAGGGGCCCTTCACCCACAGGCCCTTGGACACGTCGGTGCCGCACCGCAGGTCGTACACGGTCATGGCCTCCTGGTTGGCGTCGGTGACCCACTCGGGGACGGGCGTGAGCGCCTCGGCGCGCGCCTTGCTCCACTGCTCCAGCGACCACGCGGCGGCATCCTCCGGCGTGGAGAACGTCGCCCGGATCAGCCGGGGGTTCTTGCGCAGCCACGCCCGCACGGCCGACGGGGTGATCTCGGCCTGGTCGTCGGCGCGCATCTTGTCGTCCGCCCAGTCCCGGCCGGTGCCGCGCCAGGAGTAGCAGTGCCAGTGCAGGCCCCGCTCGCGCCACACGGTCGGCTCGGTGGCGTACATGGCGTCGTAGTCGAAGGTGGGGATGGTGACGGTCATGCGCGGCATCCTGCCATGGGACGGGCCCCGCCCGAAGGAGGACGGGGCCCGCAGATCCGGATCAGGCCGGGACCTTGTTGTCGCACCCGCTGCAGGCGTTCTCGCAGTTGGTGGCCTCGATCATGGCCCACAGCTCCTCGTCGATCTCGTACCCGAGGTCGCGCAGCGTGGCGGCGGAGGCGCGGACGTTCGCGCCGCCGTCGGTGGCGCCGTCGGCCGGGGTGTGGTGCAGGTAGTGCCCGGCGATCTGGTCGCACATGGCGATGTAGTCGGCGGTGTGCAGGATCAGCATGTGCCACGTCACGTCGATCACCCGGGGCGGGTGGATCGTCGTTCCGGGGTGCGCGGCGATCGCGTGAAGCATCGTGAGGGTCTGGACGAGGGACCGCTCGGCGAGGTCGGGCGGCATGGAGTGCTCGGCTGCGGCGCGGGCGGCGACACGGGCGAACAGGTCGGGCGAGATCAGCTCGCGCGGTGCGGTGACGGCGGTAGCCGTCTGCTGGGTGATGATGGTCATGGTGACCTCCAGCGGCGAGTTCGAGGGTGGATCGGGGAGGCGCCGTCCGGGCCTCGGGGTTTAACCCGTGGCGCCTCCCCGGCCGCGGGCCCCGGGGCACTCGCCAAAGACCCCGGGCCGCGGAGCTTCATCTACCCGGCGACCAGCCGTCGCCCGACGTCGAGGCCGGGCTTGGCCACGCCGGGCGCAACCCAGAGGCGGCGGAGCTTCCCGTTCGGGCCGATGCCGCGCCACCAGCCGGGCTCGTCGTCGAGGGCGTACGCGGACCCGACGGTGTCCCCGCTGGCCGCGTCGACGAGGAGGATTACCTGCGCGTCGCCGCGGACCTCGATCTCGCCGGTCACCATGCGGCCCTGCGCAGGTGCCAGTCGACCGTGACGGCGAGGTGGTCGCGGCTGACGGCCTCCACCAGGCGCCACTCGCCGCGCCCCGGGAGGATCGCCCACCATGACCCGGTCGATTCGCCGTGCCAGTGCGTGATGCCGTCCGGGATCGGCGGGGGCGGGTCGCTGATTGGCGGCATGTCGACCACCGTCTCGTCCGGGTTCGGTAGCGTTCTCATAGCCGGATCTCGCTTCCGGTCAGGCCCCGGGGAGCGGTGTTCGCCCACCGTCCGGGGCCGTCTTTGTGTCTCATGACACCCTTCGCATCCCACCTGACCGGTTCCGGCGTTAGCGTGGAAGGTGCTGCCTGCTGCCAACGGCGCCCAGGCAGCGGCAGGCAGCGGGCAACCCGGGGCGAAACGGGGAGCGAATGGCGACCTTCGGCGAGAAGCTGCGAGACCTCATGGCCGAACGCGGCATCAGCCAACGCCGCCTCGCCAAGCTCGTCCCATGCAACGACGGCTACCTGTCCCGCGTCGCCACTGGCGAACGCGTCCCGTCCGCGCGGACCGCGCAGCGCCTTGACGAGCTCCTCGACGCCGGCGGCGACCTCGCCGCGCTGCTGCCCCGGGCGGCCGCCCCGCCCGCCGCGCTCGATGACGAGATCGAGGCGCTGGAGCTGGTGCGCCGTGTCGCCGCCAGCGACGTCGGAGACGACACCCTCGTCGCGCTGGAGATGACCGTGGACGAGCTGGCGTCGGCGTACCCGCGCACCCCACCCGCCGAGCTGCTGGGGCGCGTGCGACGACACCTCGGGTACGTCGGCAAGCTGCTGGACGCCCGGATGACGCTCGCCGAGCGCCGCCGCCTGACCGTCACCGGGGCGTGGCTGTCGCTGCTCGCCGCGACATGCGACATCGACCTCGACCAGACCTCGGCCGCCGCCGCGCGACTCCGCACCGCCGCCCTGCTCGCCGAGCACGCCGACCATCGGGAAATCCTCGCGTGGACGCTGGAGACCCGCGCGTGGCAGGCCCTCACCGACGGCGACCACCGGCAGGCCGTCACGCTCGCCCGCGGCGCGCAGGAGGCCGCACCCCGGGACGGGTCGGCGTTCATCCAGGCGACCGCGCAGGAGGGCCGGGCCTGGGCGCGGCTCGGCGACGGACCGCAGACCCGCGACGCCCTGGCGCGCGTGGAGCGGCTCGTGGAGCCTCTACCGATGCCCACCCGTCCCGAGCACCACTTCCGGTACGACCCGGCCAAGAGCGACGCCTACACCGCCACGACGCTCGCATGGGTAGGGGACCCCGCGGCCGAGCCGTACGCGCGCGGCGTACTGGCCCGCCTGGAGCACCCGTCCACCGGCCCGGCCCGGCCCCGGCGCGCGGCGTCGGCGCGGCTCGACCTCGCGCTCGCACTCCTGGCCGCAGAGCAGCCGGACGAGGCGGCGCACACGGCCCTGGAGGCGGTGACGAGCGGCCGCCTGGTGCCGTCGAACTACTGGCGCGCTGCCGAGGTCATCTCCGCGGTCCAGGCCCACCACGTCCCGGAGGCGGTCGAACTGAACGAGGCCTACCGCGAGCTCTGCGCGCCGGACGACGAGTAGGGAGCACCTCGCCCCGAAACCGGTTTCGCCCCTGGTATCGGGGATGACCTGCGCGGTTAACGGTTTCGGGGGGGTGCCCGCCAACCCCGGAAACGGGCCGGGACGGCCCGCGGGCACAACCCCCCGGCCCGGAACCGTCACCGCTCCGGCAGCTCGTCCAGCCGCACACCTTTCGCCGACCCTCCGGCGCCGCGCCGGTTGATCTGCCGGGTCGGCACCCCGTACGGCTTCAGCGCGTTCGCGAGCATCGTGGACGCAGACGACCGCGCTTCCCGCTGCTCGTCCTCCTCCAGGGCGCCCAGGTTCGCGGGGAGCCACTCCCCGTACACGTCCGGCCGGTAGGCGGCCAGGGCCTCGACGAGCCGCGCCGAGTGCACGGCGTCCTCCGTGGCGGGCCACACCGCGCGCAGGTCGTCGATCAGGTCGGTCCGGTCGACCTCGGCCAGCTCCTCGCCGGCGGCCTCCCCGGTCAGCGTCCCGGCCGCGATCCGCAGCGCGAGGGCCCGCTTGCCGATCTCCTCGGCCTCGTCCTGCTTGATGAACGCGGCGCGGACGGTGATGCCGTCACGGCCGCGGACCAGGATGCCGGTGCCCTGCTCGCTGGCGGAGATGTCCATGGCGCGCAGGCCGCGCTCGTTCGCGCCGGTGCCGAGGACGTTGTTGTTCGCACGCCAGTCCATGACCGCGAGGCACAGCCGGGTCCCGACGCTGCTGGACACCGACGTGGGTAGCGACGCAGCGTCCGGGTTCTGTGTCAGCAGGATCAGGATCACCCCGTACGCGCGGCCTTTCTTGATCAGCCTCGTCGACAGCTCGGCGGCCTCGTCCTTGTAGTCGTCGTGGGTGAACAGCTCTTGTACCTCGTCGATGACGATGACGCGGGGGCCGAGGTCCTGCTCGGGGTACCGCTCGGCGAGGGCCCGGGTCACGCGCCGGCCCTCGGCGGTCTCGGCCGCGGGCAGGCCCCGGATGAACTCCGCCCGCCGCTTCTGCTCGGCGATGCCGGCGCGCAGTCCGTCCAGCGCGGCCTGGAGGTCCTCGTCCTCATCGCCCGAGACGTACCGGTGGCACACCGGCCGAACCGAGTCCAGGTCACCCGACCCCTTCAGCTCGAAGACGTGAAGCTGGGCGGTCGGGTCGAGCGCGACGCCGAGGACGATCGCGAGCGCGCACGACGTCTTCCCCGACCCGGGGATCCCTCCGACCAGCAGGTTCGAGTACATCAGCGTGATCGTGACGAGGTTGCCGCGCGGGTCGAACCCGTACGGCAGCGGCTCGAACACGTCGGCCTGCCCCTCCTTCATCAGCGGCCAGATCTTCCGGGGAGCCTTGGCCGGGTCTTCCCGCGCGACCCACAGGACGAGCCGGCCGGGGTGCGCGGCCCGGTCGCCCTCGGGCCACACGGTGGAGATCGGGCGGCGCATTGCCGCGGCCAGATCCTCCCGCTTGTCCAGCACCTTCCCCACGGTCACGCCGCGGGGAAGGTCCAGCTCGGCCCGCCAGCCGGGGCCGTCGACCTGGATCGGCGCGGTGAAGTCGACCTTCCCCTTGACGCCGATGGCTTCGAGCGCCTCCTCGACCTCGCCGGAGTCCAGGCGCCGCTGGAGTTGGACGGCGACGTACCGGTGGACGATCGGCCGGTCGGAGTCGAGCCCGGCCGCGCCGAGCGCGGTCAGGATCCCCGCGGCGGCGACCGCCAGAACCCACGACGGGAGCGTGAACGCCACCACGTACAGCGCGAGCGCCACGGGGACGCCGACGGCCAGGGACAGCTTCCGGCGGCCGGTGGTGCGGTTCGTTTGCACCGACGCCCACCGCATCCACTGCTCGACGTCCCCGGCCGCCGCCTTGGACGCGACCGGCTTGGCGTCGGCGTCGATCACCCACCGGTGCCAGGAGCGGCCGAGCCGGACGGCGCCGCGTGGGGAGTTTCCCCACAGGCGTCCCAGGTAGACCGGCGACCGGACGGCGTGGTGCGCCCACAAGCGGCTGTACCAGCGGACGACGAACCCGGCACTGCCGGTGAACTCCCGCCGGTGCCGCAGCCACACCGGCAGGACCGGTGGCGCCTCATCGAGGCGGGCCCGCCGGTCGGCGATCCACCCGGCCCCCGGGTCGGCGGGCTGGTCGACGGGGACGGCCTCGATGTGGGCGACCTCGACGACGCCGGCGTCCTTGACGAGGGAGACACCCGCGTCGTCGGAGGCGGCGAACAGGCGGGACGGTTCGGTCACCGCGCCACCTCGGCGGGCTCGTCCTGCGTGGCCGTGCCGCTGGCGCCGGTGCGCTCGTCGGCGGACGCCGGTTCGTCGTGCGCGCGGACGAGGATGCCCACCCGCTTGCGGTCGAGGCCGAACCGGTCCGCGACCTGGCGCTGCGACATCGCCTCACCGACGCAGTCACGGGCATGGACGAACGCGTTCAGCGCCGCGTCCTCGACCGTGTCCGCCACCCCGTGCGGGCATGGCGGGGCGGTGGCGGCTGCCGGTTCCGTCGAGGGTTCGTCCGGTCCGGAGCCTGCCGACCGAACGAGCTTCATCAGCAGCTCGTAGGCGATGATCAGCGCCACGGCGGGCCATGCGCTGACCAGCGCACCTATGGGTCCGTGGTCCCACCCGTGCGCCACGTTCGCGCCAAGCGTCGCCACGATCCCCAGCGACAGCCCCACGTACGCGAGCGCGGGCGGACGGACCCGCCGCCGGGCGGCCGACAGCAGCACCATCCCCGCCGCGAAGATCAAGCCGTCGACCGTCGCCGGGACGATGAACGCCGTCACGCCGTCCTCGCCGTGGGTGTGGACCAGTTCGTAGGCGTGCCGGTACGACACGATCGCGGCGCCGACGGCGACGGCGACGACCACCAGGACCGTGGAGAACCGGACGAGCCGGTCGGGGGTGTCGGTGGCACTGCTCATCGGCCCGTCCTCTCACTCGGCAGGTCGTGCACGGCCAGGATCAGGTCATCAAGGGTCTTGCCGGACAGGACGGCGCCGAGCCGGTCGTCCAGCTCCGCGCGATCCAGGCGCCCGGCGGCGAAGTGGGCGTGCAGCGCGTCGGTGAACACGTCGCGTTCGGCGTCCCCGATCCGCTTCCCGACGCGGTGCTTGAGGACGACGTCGGACACCGTCCGCCGCCGCTCGGGCCCCTCGACGGCGCGCCGCTCCCGGTCGGCGAGGGCGCGGAGGTGGTCGGCGTTGACGCGGGCGGCGTACAGTGCGCCGAACCACAGCATCCCGGCGGTGGACAGCATCGCCCACGCGGCCGCCACGGCGGGATAGTCGGCCAGGACGACGAACAGGGCGCCGAGCATCACCGCGACACCGATGTAGGTCATGACGGCGAACACGGTCTCCAGCGGGTCCCTGTCGTGGCGGCTCATCGTGCCCCCGCCCGCGCAATGAGGCCGACGACGACCGCCACCACTTCGGGCTCCCACCCGGACAACCAGTCGAGGATGCGGCGGTCGTAGGCGCCCAGCTCGACGCCGGCGGCCTCGCACGCGCCGGTTAGGCGGTCGCGGTTGAACTGGGCGAGGGTCCCAAGGTCGGTGCGCGCCGCGATGTAGGCGCCGCTGCACGTGTCGGCGGCCTGCCGGCCGGTCTCGTAGGGGCCGACGTCGGTCGGTAGGTTGCCCATAGGGCTGGACCTCCTGGTCAGGTTCGGTCTGAGGGGCCCGCCCGGCGGTAGGGTCGCCGGACGGGCCCCGCTCTTGGGTGGCTACTGGACGAGGCGCAGGGCGGCGGGCTCGAAGTCCGGCACGACGGTGCCGATCTCGCTGCCGTCCTCGATCAGCGTCAGCTTCGGTCGCGACGCGGGCGTCCGGTCGTACTGGTCGAGTAGCGCGGTGAGCGTCTTGCGGATCTCATCGGAAAGCAGCACCTGCGATTCGCCCAGCTGGACCATGCGGACCTCAAGGGCCGCGATGCGCTCGGAGTCGCCAGGGGTGTTCTTCGCCTCGGCCGCCTCCCGCGACCCTTCGGCGTCCGTAGGATGGCTCATCAGATCCGACCTCTCTGTCGGGTTCAGGGCCCGGCCGGTGGTTGAGTCACCGCGTCCGGGCCCGCTCGGGGGTGCGGTCAGTCGTTGCCGGTCAGGACGTCGAGCGCCTCCTTCGCCCGGTCGTGCCAGTCGATCTCGGCCTCGTCCCACGCCGGGCCGCCCTCGGAGGCGTCGGCGCGCGTCAGGCAGTGCTTCAGCTCCCACCACCACAGGTCCCGGCGCTCGGCGCTCAGGTGCGGGGTGAGGGTCTCCACGGCCCGCGTGATGGGCGGGACGGTGGCGTCCTCGTCGAGCTCGGCGCGGGCCATGGCCTCCAGCGCGTCGGCGAGGGTGGGGGACTCGGTGGCGTGCATCGGGGTGCGTCCTCTCAGGCGGCCAGCAGGACGGCGGCGCGGTGGTAGCAGCGGCGCCCGGCCTCGAAGGCGGGACACCCGCAGGTGTGGGCGGTGGTCTCGTAGAACTCCGAGCCGTCGGAGCTGACGACGACGAACAGGTCGCCGTGGAGGGGGACGATCGCGCCGTCCTCGATCAGCTCCCGGGCGGACTCGACCTGGTGGGGCTTGTATCCGGCCTCGCGGATCGCGGCCTCGCGGCGCTCCATGCGCTCGCAGTGGGCGCCGATCCCGCGGGTCACGGACTGGGTGGAGCGGAGGGTGGCGTAGCAGCGGCGGCAGGTCGCCGTCTTGGTGGTGTGCTGCTTGGCCATGTCCCATTCTCGCTTCCTGTAGCGCTTGCCGTTGCGCTAACTGTAGCGAAGAGGATAGGCATAGCGCAAGCGGTAGCGCTATGGTGAATGCATGGACGACGCAGAGAAGGCACTCGCCGCCCTGGACAAGACCACCACCCAGTTCCGGCGAACCGAGAAGGCGCACAACGCCGCCCGCGACGCCGCCACCGAGGCCGTCATCACCGCACTGCGCGCCGGAGCCAGACCCACCGAGGTGACCAACCGGTCGCCGTTCTCGCCGGCGCACGTCCGCAACCTCGCACGCGAGAACGGCATTGAGCCGGCGCGCAAAGGTCGCCCGGCACCGAAGGACAGCGATCATGACTAGCGCCTCTGTGGGAGATCTGTGGGACGATCAAGGCCGCGAGGCTGTGTCAGACTGCGTGAGGCTGGGCCGGAATGAGGGCTCTACCTGCGTGAACGTGGAACGTCACTGGTAGGCCGGAGCGTCTTACCTCGTTCGCATCGAGGGGGTCAGGGGTTCAAATCCCCTCAGCTCCACCGAGAAACCCCAGGTAAAGGCCCTGATCGAAGCATACTTCGATCAGGGCCTTGATCGTTTGTCATCAAGTTGTCATCAGGATTCCCCGGCACCAGATGACACGCCCGGTAGCCAAGACCTATCCCTCGCGCCACCACATCGCGTCTCACGTCCGCCGACGGCTCGCGTGCCAGAGGGTTGGGCTAACAGTCGTAGCGGAGCCCACGTCGCTTCTAGACCCGCTCTGAGCTCTTCGCCGGGTTGCCCGTGCGACACGCTGATCTCGCAGCGCCTTGGCCCGCCGCCCACGAACTGGCTGTCCTACAGCATGCGATCGTCCGCTTTGCGACCGCAGGACGCCCGACAGCCAAGCCCGGCATCAGACGAACTGATCAACTGCTCCATGCCAGTGAGGCGCTGCCCGCGCTGAGGTCCTGCACCCGTCTGACGGGGTGAAGGCGGTCTCGTTCGAACTCGTCGGGCCGACGCCGACCTGGACGCCGCGGTCGCCGGGACGGCCCGGTCCTCGTTCACCAATGGCGGGCAGGTCTGCCTGTGCACCGAGCGACTTTACGTGCAGCGCCCGGTCTTCGACGAGTTCGTGGAGAGGGTCGCCGAGCGCGCTCGCGCGCTGCGGTTCGGCTGGCCGGACGACCCCGACACGGCCATGATGCCGATGATCTCCGCAGACCATCGCGCGAAGGTACTGAGCCACTACCGGCTGGCCCGAGACGAGGGCGCCGACGTCATAGCCGGTGGCGACGTACCGTCCTTCGGGGACGCGCGGGACGCCGGCGCCTACGTGCGGCCCACCGTCCTGACCGGCCTCCCGGCCGACGCCCGCACGAACCGCGAGGAGATCTTCGGCCCGGTCTGCCACATCGCCCCGTTCGACACCGAAGACGAGGCATTCGCCCTCGCCAACGACAGCGACTATGGCCTGGCCGCCACGGTGTGGACTCGGGATGTCAAACGCGCACACCGGGCCGGAGAGCGCCTCGACGTCGGGCTCGTCTGGGCCAACACCTGGTTCGTCCCATCGAGGGCGCGGTTGCCGACGAATTGGGCACGACCAAGCTCGACATCCGGGCGCAGACCCACGCCGTGATCGGCAACGTCCGAGACATCCTGCAAGCCACCGGTGCCGACCTTGCGGACCTGGTGCAGGTGACCACCTACCTGGTCAACATGAACGACTTCGGCGGCTACAACGAGGGCCTCGGCCGCTCCTGCGATCTTGGCATTGCTACTCCTCGGCGCCTTGACCGAGGGCGAGGTTGCCGACGGGATTCGGCGGGCACCCGCCCAGTCTCGTGATGCTCTGCCCGACCGGGCACGCAACACCGCCGACCTGGCCGACCGGGAAGCGTGGGAGGAGGTCCACCCGCTTCGCTGACCGGCCGATCGCACGCCTTCAGCGAGGCCGCTGGCTCATGTCGGACGCCGTTGTCGCTGATGTCACCGCCAAGCGTCTGAACCTCCGCTGAAGATGCTGTGGACCAGGACGGACGAGACCTGACCCACACCGAACCTGCTGCACTTCAGCGCTGAGCTTCCCCCGTTCCACGGTCACGTTGATGTTGCCCCGGTTTTCACGGACTTGAGGGCGCGGAGAAGAAGGAACTGGTCGAGTTGCGACGCAAGGCCAGGCAGCTCGAACTGGAGAACGAGATCCTCAAGCGGGCGGCGTACTTTGCCCGTGAGAACGTGCTCCCAAAATAAGGTACTCGCTGGTCCGTGAACTCGCCGATTACGACATTCCCGTAGCGGTGGCCTGCCGAGTGCTGGGCGTCTCCCGGTCCGGTTACAAAGACTGGCTCGGCTGGCCCGCCGCGATCCGGGAACAACGCAACACCGAGTTGCTGAAGCTCATCCGTACCGTCCACACCGAATCGCGGCTCAGTTACGGCGCGCCGCGCGTCCAAGCCGAGTTGACGCTCGGTCTGGGCGAGCGAACGCTCACCCCACGTCGCCGGAGCTCCGCTGGCGCCGGGCAAGAAATGGAAATCCTAAGGATGTGGGTGTGTGGACCGGGCGTGGTCCACGTCGAGAGGCGGATCGAGCGCGATCCGGATTTGGGGGTTGATGACCGGGGAAGGCTGGACCGAGCCGTCGCTGCGGAAGGCGACTCGCCGGAACCGGAGGGCGCACCGTACGCCACGGCGCGGTCGTGCGTCGTTCGTCGCGTTGTCTGAGGACGACACGCCTTGCTGGTGGCGGCTGCGGAACGGGAACGGCTGGCGACGGGCGCTTGGGCGGCTCAGGTGCTCGATAGAGCAATAGAGCAATTTTCTCGATGAACCAACTCAGGATAGTTGCGGTATAGGTCGTGCGCCAAATGCTGGCGTTGGTCAACCTGTAGGTTCCCTTGAATTGCCGAGAGGGTGCACTATTGTGATCAATGCGACCAATTTAATAGGTCGAATCTCTGCTTTGGGTCAGATTTCTGTGCTGGCCCACAGGCGTCGGGATTCGCTCTGCGTGGCATTGTTTGCCATACATACTGCTATCGATCGAGCGCATTGATCATCCACCGTCTGTTCGGTGGGCGGGGTGGATCTCCGTGGTCGACGGCCAGCGTGGCGGGCTTCCGCCTAGGCGAAGTGACCCTGTTGACGAACCTGCCGTCCGTCCGGCAAGGTGGCTATTGGTTGGAGCGCTCGCTCCAGGAGTCCGGGAGACCCCCATGGTGAAGATCGTGGCGTTCGTCCGCAAGAAGGACGATCTGACACAGGACGCTTTCCGCGCTTACTGGCAGGACCACCATGCGAACGTCGTCGCCGCGCTGCCCGGCCTACGCAAGTACGTGCAGAACCCGGCACTGGACATGGGCGGGCGGCGGGAGTGGCCTTACGACGGTGTCGCCGAGTTGTGGTTCGACGACGTTGACGCGGTCCGCGTCGCGTTCGACAGCGAGGAGGCCGCCCGGGTCCGGGAGGACGAGCCGAACTTCACCAAGGCGATCGACTGGCTCCTCGCCACCGAGTTCCCAGTGATGGGCTGACCGTGCTCCGGTTCGGCATCCAGCTTCCGCACTATGGCGCGGGCCCGCTCGGATTGGGCTTGGACGCCCTGGTCGACGCGATCATCGATGCGGGCTTCGACGGCATCTGGGTAAGCGACCACGTGGTGCTGATCGACGGCACGACCTCGGCCTACCCCTACACCGACGACGGCGACTACGGATTTCCCGCTGACACGCCCTGGTACGAAGCGGTCGCGATGCTCGCCTACCTGGCCGCGCGCACCCACGAGGTGGAGCTGGGCACGGCGGTCTGCGTGCTCCCGCAGCGGCAGCCGGTGCTCTTGGCCAAGCAGCTCGCCACGATCGACCGGCTCGCCGACGGCCGGGTGAGGCTCGGCGCCGGAGCTGGCTGGCTGGCCGAGGAATTCACCGCGCTCGGCGTCCCGTACGACGGCCGAGGCGCCCGGACCGACGCCGCCATAGCGCTGCTGCGTGACTGCTGGACCGGTACGCCCGCGCCTGGACGATATGGCGACGTGAGCGTGCCCGGCGGCGTGCATTGTCGGCCCACCCCGGTGAACGGCAGTGTGCCGATCCTTGTCGGTGGCAACAGTCCGGCCGCGCTGCGCCGGGCAGCCCGGCTCGGCGACGGCTGGCTGGGTGCGGTACCGCTCGCCGGGCTGTCGGCAGACGAGCTGGGAGGCATGGTGGCCCGGCTGCGCCAAGAATGTGACCAGGTCGGCCGGAACCCCTCCACATTGGATTTGAGCCTGAGGATCGCCGCACCGTCGCATGCATTGGGCACGCCCGCGCTGCGCGACCTCCTTCTCGGCTATGCCGAGCACGGCGTCACCCGGTTCACGGTCGACCTGTCCTGGCGCGACTTCGACACCGGCCGCCGTCGGCTGGACGCTCTGTCACGCACCGCGGCGGCGGTCCGGGAGAGCCTGACGGCGGGTGCTACATGACCGAAAGTCTGCTGCTGGACCTGCTCGCCCTCAAACGCGGTCCGATCGCGGAAGGAGTGGCCTGGGTCGGCCGCCGCGAGCAGCCCCGACCGGGCGCCCGGCAGGTCGGGGTCGGCCAGGTGGAGTCTTTCGCCGCCTTGATCCGCGACGACGACCCCCGCTACTGGACACCGGCGCCGCGCAGGCCGGTACCGCCAGGCCTGCTGCTCACCTACACGTTGCCGCTGCCGTGGAGTCCGCACGCGCAGACCACCCCGATCTGGGCCAGGATTCCGTTGCCCGGTGACACGCTGATCAACGTCGGCACCAGCACGGTCTTCCACCGCGAGATCGGCACCGGCGACACGGTCATCCTGGATGAGGAGGTCGTGTCGGTCTCGGCGGAGAAGAAGACCCGCCTGGGCACCGGTCACTTCCTGACCACCCGGACCCGGTTCCAGATCGACGAGGAGCCGGTCGCCGACCACACCAACGTGATGTTCCGCTACGGCAGCGACTCACCGCGGGGGGCCGTGCCGGTGCCGCCCGCGCCGCCCTTGGACGGCGAATCGGTTTTCACCCTTACCGTGACCAGCGAGCTGTGCGTGCACAACGTGGCCGCGTCTGGCGATTTCTTCCCGGGGCACTACGACGACGCCTACGCCCGGTCGCAGGGGGCGGCCGGGGCGTACCTCAACACGATGTTCTTCCAGGGGCTTGCCGACCGGTTGGCCTGCCGACACCTCGGTGTCCGCTCGGTACGGCGCCGCGACCTGCGAATGCTCACGCCATCGGCGGTCGGCGACACGCTGGAAGCGTGGGCACGGACGACCACGGACGGCGCCGTCGAGGTCGAGGTGCGCACCGCGCGCGGTCCTGTCGCCATCGCGACCGTCTGGTGCGGCCATGAATGAGCCGTCGCTCGCGGAGCGCATGGCGGTCCGCCCGGTCGCACCGGACGTCTGGGCAGTGCCCGTGCCGATCCCCGACAACCCGCTGCGGTATACGGTCTGCTACGCGCTGGAGGCGGCCGGCGGGCTGGTGCTCCTCGACCCGGGCTGGGACGCAGACGCGACTTATGAGGCGCTCGTGTCCGGGCTCGCGACGCTCGGCGGCGCGGTCGGCGACGTGCGCGGTGTCATCGTCACCCACTTCCATCCCGACCACCATGGGCTGGCAGGCCGGGTACGGGCGGAATCCGGTGCCTGGATCGCGCTGCACGATGCCGACGCGCGGTTCTTCGGCTCGGACGCGGCGGCGGTCGAGGCGATGGTGCGCACCAACGAGGTCTGGATGCGGGCGGCCGGCGCCAGTGTCGACGACCACCCCGAGCTCGCCGACGCGGAAGACGAGGTGGTGCGCCGGATCCTGCTCGCCCGGCCCGACATCCACCCGCTCGACGGCGACCGCCTCCCCGGCACCGGCCGGCTCACCGTCGTCCACACGCCGGGACACACACCCGGTCACATCTGCCTGCACGACCCTGATCGGCGGCTGCTGTTCGGCGGCGACCACCTGCTTCCCCGGATATCACCGAATGTGGGCTGGCATCCGATGTCCGGCACGAACCCCCTCAGTGACTTCCTCGCTTCGCTCCAGCGGGTAGCCCAGCTCGATGCGGCGACCGACCTGGTTTTGCCGGCGCACGAGTGGGCGTTCACCGGACCGGCCGCGCGGGCCATGGAGCTGATCCGGCACCACGATGAGCGGCTGGCCGAGGTGAAGGGGCTACTGGTCGCCGGGCCGCAGACAGCATGGGATCTCGTGCAGGGCCTGACCTGGTCCCGGCCGTGGGCGTCGCTGGCGCCGAATCTCAAGCGGGCCGCGCTCGGTGAGGTCCTGGCCCATCTCGTGTTGCTGCTGTCCGCCGGTGAGGTGACCAGGTCCATGGGACCGCCCGAGGTGTGGTCCATGATCCAGGAGGAGCCCGCATGATCGTCGATGAAGAGACCGCGCTGGCCACCACCGTCAGTGGCCTCCTCCGGATGCAGGCCGAGGCCGACCCGGACCGGCCGTTCGTGGTCGCGCCGGGCGGTGAGCGCTGGTCGTACGGCCGAGTGCACGCCGAGTCGGAGCGGATCGCCGGCGGCCTCGCCGCGATGGGTGTGCGCCGCGGCGACCACGTGGTGATGATGCTTCCGAACGACCTGCCGTTCCTGCTCACCTGGTTCGCCCTGGCCCGCCTCGGTGCTGTGGAGGTTCCGGTGAACCCGGCGTTCCGCGGCGCCAGTCTCGAATACCCGGTCGTGCACAGCGACGCGACGGTCGCGATCGTCGACAGCCGTTATCTGGACCGGTTCGCGGCGCTCGGCGGGCGGCTCGGGGCGGTCGAGCGCCTCGTGGTCGTCGGCGCCACCGACGTTGCTGTGCCCGGCGTGTCCATCGTGGACATCGACGTGCTCGTCGGCGACTCACCGGAGGCTGAGCCGACCCCCGAAGATCTCCTCGCGATCCTCTACACGAGCGGCACCACCGGCCATCCCAAGGGCGTCATGAAAAGCCACCGATGCGCCGTCCACTGGGGACTGAACTACCGGCGTTACATGAACGTCGGCCGGGACGACGTCAACCTGCTCTTCCCGCCGCTCTACCACGCGATGTCGCAGTTCCTTGGGGTCATGCCGGCGCTGCTGACCGGCTCCGCGGTGGCCATCGCGTCCGGCTTCTCCGCCTCCCGATTCTGGGACGAATGCCGGGAGTACGGCGTGACGCTGTTCAACTTCACCGGCGGCGTGCTCTCGTTCCTGTGGAAGCAGCCGGCCCGCCCCGATGACCGCGATAACCCGGTGACTCGCGCGCTGGGCGTACCGATACCCAACGATCTCTATCCCGGCTTCGAGACCCGCTTCGGACTTACCTTGCTGCCGTGCTTCGGCACCAGCGAGAGCAGTGTCGTGTGCTACAGCGCGCCGGGCGAGGTGCGCCCCGGTTCGAGCGGTCGGCCCATCCCGGAGTATGCAGTGGCGATCGCCGACGACGAGGGCAAGCTCGTCGGTCCGGGCGACAAGGGCGAGATCCTGACCCGCCCGAAGCATCCGGACGCGATGATGCGCGGCTACTACAAGCAACCCGAGCTGACCGCCAAGGTGCTGCGCGACCTGTGGTACCACACCGGCGACATGGGGTACCTCGACGCCGACGGCTACCTCTTCTTCGTCGACCGGCGTAAGGACGCCATCCGCCGCCGCGGCGAGAACATCTCCTCGTTCGAGATCGAGCGGGTGGTCAACGTGCACCCGCGGGTACTCGAGTCGGCCGCGGTCGGCATCCCGTCGTCCCACGGCGAGGAGGAGGTCAAGCTCGCGGTCGTCGCGCTCCCCGGCGAGACGCTCGATGCCGACGACCTCTGGGCCTACTGCGAAGCCGAACTGCCCGCGTTCATGGTCCCCCGCTACCTGGAAATCCGCGCGTCCCTGCCGAGGACCCCCACCGAACGCGTGCAGAAGTTCGTGCTTCGTGAGGAGGGGCTGCACTCCGGCGTCCAGGACCGCATCACCTCGAACAAGGAGGCTGCCCGATGACCCGTGCCGCAGTTCTTGGCATCGGCGAGGTCACCCACCCGCCCAAAGGCACAGGCTCTATGCAATTGCACGCGCTCGCGGCGAAGCGGGCACTCGACGACGCCGGGCTAACGAAGGACGACATCGACGGCCTCGTCGTTGGATACTCGCTGACCGAGCCCAAGATGGTACTTTCCGCCGCGGTCGCCGAGTACCTGGGGCTGACGGTCGGCTACATCGACTCGGCACATGTCGGCGGCGCCGCCCCGTTCGTCGGAGTGGCCAACGCGGCCAGCGCGATCGAGACCGGCCGGGCCCGGCGGATCCTGGTGATCTTCGGCGATAACCGGAAGACCGGCTGGCACACGATGGACGCCGCGATCGCCGCGATGATCGGCGAGGTCGGCCACCCGGATTACGAACTGCCGTACGGCCCGCTGATCCCGGCGAATCTCGCGCTGATCGCCCACCGGCACATGCACGAATACGGCACCACCCGCGAACAGCTGGCGATGATCCCGGTGATCCAGCGTGAGCACGCGCTGCTGCGCCCCGGTGCCGAGCGCACCGACCCGCTCACGGTCGACGACATCCTTGGTGCCCGCCCGGTGGCGACCCCACTGGTCGCCGCTGACTGCGCTCTGGTCTCCGACTCCGCGGGCGCGGTCGTCATCGGGCCCGCCGACGACGACAAGGCCGCGGCGAAGTGCCGGGCCGTGGTGGCCGGCTCGTCACAGCACAGTGATTACTACTACCCGTTCCAGAGTGGCGACCTGACCCGGTTCGGCTTCGGTCCGGCCAGCCAGCGGGCATACGAGGCGGCCGGGTTCGGCCCTGCCGATCTGGACTTCGCCGAGATCTACGACGCGTTCAGCGTGATCGTGCTGGCCGCGGTCGAGGACCTGGGGCTGGTCGAGAAGGGCGGCGGCGGCCCCTACGTCGCCGGTCGGCACATGGCACTCGCCGGCCCGGACGAACGGCGTGCTGGATTTCGATCGATCCCGATCAACACGCACGGCGGACTACTGTCATACTCCGGCAACGGTGCGTTCCACATCACGGAAGCCGTGAAACAACTGCGCCATGACGCCGGGCCAGCCCAGGTCGCCGACGCCCGTCGCGGCCTGGTCACCGGGATCGGCGGCATGCTCGCGGTCCACTGCACCCTTCTTTTGGAACGAGCCGAACCGTGATGAACTGGAGCAAATATGGCCAAGGGTGGAGATGTCAAGGCCCGGATCCTCGAGGTTGCAGCTCAGCTGTTCATGGAACAGGGCTACGCCGCGACATCCGTACGCGAGATCGGCGAGCACGCGTCGGTCGGGCAGAGTTCCCTCTACCACCACGTCCAATCCAAGGGTCAGCTCCTCTACGAGTTGCACCACGCGTTCAGCCTCGACCTGATCGACCGGCTGACGGCGGTAATCGAGTCCAAGCCCTCGCCGACCGACCAGTTGCGCGGACTCATCCACGTGGTGCTCGGCGTTGTGGAGACCCATCAGGCCGAGGTCACCGTGTTCCTGCGCGAGGGGCACGCACTACCCGAAGATGCCCGGAAGGACATTCAGCGGGAGCGCGACCAGGTCGATGCCCTGGTCGACAAGATCATCTCGGATGGGATCGAGGCCGGGGAACTGCGCGAGGACCTCGACGTCCGGCTGACCCGGCTGGGCATCCTCGGCCTTACCAACTGGTCCTACCAGTGGCTCCGGCCGGGCGGCGAGCGCACGAGTGCGGAGATCGCCGACTATTTCGCCGACCTGGTGGTCAACGGGGTCGCGGCTCGCTGACCCGCGCCGCCGGTCCGATGGAGGGCTGGCATGGCTGAGCGACGCACGGTGCCGCTGCGTGAGCGGGTGCTTCCGCACCTGCTGCTGCACCGTGCCGAGACCGCTCCGGACGCGCCGCTTCTCACAGTCGGCGCCGGGCCTCGGCGGTCCGTCGGTGAGATCGCGGATGCCGCACTGCGGGTCGGTGGCGGGCTCGCGCGGCTCGGCGTCCGACGCCGCGACCCGGTGGCGGTCATGCTGCCCAACCGGGAGGAGGCCGTGCTGGCCTGGTTCGGCACGGCTGTGATCGGCGCGGTCGAGGTCCCGGTCAACACGAACCTGAGCGGACCGCTGCTGCACCACGTGCTCGCCGACTGCGGCGCGACCGTGCTCATCGTCGCGGCGGACCTGCTGCCGGTCGTCCGGCCGCTGTTGCCGTCATTGCCGCTGAAGATCATCGTGGTGGTCGGGCAGGCGGACCCCGATCACGGTCACGTCCCGTGGGACGAGGTGGCCGACGCCGACCCGGTCGCGCCGGCGAATCTCACGCCGGCCGATCCGATCGCGATCATGTACACCTCCGGTACGACCGGGCCGGCCAAGGGTGTCGTCTGTCCACACGGCTACTTCATGTGCTGGGCCGACGACACCGGACGGGCGGTGCGGTTCGGTCCCGGCGATGTGCTCTACACCCCGTTGCCGCTCTACCACATCACCGCGCAGGCGGTGAACGTGCAGCTCGCCCTCCTCCACCATGGACAGGCGATCGTGGACACCCGCTTCTCGCCCCGCGGCTTCTGGCAGCGGATGGCCGAGCTGGGTGCCACGCACATCTGGTCGTTCGGCTCGATGACGCCGTTGCTGCACCAGCAACCGCCGGACGCACACGACCGCGCGCACCGCGTCCGGGTGGTGTGGAGCATTCCGTGGCCGGCCGGCTTCGGCCGGGAGTTCGAGAACCGGTTCGGAGTGCGCATCCTGTGTGGCTACGGATCCACAGAGCAGGGTCTCACCGTCGTCCAACCCTACGACGCGGTCGAGCCGAGCGCGGTCGGGCTGCCCTCGCCACACTACGAGATATCGGTCGTCGACGAGTACGGCGCGCCGGCCGGCGAGGGTGAGCTGCTGGTGCGGCCGCGCGAACCGGCCTCGATGATGTCCGGTTATCTCGGGCGTGATCGGGAGACCGTGGCCGTAACGCGCGACCTCTGGTATCACACTGGCGATCTCGTACAGCGATGCGCGGACGGATACCTCGCGTTCGTCGAGCGCAAGACCGACTCGATCCGCCGACGCGGGGAGAACATCTCGGCCTGGGAGATCGAATCGATCGCGGCGACCTTTCCGGGCGTCGTCGAGGCAGCCGCGATCGGCGTGCCGTCGCCGCTCGGAGAGCATGACGTGATGCTCGTGGCGACGACGAGCGCGCCGGTGGTGCCGCGCGAGCTGTTCGACTTCTGCGCGGAGCGATTGCCCTACTACATGGTCCCGCGCTACATCCGCTTCGCCGCGGAACTGCCGAAGACGCCGAGCATGCGGGTTCAGAAGTACCGGCTGCGCGAGGCCGGCGTGACCGCCGACAGCTGGGACTGCGAGGCCGCCGGCCTGCGGTTGCGTCGGCCCAATCTGAGCTGATCAGGCCCCGGATGGCCCTTGACATCCCGAAGACTGTCTGACTTTATAGATGGAGCGCTCGCTCCATAACCAGGTAGGTGCCTCGTGGGACAGAATGTTGACGTCTACGCCGCCGCCGAGAGCGCGCCGTGGGACGAGGTCGTGGCCGACGCCTTCACGCGCGTGACCCGCCAGATCGCCGACGTGCGATCCCGCTCGCCGTTCTACGCGGACCTGTTCGACGCCGCTGGGATCGGCCCGGAATACCAGATTCGTGACTGGGACGACCTGACGAGGATCCCGACGACAGACAAGCGGGAAATCCGCGCCTCGCTCGCCGCTGCGCCCCCGCTGGGGCGCCACCTCGGCGTCGACCGCGCGCGGCTGGTGCAGATCCAGGCGACCTCCGGCACCACGGGGTCGCCGTCCTACCTCGGCGTCACCGAGGCCGACATTGCGACCTGGAACGAACTCGGTGCGCGCGCCTTCTACGCGGCCGGCTTCCGCAAGGGCGACGTGGTGCTGCACGCCTGGTCGCTGAGCAAAGGATTCACCGGCGGGGTGCCGGTGGTCCGGATGCTCGCGCACCTCGGCGCGACGGTCATCCCGGTCGGCGCGGAAGCCGGTCTGCACAAGATCCTGACCGTTGCGAAGGAGCAGGAGGCGGTCGCGATGTGCACCGCGCCGAACTTCGCGCTCTACCTCGCCGACAAATGCATGGAGACGATCGGGGTGTCGGCGAACGACCTCGCGATCGCGAAGCTGGTGGTGGGCGGCGAGCCCGGCGGTGGTCTCCCGGCGATCCGCGCGCGGATCCAGGACGGCTGGGGAGCCACCTGCTGCGAGGTGCTGGGCAACTCCGACATCGCGACGATCGTCTGGGCGGAGTGCCCCGAACGCGACGGCATGCACTTCATCGGGCAGGGCCTCGTGCTCCCGGAGATCGTCGATCCGGTCACGGGTCGTCACGTCGAGCCCGTCGCGGGCGCCACCGGCGAACTGCTCTACACCGCGCTGCAACGCGAGGCGTCGGCACTGATCCGTTTCCGGAGCGGCGACATGGTCCAGATCATCGACACCGACTGTGCCTGCGGCCGCACCAGCTACAAGCTGCGCTGCGAGGGCCGTACTGACGACATGCTGCTGGTGCGGGGCATCAACGTCTGGCCCACCGCCGTGCAGGGAGTCGTCGCCGACTTCGCCCCGCGCACCACCGGCGCCATGCGGATCGTGCTCGACTTCGCCGGCCACGTCACCAACGAGAACCTCATGCTCAAGGTCGAGCACGCGCCCGACACGCCCGCCGACGCACACGACGAACTCGCTCGCGACATCTCCTCCGCGATCCGCAGCCGGCTCTCGTTCCGGGCCGACGTGCGCATCGTGCCGGCCGGTGAGCTGGAACCCCCGGGCGCCGCGAAGGTCCGGCTCGTGGAACGGAGCATCTGATGGACTTCACCCTCTCGCCCGAACAGGCCGCGCTGCGCGACTCCGCCCGCGACTACCTCGCGAAGAAGGTGCCGCTGAGCCTCGCCCGCGAGGCCGACGAGACCGAGACCTTCCCGAACGAGATCTACCGTGGACTCGGCGACCTCGGCTGGCAGGGACTGCCGTTCACCGAAGAGTACGGCGGCTCCGGCGGGGATGCGTTCGACGAGGCTCTGGTCGTGGAGCAGCTGGGCTACGCGATGACGCCGCTCGCCGCGTGTTTCCTCGTGACGGTGCTGACCTGTGGCAAGACGATCCGCGACGTCGGCACGGAGGCGCAGAAGCAGGCCTGGCTGCCGGCGATCTCCGCAGGCACGGCCTACGTCAGCTACGCCCTGACCGAGCCGTCGGCGGGCTCCGACGCCGCGAGCGTCCGCACGACCGCACGCAAGACCGGCGACGGCTGGCGGATCAACGGGCAGAAGATGTTCTGCACCGGCGCGGACATGGCATCGGTCATCCTGCTGATCGCCCGCACCGGAGGGCCGGGCAGGGACGGGCTCTCGATATTCCTCGTCGACCCGGAGACACCCGGCATCACCATCCAGCGGATGCCCAAGCTCGGCCTCAGGCCGTACCACACCTGCGTGGTCTTCTTCGACGACGTGGACCTGCCCGCGGACGCCCTGCTCGGCACGGAGAACGAGGCCTGGCGCTACACCGTCGCGAGCCTCAACCGCGAGCGCATCGCCTGCGCCGCCATGACTCTGGGAACCGGCCAGGCGGCGCTCGACTACGCGGTCGCCTACGCCAAGGAGCGCGAGCAGTTCGGCGTGCCGATCGGGTCCTTCCAGGCGATCCGGCACCGGCTCGCGAACGCGCACGTGCGGCTGCGGCAGGCCCGCCTGCTGACACACCGGGCGGCGTGGTTGGAGGCGAACGGCCTGTCCTCCACCCGCGCCGCGTCGATGGCGAAGGTGTGGGCCACCGAGACCTGCGTCGACGTCGCCGGAGACGGGATGCGGGTGCTGGGCGGCTACTCGTACACGATGGAGCATCCGATGCAGCGTTACCTGCGCGATGCGTTGATCCATCCGATCGGGGCCGGGACCAACGAGATCCAGCGCAACATCATCGCAAAGGAGCTGCTCGGGTGAAAGGCGTCAACTCCACCGACCGCCGCGTCGTCGTCACGGACGAGGTGACCGCCCTCGACGGGTTGCGCGACGGCATGACCGTGGCCATCGGCGGGTTCGCCAACTCCGGCCACCCGATGAGCCTCGTCCGCGAGGTGATCCGCCGCCGCCCGAAGGGGCTCACCGTGATGGGTGCGGCGACCTCGGGTCTCGAGGTCGACATGCTGATCGCGGCCGGCTGCGTCACCAAGGTGATCAGTCCGTACGTGGGCGGCGAGACGATCGTCGGCATCGGGCCCGCCTTCCGCCGGGCGGCCGAGTCCGGCGATGTGAAGATCTGGGAGATCGACGAGGCGATGTACTACTGCGCGCTCAACGCGGCCGCGCAGAACCTGCCCTTCCTGCCCTGGCGCGCCCTGGTCGGGACTTCGTTCCCCGAGGTCAACCCCGACCTCAAGGTCTTCGATGACCCGATCCGCGGCGAGCCGCTGATCGCCGTGCCCGCGGTCGCGCCGGACTTCGCCCTGCTGCACGCGAGCGTCTCGGACCCGTACGGCAACATTCAGCACGTCGGCAGCGGCTTCGGTGACCGGGCCATCGCCCGGGCGTCCGACAAGGTCATCGTCTCGGTCGAGCGGATCGTCTCCAACGAGGAGATCCGCCGAGCCCCCGAACGCACCTCGATATCGCTGGTGCGGAACGTCGTCCGGGCTCCGTTCGGCGCGCACCCGTTCTCCAGCCTCGGCCACTACCTAGAGGACATCCCGTTCCTCAAGGACTACGTCGCCGCCGCCGAACGATGGCGAGCGAAGGACGACCGCGACCTGCTCGACGAGTTCTTCGACACCTATGTGTACGGACCGGAGGATCACATGGCCTACCTCGATCGGCTCGGCAGCCGCCGGCTCTTCGGATTGAACGAGTTCTGATGCGTACCGAAGTCACGACCAAGGAGCTCATGGCCTGCGTGATGGCGCGGGACCTGGAGGACGGCCTCGGCGTCCCGGTCGGCGCCAACCTGCCGGTGCCGCGGGCGGCCGTGCTGCTCGCTCACCTGATGCACGGCCCGAACATGCTGGTGCTGCTCTCCTGGACCCGGGCCAACCTCGTGGACGTGCCGGAGTTGCGGCCGTTCGAGTTCATCACCGACTGGCGGGCCGCGCAGTGGGGCGAGTCGTACTGGGCGCACGATGAAGGCTTTCTCAACATGAAGCAGCGAGCCAACTGGATCTTCTACGTCGGCGGGATCCAGATCGACCGGTTCGGCAACTCCAACCTGTTCGGCGTCGGCGACGACCATTCGAGGCTGAAGTTCCGCGGCCCCGGTGGGGTCGGCACCGGCAACATGGCCGCGTTCACCAACCGCTACTACCTCTACAGCCAGACGCACAACCCGCGCATCTTCGTGCCGAAGGTGGACTTCGTCTCCGCGCTCGGCTGGGGCGATGGACCGGGCACCCGGGAGAAGTGGCATATTCCGGGCGGCGGCCCGCGCTACTGCTACACCCCGCTCGGCGTCTTCGACTTCGAGCCGGAGACCAAGCGGATGCGCGTCAAGTCCATCCACCCCGGCGTGACCCTCGACGACGTCGTGAAGGCGACCGGATTCGAGCTGGTCATCCCCGACGACGTGCCGTTCACCCCCGAGCCGACCGACGAAGAGCTGGAGATCCTGCGGACGCGGGTCGACCCCACCGGGATGCTGCGATCATGACCCGCACGGGTGCATGTGCCGGCCTCCGGGTGCTCGACCTCACCCAGCTGCTCCCAGGTGCCGTCACCACGCTCATCCTCGCCGATCTCGGCGCCGACGTGCTCAAGGTCGAGCGACCGGGCGAGGGCGACTACATGCGCTGGGTGCCGCCGGTGGCCGGCGAGATGGGCGCGATGTTCGCGGCGGCCAACCGCAACAAGCGCTCGATGACGCTCGACCTCAAGACACCGGCAGGTCAGGACGTGCTGCGCCGCCTGGCCGCCGACGCGGACGTGCTCATCGAGGGTTTTCGACCGGGAGTGGCGGACCGGCTGGGCGCCGGCTTCAATGAGCTGTCCGCGCTCAACCCGCGCCTTGTCTACTGCTCGCTGTCCGGGTACGGCCAGACCGGCCCGTATGCAAGGCGGCCCGGTCATGACCTCAACTACCTCGCGGCGGCCGGAATCACCGCGCTGACAGGTGCGGCCGGCGAGGCGCCGGCGCTCGTCGGCCCGCAGATCGCCGACGTGTGGGGCGGAGGCATCACGGCGGCCGTCGCGGTGCTCGTCGGCCTGCTCGAACGCGGGAGCACCGGCCGCGGCCGCTTCCTCGACGTGTCCATGCTGGACGGCTCGACGCTCGGGCTCGTCAACCACCTGTCGGCTTGGCTCGGCGCCGGCGTCGCGTACGAGCCCGGCGGACTGCCGCTTAACGGCGGCCACGCGAACTACGGCATCTACCGGGCCAAGGACGGCTACGTGACGATCGCCGACTACGAGGAGAAGTTCTGGCGCCGCACGTGCGCGGTGATCGGTCGGCCCGGTCTCGTCGATTCACACCAGACGAGGGAGGCCGAGGAAACGCTGCGCGAGGTGTTCGCGACGAAGACCCGCGCCGAGTGGGAGGAGCTGCTGGGCGCCGAGGACTCGTGCTTCATGCCGGTGCTGACGCCCGAGGAGGCGGCCGACTCGGACCACTTCGCGGCCCGCGGCCTGACCATCCAGGTCGGTGCCGGGCGCCAGCTGGCGACGCCCGTGACGCGCTTCGGCGACGGTGCTCACACGCCCGCGCCGGCGCTCGGCGCGCACACCGACGAAGTGCTGACCGGGCTCGGCCTCGACCCGGCCGTGCTACGCGCGGAAGGAGCCGTGTGATGCAGGTCCTCAGCGGCCGTGACCGCACGATTCCAACGTTCCTGCGGACCAAGGCGGAGCGCAACGGCTCCCTGCCCGCGCTGCGTTTCCAGGACGAGACGATCAGCTACGGGGAGCTCTACGCCGACGCGCTGCGCCTGGCATCGGGACTTGTGGAGATCGGCGTCCGGCCGGGGGACACGGTCGCGATAGCCCTGCACAACTCGCTCGACTTCCACCGGTGCTGGTTCGCCGTCAACCTCGCCGGCGCCGTGGAGGTGCCGGTCAACACCGAGTACCGCCGCGACGGTCTCGCCTATGTGCTCAACAACTGCGAGGCCCGGGTGCTGATCGCTGACAGTGACCTGCTGGCCCGGGTCCTGGAGATCCGCGAAGACCTGACCGATCTGCGCGTCGTCCTTGCGCGGGGCGAGCTTCCCGACGATCCTCGCGGGCTCGCTGTCCGTCCACTCCGGTCATTGCCGGTGGCCGCCCGCACGCTTCCGGTGGTCGGGCCGGGCGACCACGCCGCGGTGATGTACACCTCCGGCACCACTGGCCCGCCGAAAGGCGTCGTCCTCCCGCACGGCTGCGCGATCTCCTGGGCCGAGGAGACGGTGAAGATGCTCGGGCTGCGTCCCGGAGAGACGCACTACTGCTCCTACCCGCTCTTCCACACGCTGGCGCAGTACTTCGCGACGATGCCGGCGCTCGCGAACGACGGTGTCCTCGCGCTCGCTGAACGCTTCAGTGTCACCCGGTTCTGGGACGACGTCCGGCGCTTCGGTGCCGCCTCGGCCAACATGATGGGCTCGACGGTGTCCCTGCTGCACGCCGTGCCGGCCGGGGACGATGACCGGGACAATCCGCTGCGGATCGCGTTCGGCGCGCCCGCACCCCCGGCGATACTGCCGGCGTTCCAGGAACGCTTCGGCCTCCGGTTCGTGGAGATCTACGGTTCCAGCGAGGCCAACGTCGTGCTGTGGAATTCGCTCGACGACGTCCGGGGCGGCACATGCGGCAAGCCGATCGGCGCGTTCGACGTGCGCCTGGTCGACGCGGACGACGAAGAGGTCCCCGACGGGGAGGTCGGCGAGATCGTCACCCGCCCGCACCGGCCCCACTCGATGATGTCCGGCTACTACAACATGCCCGCGGCGACGGCGGCGGCGTTCCGCAACCTCTGGTTCCACACCGGCGACCTCGCCAGGCGCGACGCCGACGGCTACTACACGTTCGTCGACCGTGCGAAGGACGCGATCCGCCGGCGCGGCGAGAACATCTCGTCCTGGGAGGTCGAGTCGGTCGTGGCGCGCTGGCCCCAGGTGGAGGACTGCGCCGCGTTCGGCGTGCCGTCCGCGCTCTCCGAAGAGGACGTCATGGTGGTGATCGTGCCGAAGCGCGGCCAGGAGCCGCGCCTCGATGAGCTGACCGCTTTCTGCGCTGAGCATATGCCGCGCTACATGGTGCCGCGGTACTGGGAGATCGCCGACGGGCTGCCACGCACCCAGACCGGCAAGGTGGAGAAGTTCCGGCTGCGCGACCGGGGAGTCGGGCCGAAGACATGGGACCGGGAGCGGATCGGATGAGACTCACGGAAGACACGCGCGAGAGCGTCCTGCGGGAAGAGTTCCGGGCCTTCTTCGCCGAGCACTGCACCCCGGAGTACGCCGACGAGTGCGACGCCCGGGGCCGCTTCCCGGAAGAGCTGTTCAAGGCCGCCGGCGAGGCCGGTCTCCTGGGCGCCTGCCTGCCCGCCGAATACGGCGGCCGAGGCGAGGACGCCACCGCGCTTGCGATCCTTTTCAGCGAGGCAGGCCGGGCGTTTCCCGACTTCGCCAATCTGATCGTCCGGCAGCAGCTCTGCGCGACCGTCCTGGAACGGTTCGGCTCGCCGGAGCAACGCGCCGGGCTGCTACCGCGGTTCGCCCGCGGCGACATCCACATGGCGTTCGGCGCCTCCGAGCGCGGTGCCGGCAGCGACGTGACGGCCCTCGCCACCACGGCGCGCCACGACGGCGACGGCTACGTCATCGACGGCGAGAAGCTGTACGCGACCGGCGCGCACGTCGCCGACGCGGTGCTGGTCCTCGCCCGGGAGCCGGGGAGCTCGGGCCGGGACGGCATCCTCGCGCTGGTCGTGTGGGCCGGCAATCCCGGCATGCGAGCCGAACGGCTGGACACGCTCGGCGTCCGGGCGACCGGGACCGCGGTGGTCACGCTTACCGGCGCCCGCGTCCCGGCGAGCGCGCGGGTGGGCGGCGACGGTGAGGGCTGGCGGCTGTTGCGCAGCGGCCTGGACATGGAGCGGCTCGCCACGGCGGCGATCGCGACGGGTGGGTCCCGTTTGCTGCTCGAACACGCGATCGGCTACCTGCGTGAGCGCCGGCAGTTCGGCCGACCGTTGTCCGACCTCCAAGCGGTCCGTCACCGCCTCGCCGACCTGGCGATGCGGATCGACGCGGCCGAGCTGGCGACGATGGCCGTCGCGGACGGGCTCGCCACCGGCGCCCCGGTGCACCTCGACGCCTCGGTCGCCAAGCTGGCGGCCACCGAGACGTACATGGAGGCGGCCCACCAGGCGGTCCAGTTCGAAGGCGGCCACGGCTACACCAAGGACAGGGTCGTCCAACGGCACTTCCGCGACGCCAAGATGTACGAGATCGGCGGCGGAGCCTCGGACGTCCAGCGGGACATCATCGCGAGAGGACTCGGTCTATGACCGCCACAAGGGAGCGCGTCGTCGCCGACATGGCCACGGCCGCCCGGTGCGTCGAATCCGGCATGACCATCGGTGTGGGTGGGCTGGGCACTTCCAGCCACCCGATGGCCCTGCTGCACCAGGTGATCCGGCAGGGCGCACGGGACCTGACCGTCGTCGCGGGCCCGATGGCCGGCCTGGACGTGGACCTGCTGATCGCCGCCGGCTGCGTCCGGGAGGTCGTCTGCTCCTATGTCGGCGCCGAGCGGCTCGCCTCCATCGGCCCGGCCTACCGGCGTGCGGTGGAGCACGGTGACGTCGCGGTTCGCGAGGTCGACGAGGGGATCTGGGTCCAGGGCCTGCGGGCCGCGGCACAGCTTGTCCCGTTCCAGGCCTGGCGCGGCGGCGTCGGCACCGCGCTGCCCGACCGCAACCCCGACCTGCGCCCGATCGAGGACCCGTTCGGCGGCCCGGCACTGCTCGCGGTCCGGGCACTGCCGCTGGACGTCGCCATCCTGCACGCCGCGACCGCCGACGCCTACGGCAACGTGCAGCCCATCGGCACGGGCTTCGCCGACCGTCTGCAGAGCCAGGCGGCCGACCTGACGGTTGTGCAGGTCGAAAGGATCGAGAGCAACGAAGGCATCCGCCGCGCCCCCTGGCTCACCACCATCCCCGACGCCGACATGGTGGTCCACGCGCCCGGCGGCGCGCATCCCTACGCGAGCCCCGGCTACTTCGTGGAGGACGAGGACTTCCTGCACGACTACGTGGCCGCGGCCAAGTCCGGTGGCGCCACGCTGGCCGAGTGGCTCGATCGCTACGTGTACGGCTGCGCCGACCACCATGACTACCTCGACCTCATCGGCCTGCGGCGGCTGTTCGGACTGGGGGAGCACCCGTGACGACGTCGACGACCTCTTACACCTATCCGGAGTTCCTGGCCTGCCTGATCTCGCGCCAGATCGAGGACCACCGGCCGGCCTTCGTCGGCGCCGCCCTGCCCGCCATCCGGGCGGGCACGGTGCTCGGCCACCTCATGCGCGGCCCCAGCATGCGAATGCTGATCTCCATGACGACCACGAACATCTACCACAACCCCGTGATCGACCGGTTCTCCTACGTCACCGACTGGCGGGGGGCGCGCTGGGCCGAGCACTACCGGGTGGTCGAGGACATCTTCGGCGGGATGCGCCGGGTCGCCCACTGGCGCGGATTCTTCGTGGGCGCGCTGCAGGTCGATCCCTACGGCAACTCGAACCTGCTCGGGGTCACGGCGCGTGACGGAAGACCGGCGATGCGCGGCGCGGGCAGCGTCGGGACGCCGTCCGTCACCGCGGTGGCGGAATCGTTCAACATTCTACTTAATCGTCACTCGCCATCGACATTTGTTGCGAAATGTGACTACATAAGCTGTCCCGGCTGGCTTGACGGCACCACCGGGGCACGGGAGGGGCTGGGCCTCCGCGGCGGGCCTGAGCTGTGCATCAGCCCGCTGGGGGTGTTCGACTTTCCGGAGGCGACGAGACGGATGCGGCTGCGCACAGCCCATCCGGGCGTGACGGTGAGTGACATCGTCGCGGCGACCGGTTTCGAACTGGAGATCCCCGAGACGGTCGGCGAGACGGCCGCACCCGCCGAGGAAGAACTGGAGCTGCTCCGTACCCGGGTGGACCGGCACGGAGAGCTGCGTAGAGGGGAGAACCCGTGGCCATCGACGTGAATGTCAAGCCGCTGCCCACACCGGCGCCGGAGGCGGCGCCGTACTGGGACGGCCTGCGCGCCGGACGGCTTCTCATGCAGCGCTGTACGAGCTGCGAGCGGCTCCAGTTCTATCCTCGCTCGATCTGCCGGCACTGCGGCGGAACCGATCTCGGCTGGGACGAGATGGTCGGCACCGGGAAGATCTACTCCTTCACGGTCATCCACCGCGCGCCCTTCGAGGCGTTCAAGGCCGACGTGCCCTACGCCTACGCCGTGGTCGAACTCGACGAGGGCCCGCGCGTCGTGGCCACCATCGAGACCGACGACCTGGACGCGCTCGCCATCGACCAGCCGGTCACCGCGGTCTTCGACGCCGTCACCGACGAGGTGACCCTGCTGCGGTTCCAGCCGGCATGACGGCCGCCTACGCTCCGCCGGCAGAGGTCGAGGAGCTGCGCGAGGTCGTCACCGCCTTCACGGCCAGGGAGGTGGCGCCACTGGTCGCCGCCGCAGAGCGTGACGAGGCATTCCCGCGCGAGCTCTTCGACCGCTGGGCCAAGGCCGGGTTGCTCGGACTGCGGGTACCGGAGGAGTACGGAGGTTCCGATGCGGGCCTGCAGGCGGAGGTCATGCTCGTGGAGGAGACCGCCAAGGTCTGCGCCGGCTTCGCGACCTCGCTCATCGTCCAGCTCACGGTCGTCCCCGGTATCATCCGCGCTTTCGGCACTGAGGTGCAGAAGGCCGCACTGCTGCCCGGGCTCGGCTCGGCCGAGATGGTCGGCTCGCTCGCGGTGACCGAGCCGGATACGGGCTCTGACGTCCGTGCGATCAAGGCACGCGCGGAACGCACCCCCGATGGCTACCGGATCAGCGGCAGCAAGGTCTTCATCACCAACGGCACGCTGGCCGACTTCTACATCGTCGCCGCCGTCGTCGATCCCGACGCGGGCCACCGGGGCATCGGGCTTTTCGTCGTGCGACGGGATGCCCCGGGCCTCATCACGGTCGAGAAGATGCGCAAGACCTCGGTGCGCTCCTCGGACACGGCGATACTGGCCTTCGACGGCTGCGCAGTGGACGAATCGGACCTGCTCGGCGGCGATCTGAACGGCTTCGCCAAGCTGATGTCCACCTTCGATGGTGAGCGTGTGGTGCATGCGGCCCGCGCACTCGGCCTAGCCCGGGCCTGCTTCGACGCCGCGAACGACTACGCCTCCCAGCGTCAGCAGTTCGGCAGTCCGATCCGGTCCTTCCAGGCGGTCGCGTTCAAGCTGGCCGACATGGTGGTCGGGATCGACGCGGCCACCTTGCTCGTTTACCGGGCGGCCGCGCTCGCCGATGCCGGCCTGCCGTTCCATCGCGCCGCGTCGGTCGCGAAACTGTTCACCACCGAAACCGCCCGCGCCGTCGCCACCGAGGCCATGCAGGTACACGGCAGCTACGGGCTCACCGCTGATTTCCCGATCGGGCGCTACGTCGCCGACGCGCAGCTCGAAACCATCGGCACCGGCACGTCCGAGATCCAGCGCCTGATCATCAGCAGAGAACTGGAGGCCGAGCATGAGCGCCGTCCTCGCTAGCTCCATCATCACCGGGTCGCTCTACACCATCATGGCGCTCGGCCTGGTGGCCATCTACAAGACCACACGGGTGTTCAACTTCGCGCACGGGATGATGGCGGCGTTCTGCGGCTACGTCTCGTACCAGCTCGTGACCGTCTGGAAGCTTCCGTTCTTCGTCGGCGTGCTGGGCGGCATCGCGATTGGCGCGCTGCTCGGGTTCCTCGTCGAGCGGCTCCTGCTGAGCCGGCTCTACCAGCGCACGCCGCTGGAACTGGTGATCGCGACGTTCGGCGTCTCACTCGTCCTGCAGTTCCTGATCATCCGCCTCTGGGGCCACGAGGAACGCGGCGTCTCGGCGCCGTTCAACGACAAGCCCATCTTCGCCAACGTCACCGGGTACGACGTGCTCGTCGTCGCGATCAGCCTCGCGGTCGTCGGCCTGCTGACGATGGTGCTGCTTCGCACGGACGTGGGTCTCCGGCTGCGTGCGACGTTCGAGGACCCGGTCGCGGCGCGCCTCGCGGGCATCAACGTCAGCTGGGTCCGGACGCTGTCCTGGGTGGTCGGCGGATCGATGGCCGGGCTGGCCGGCGTGCTCCTGGCGCCCCTGCTGTTCCTCAGCCCGGGCACCATGAACGTCATCCTGATCACGGCGTTCGCCGCGGCGGTAATCGGCGGGTTCTCCTCGTTCTACGGCACGGTGGCCGGCGGCGCCGGGGTGGCGCTCGTGCTCAACGTCGGCGGCACCTACATCTCGCTCCAGTTCCGCAACCTGATCCTCTACGCGGTGATCCTGGTGTTCCTCTGGCTCCGGCCGCAGGGCCTGCTCGGTGAGCAGGAGGACGCGACGCACGCCGCCGAGGGCGAGCGCGCCGGGTCGATCATGCGTCGCTGGCACCGGATCCTGGCGATGGCCGGGCAGGCCGGCGAAACCGTTCGGCAGCGGGCACTCTTCGGGCACGCGCCGCAGTGGCTGCTGCACGCCCTGATGGTCGTCATCGTCATCACCGCTCCCGCGATCCTCGGCGTGGAGTGGCAGATGAGCCTCGGCACCTGGCTCATCTACTTCATCGCGGTGGCCGGACTGGCGATGATCATGACGTACGGCCACCAGTTCTCGCTGGCACAGAACGCGTTCATGGGGGCCGGGGCGTATGCGACCGCCTGGTTCATCACAGACGCGGGCGGCGGCTGGCTGCTCGCGATCATCCTGACCACGCTCGGTGCCGCCGCCGTCTCGGTGCTGGTCGCGCTCCCTTCGGCCCGGCTCAAAGGCGCCTACTTCGCGGCGATGACGCTCGCCCTCGCCCTCGCCCTGCCCGAGGCCGCCTACAACTGGATCGGACTGACCGGCGGCGGCAACGGCAAGGTCGTGGAACGGCCCGCGATCGGCGGCGTGCCGCTCACCGGCGACCAGCTTTACCTGATGGTCGCCACTATCGCGATCATCGTGTTCTTCGCCCTGATCGCGTTCCGCAACTCGCCACTGGGGCGGCGGATGGTGCTCGCCTCCGACGCGCCGAAGGCCGCCCGCAGTATCGGCCTGTCCCCCCAGTGGTGGCAGGTCGCGGTGCTGGCGATCGGCGGGACCCTGGGGGGCGTTGCGGGCTCGCTCTCCGCTGTCCATGCCGGGATCGTCTCTCCCACTTCGTTCACGCTCGACCTCGCTCTGCTGCTGTTCGTGGCGGCCGTCGTCGGCGGCTCGGTCACCGGAGCGTTCTGGGGCACGGCGATCGTCGTGCTCGTTCCGGTGGCGTTCAAGGAGAGCCAAGAGTTCTCGATCATGTTCTTCGGGCTCGCGCTGATCCTGGCGCTGTTCATTCTGCCCCGCGACATGTCCGGAGCGGACGTGCTCAGCCGCCGCCGGAGGCCACGCGGCGAGCCGGTCGCGCCGACGGCGCCCGATGCCCCTCCCGCCGCCGTCCAGTCACATATCGCTACGTAGAACTACCGATCGCAGTGCGTCACCTGAGGGGTGTGAAGTCCGCCAAATCAATTGGAGCGATCGTTCGCTACAGGTCGCTCGACGCTTGAGAGAGGACATGACATGTCCGAAAAACGCGCCAGAAGCTGGGGCTTCCTCGCGGCCGTGACCACGGTCGCCCTCGCCCTCACGGGATGCGCGGCGGGCGGAGGCGATTCCGGTGGCGGGGCCGCGGCACCGGGGGTGGACGACTCCACCAAGACTGTGACCCTCGGGGGCTGGCGGCTCGCCTCCGGCGCCTACGCCTCGCAGAACCAGACCACACAGGCGGTCGAGGCCTGCCTCAAAGCGTCTAACGATGCCGGCGGCGTCAACGGCTGGAAGTTCCAGTACACCGCCAACGATACCGGCGGCGACCCCACCCGGGCCCTTCAGGAGGTGAAGAGCCTGGTGGACACCAAGAAGGCCTTCGCGCTCCTATGGGGGCCGGGCACCCCGTCGAACAACGCGGTGCTGCCGTACGTCCAGCAGACCGGCATTCCCTACTTCCCGGGCATGTCCGGCGACCCGTTCGTCGGCAAGGTCGTCGAGAACGTCTTCCCGACCATTCCGCCCTACAGCTACCAGGCCATGTACATGGCGCAGCACGCGATCCAGGAGATGGACGCGAAGAAGATCGCACTCCTCTACCAGAACGACGACGTCGGGCAGAGCGTGCACACGGTGATGGCCGACTTCGTGAAGAGCAAGGGCGCCGAACTGGTGGCCGACGTTCCGCACACCGCCACCGACACCGACTACACGTCGATGTCGCAGAAGATCGCGAAGGCCAAGCCCGACGCGGTCATCGCCTGGGGCTACCCGAACGCGCTGGTCAAGGGCAAGGCGGGCGTGATGGGCGCCGGGGTCGATGTGCCGTGGCTCGCGGCGTACTACAACGCCAACGAGGACGTCGTCAAGCTCGACCCCGAGACCGTCGAGGGCACCTACTTCAACTACTACCTGACCCCGTTCTTCACCGACACCCCGGCGGTGGAGGCGTTCAAGAACGCGATGAAGAAGTACTACCCGGACGTGCCGCCTAGCGGCCTGCCGCTCAACGGGTACGCGTCCTGCCAGGTCTTCCTGGAGGCGTTCAAGGAGATGACGAAGGACGGTGCCCAGCCCACCTGGGACGGTCTTTTCAAGGCGCTCAACAGTTTCCAGACCCGCCAGATCGGGGTGGTGCCGAGCGTCACCTACAGCGCGGACAAGCACACCGGGCCCAACAAGTCCTACCTGATCCAGTTCAAGAAGGGCGAGTGGGTGCAGGTGGCCGACGCGACCGAGATGCCCACAGGGCAGTGACCTGCCGCCGGCCCCCTCGGGCCATCGGCTCGTAACCGGCGGACCGGCCCACCCCCGGCCGGTCCGCCGGACACCCCGCCATCGGCAAACCCCAGGAAAGGAGACTGCGGTGGCTCCGGCATCCGAGCGAGATTCGGCGTCCCCCGCCGTCGAGGTCGCCGCGGTATCCGTTACGTTCGGGAACCTGCGCGCCGTCGACGACGTCAGCCTCACCATCGCGCCCGGCGAGATCCGCGGGCTGATCGGGCCCAACGGCGCAGGCAAGTCCACGCTCGTCAACGTCATCGCCGGCGAGCAGCGCGCCCACGCCGGCGAGGTGCGGCTCGGCGGTCGGACCTTCACCGGCCGTCCGCCGCGCGACCGGGCGGCCGCCGGTCTCGCCCGCACCTTCCAGCACCCCGAGATCGCCGGCCGGCTCTCCGTGGGGGAGAACCTCGACATCGCCCGGCGCCGCGCGCCCCGCGAGCGGCGCGGCACCCTCGGCTGGGTCGACGAGTTGATCGGCGAGCTGGGGCTGGAGTCCTGGCTGCCGGTGCTCGCCAAGAACGCGCCCTACCCGGTGCTCAAGCTCGCCGACACACTACGTGCGCTGCTCAGCGCGCCGCAGGTTCTGCTCGTCGACGAGCCAGCGGCCGGGCTCAACCGCGACGAGCGGGAAAGGCTCGTCGGCCTGCTGACCACCGCCCGCGAGCGGCTCGGCACCACGATCGTCGTCATCGAGCACGACGTGCCGCTCGTCTTCGGCCTCTGCGAGCGGATCAGCGTGCTCGACTCGGGTCGGCTGATCGCCGATGGCACGGCGGCCGATGTCAGGCGCCATCCCGAGGTCATCGAAGCCTATTTGGGGGTGCACCAGTGAGCGCGCTCGAGGTACAGGACCTGGTCTGCGGATACCTGGCGACGCCGGTCCTGCGCGGCGTCAGCTTCTCCGCGGCCCCGGGCGAAGTGGTCGCCCTGCTCGGTCCCAACGGTGCCGGCAAGACCACCCTGCTCAAGACGCTCAGCGGCCTCGTCCAGGCCCGTTCGGGCACGGTGACGGTCGGCGGCCGTGACGTGACCAACCTGCGCACCGAGAAGCTCGCCCGGGCCGGCGTGATCCTCGCCCCGGAGGGCCGCCGTCTCTTCACTGGGCTGACCGTGCGCGAGAACCTCCGGATCGGTGCCCTCACCGGCCGCGAGGCACCGGGCATCGAGGAGGTGCTGGAACTCTTTCCCCGATTGCGCGAGCGCATCGACTTCAAGGCCGGCTCGCTGAGCGGCGGCGAGCAGCAGATGCTGACGGTCGGCCGGGCGCTGATCGGTGGCCCCGGAGTGCTGCTCATCGACGAACCCTCGCTCGGGCTCGCGCCCAAGCTCGTCGCGGCCGTCTTCGACGTCTTCGGTTCGCTCGCGGCCCAGGGCCGCGCGGTCATGGTCGCGGAGCAGAACGTCGGTGAGGCGATCCGGGTCGCCGACCGCTGCCTCGTACTCGCCGACGGCGGGATCGCGCTGTCGGCGCCGAGCCGCACCGAGGCCGAGCGCGCGCACGTCCAGGCCGAATACGCCCGCCTGCTCGCCATCGAACTGCCGGAGGCCTCATGAGCGCGCCCCGCCTGGGGATCTGCATGCCGCTGACCTCGACGGCTCCGACCGTTGGCGACTACCTCGCGCAGCTGACAGCGGAGGCCGAGGCCGCCGACGCCGCCGGCCTCGACGTGGTGATGCTGCCCGAGCATCACCAGGGCCTCCCGGTCGGCTATGCCGCCCCTCTCACGCTCGCCGCGCACCTGCTCGCGCGCACGTCTCGGATCACGGTCGCGACCGGAGTGCTGGTGCTGCCCGGGCACCACCCCGTGCACCTCGCAGAGCAGGTGACGATGCTCGACAATCTCTCCGGCGGCCGGTTCGCGCTCGGTGTCGGCGCCGGCTACCAGGAGTCGGACCTTGCCCCGTTCGGCGTCGGCCTCGCCGATCGGGGAGCCGTGCTGACCGAGACCCTGACCGGCCTCGGCGCTCTGCTCTCCAGCGAGGACGCCGCCTTCGACGGTGCCCACGTCGCGTTCCCGTCCTTCCGGCTGCGGCCCCGGCCGCTGTCGGTGCCCCGGCCGCCGATCTGGCTCGGCAGCTGGTCGCGCACCGGAGTGCGGCGGGCGGCCGAGCTGGCAGACGGCTGGATCGCCGACCCGATCCGCACCATCACCGAGATCGCGGAGATGGCGGCGGCCTACCGGGCGGCCGGCGGCATCGGCCCGGTCATCGTCATGCGCGAGGCCTGGGTCGATACCGACGTCGCCACCGCTCGCGGGGCCTTCGAGCCGGCGATCGCGCCCGTCTTCGGCTACTACCGCAAGAGCGGTGCCTATACGGGCTCGTTCGACGACCTGGCGGCGGACCGCTTCGTGCTGGGCAGCGCCGACGACTGCGTCGCGCAGGCGCAGGACGTCGTCGACCGGACCGGCGCCGACATCGTGCTGCTGACCGTCCGGCATCCTGCGGGACCGGGGCACGTGGAGACCCTGGAGCACATCACCGCGCTCGGTCACGCCTGGAAGGGGGCCCGGGTATGAACGACGTGGTCTTGCTCTCCGCCGTGCGGAGCCCGATCGGGCGGCGGAAGGGCGGGCTCTCCGGGGCGCACCCGGTGGACCTGCTCGGACATGTGCTGACCGCGGCCGTCGACCGTGCCGGGCTGACCCCGGCCGACGTCACGCAGGTACTGGCCGGATGCGTCACCCAGGCCGGTGCACAGGGCTACAACATCGCCCGCAACGCGGCGCTGGCCGCCGGCTTCCCGGCCGAAGTGCCGGGTTCGACGATCGACGCGCAGTGCGGCTCGTCCCAGCAGGCGGTCAACCTCGGTGCCGCGCTCGTCGCGAGCGGGGCGGCGGAGGTCGTGGTCGCCGCCGGGGTCGAGTCGATGTCGCGGCTACCGCTCGGCACCGCGGTCGAGGCCGGCCCGGGAGAGCCGCTCAATGACGCCTACCGGGCCCGGTACGAGGTCGTCCACCAGGGGGAGTCGGCCGAGCGCATCGCCGACCGCTGGAACCTCGACAGGCGGGCGTGCGACGAGTTCGCGCTCGCCTCGCAGGACCGGGCGGCTGAGGCATGGGCCACCGGCCGGTTCGACCGCGAGGTGCTGCCACTGGCCGGGGTGACCCGTGATGAGGGCCTCCGGGCCAGCTCCCTTGACGGGCTGGGCGGGCTCAAACCGGCGTTCCGGTCGGAAGGGCGGCTGACCGCGGGCAGCTCGTCGCAGCTCTCGGACGGCGCCGCCGCCGTGGTGCTGACCTCCGCGGCGCATGCGGCTGCGGTCGGGCTGCGCCCGCGCGCCCGGATCCTGGCGCAAGCGACTGTCGGCGTCGACCCCGTGCTGAAGCTGACCGGGCCGATCCCAGCCACCCGCGCGATCCTCGCCCGCACCGGCCTGAGCCTCGCCGACATCGACCGGTTCGAGGTGAACGAGGCGTTCGCGAGCGTCGTGCTGGCCTGGCAGGCGGAGTTGGGCGCCGATCCCGACCGGGTCAACGTCAACGGTGGTGCCATCGCGCTCGGCCACCCGGTCGGCGCGACCGGGGCACGGCTGGTGACGACCGCGCTTCATGAACTGGAGCGGTCCGGAACCGACCGGGCCTTGGTGACCATGTGCTGCGGCGGCGGGCTCGGCACGGCGACGCTTCTCTCCATGATCGACTAACTGAGGACGGTTGAAGAGCCATGACGCTGGTGAAGCTGGACCCTTCCTACGAGGAACTGCGGGCGGTGGCCCGGGATTTCGCGCGGAAGGAGGTGGAACCGCGGGCGGCCGAAGCGGACCAGACCATGCAATACCCGGGGCCGCTCTTCCGGGCCATGGTCGACGCCGGCCTGACGGCGCTGCCGATCCCGGAGGACCTGGGCGGCTCCGGGGCCGGCATGGTGGGGCTTTGCGTGGCGATCGAGGAGGTCACCCGGTACTGCCAGAGCGCGGGCCTGATGCTGCTGCTGAGCCGGCTCGCCGCCGGGCCGTTGCTGATCTCCGGTTCCCCTGAGCAGCAGCGGCGGTACGTGCCCGACGTGGCTGCCGGCCGGCGGCGGGGATCCTTCTGCCTCACCGAGCCGCAGACCGGGTCGGACACCTCGGCGATCGCCACCAGCGCCCGGCGCGTCGGCGGCGACTACGTTCTCGATGGACGCAAGGCCTACATCTCAGGGGCCACCGTCGCCGACTTCTATGTCGTGTGGGCCCGGGTTCCCGACGAGGAGGGCCCGCGCAACCTTGCCGCGTTCGTGGTCGACCGAGACCGCGACGGCGTGTCCATCGGGCACGTCGACGAGAAGATGGGCGTGCGCGGCGTACCCACGGCCGAAGTGGTCTTCGAGTCGGCCGCCGTACGGGCCGATGCCCGGCTCACCCCGCCCGGCAAGGGATTCGCCCATCTCATGGCGCAGCTCAACTCGGCCCGGCCCGGGGTGGCGGCTCGCGGCTTGGGCCTAGCGGGCGGCGCACTGCGCTACGCGGCCGACTACGCCAGGGAGCGGCAGGCGTTCGGCGGGACACTGCTGGACTTGCAGGCCGTGCAGTTCCTCCTCGCCGACATCGCGATCGGGCTTGAGGGAGCGCGGTCGATGGTCTACAACTCGGCCGCACTCGTCGACCGCGGCTCCCACGGCAAGGAGGCCGCGCCCTACATCGCGATGGCCAAGGCCGCGGCCGCCGACCTCGCGGTGAAGGCGTCGTCGGACTGCCTTCAAGTGCTCGGCGGCGCCGGGTACATGATGGACCACCCGATGGAGCGCTACTACCGCGACGCGAAGCAACTCCAGATCGTCGAAGGCACCTCGCAGATCCAGCGGCTGATCGTCGGCAGGTCGATCCGCGACGGTGCGCTGGCGTTCGACTGAAGGTCAAACCTGGTGAGTATCGGCCGTGACACCCTCGGCCCGGAGGCGGTACTTCTCCACCTTCGCGGTCGGGGTGCGCGGCAGGGCCGTGACGAACCGGATGTACGCGGGCACGGCGAACCGCGGCAGTTCGGCCGCGCAGTGCCGGGCGATCTCCGCCACGGTCAACGTCTCGTCGGCGCGCATCACCGCGATCATCACCTCGTCCTCACCCAGGCGGGACGGCACCGGATAAGCGGCGACCTCGGCCACGCCTGGGTGCCGGAGAACCGCCGCTTCGACCTCGAGCGAACTGATGTTCTCGCCCCGCCGGCGGATCGCGTCCTTGCCTCGGTCCACGAAGTACAGGTAGCCGTCAGCATCCCGGTAACCGAGATCGCCGGTGTGGAGCCAGAGGTTGCGAAACGCCTCCACGGTCGCCTCGGGCATGCCGTGGTAGCCGGCCATCATCGCGCCGTACTGCCGCGGCCGGACAACGATCTCCCCCTTCTCTCCGGGACCGAGCGGCCGGTCGTGCGGATCGTGGATCTCCAGCTCGTAGAGGCCGACGGGCGTACCGGCGGAGCCGGGTTTCGGCGCGTCGTACGGTTGATAGGTCACCTGACCCGCCTCGGTGATGCCGTAGCCGTTGATGAGCCGCACCCCGAACCGCTCCTCGAAGCGCCGTTCGACGGTCGCGGGCACGGCGACTGCGAACGCGAACCGCACCCGGTGGTCGCGGTCGCCGGGATCGGCCGGACGGTTGTGGAGCATCGAGGTCATCGCGGCGATCGAGCCGAACCCGGTCACGCCGTACCGGCGGCAGTCGTCCCAGAAACGCGATGCGCTGAACTTCGGCACGACGACCAGTTCTGCGCCGGCGATGAGCGGGGCCATCGTGCCGGAAAGTTGCGCCATGCCGTGGAAGAGCGGCAGGCACGTGTAGTAGACGTCGTCCTCGCGCAGGCGCATGTTGCGGATATTGGCCGCAGCCATCAGCAAGAAGTAGCGGTGGCTGAGCACTACGCCCTTGGAACGGCCGGTCGTGCCGGACGTGTACATGATGGCGGCCGGTTCGGTCGTGCCGTCGAACGATTCGTCTGGATCGCCGGCGAGTTCCGTCCAGGTGGCGACGGCTCCTTCGGCGGCGTCACAGATCAGCAGCCTGTCCAGCGGGCCGAGAGCGGAGACGCGGTCGGCGTACCGGTCGTCGAGGACGATCGCCGCGCACCCGGACTGTTCCAACACGTAGCGCAGCGACGCGCCGTGGAAGGCGGTGTTGACCGGCACCTCGACGGCGCCGATGAGCGCCAAGGCGAACCAGGTGATGAGGAAGCGCGGCCCGTTGTCCATGACCAGTGCCACACGCGTGCCACGTCCCACACCGAGGGTTTGCAGGCCACCGGCGACCCGGCGCACCTCCGACCAAAGCTGCCCGTAGGTGAGACTTTCCGCGCCCGAACGGCAGAAGACGAGGTCCGGTGTCGAGGCCGCGCGCTCCCGCAGGGGGTCGGTGATCAATCGATAGGGCGACTCCACAGGTTCCGTCATACCTCTACTGTAGCGAGCGCTCCATCCAGCTGCTACCCTCCTAAATGAGCGTCGGAAAAAGGAGCGAAATGAAGCGGATATCCCGGTTCCTGCCCACCGCGCTGCGGCCACGCGACGAGGCCGACGAGCACTACGTGATGGTCCATCACAGGTTCGCGATGCGAATGTTCCGCGAACATGCACCAACGGTGACGCGTTATGCGACCAACCACGCCACTGCGCAGTACGATCTCGCGTCCACCTTCCGCCGACGGCCTGCCGACGCCTGGCGTTTCATCATGCTGGAGTTCGGTGATCCCGCGGTGGCCGCGGGCGCGGGCCACGACGGAGACGCTGGCGGCCCGAGCGTCGGCCGCGGTGGGAAGGAGTGGCTTCCTACCTGGGCGGAACACGCCATCGTCAGTGACCACACCAACTTCCTGCGCGAGGTGCGGCCGTTCGAGGTCACCCCCTCGGTCGCCGTCGACCGGCGCAGCGGGCAGACCAGCCTGGTGAAGTACCTCATCGAGATTGAGGACACCGGCGCCGGTTCCGACGCCGGTGTCTTCGAGTCGGTGCGCAGCGCTTTGGCGGAAGCCGCCCCGGACGCGTTCGGGCTCCGACTGCACATCGCCAACGACGTGGTCCGGGAGGCCGAGATGGCCGCCGTCAGTGAACCCGGGCAGGCGTACACCGGCCGCTACCGCGAACGGACCGGCATGTACGCGATCGACGAGATGTACTTCGACCACGCGGTATGGGCCGAAGAGTTCTTCGCATCGCTGGCGATGCGGCCGGCGCTCGCGCCGCGGACCGGCGTCCGGGTCGCCGTCTATGCCGTAACGGAGCTTGTCGGTGTCGACCGCAGTTGACCTTCGGCACGGGCTGCTGCTGAACACTCAGGACCCGCCGGCCGGCGCCGCGATCCCACAACGGTGGCAGGAACTGCTCGTACTCGCCGGCGTAGCCGAAGAGGCGGGATTCGAGTCCGTACATCTGCCCGAGCACCACGGCCGCGACGACGGATTCCTCCCGCAACCGCTCGTGGCCTGCGCGGCCCTCGCCGCGCGCACCTCCCGAATCCTGATCGGGACCGGCATCTCCGTGGCGCCGCTGCGGCATCCGATTCACCTGGCCGAGGAGGCGGCGGTCGTCGATGTCCTCTCCAACGGCCGGCTGGTGCTCGCCCTCGGGATAGGCGACCATCGGCCGGAGTACGAGCTGTTCGGACTCGACATCGCCACCCAGGCGAGACGTTTCGATGAGTGTCTGACCGTGCTGCTGCGCGGCCTGACCGGCGAACGGTTCTCGTTCGAGGGGCGTTATTACCGGTTCCGTGACGCAGCGATCCGGCCGGTGCCCGTACAACGACCGCGGCCCGACGTCTGGGTGGGCGCGATGTCCCGTGCCGGAGCGCGGCGGGCTGCGCGGTTCGGCCTGCCGCTGTATCTCGACCCGCTCACCACAGTCACCGAGCTGGAGCCGCTCGCCGCCGAATACCGCGCGGAGTGTGCACGGCACGGGCATGCCGGTCGGATCGTGTTGAGCCGGTGGGGTTGGGTCGACGAGGACGGCCGGGTGGACAAATGGTGGCCGCACGTGCGGCTTGCGCTCTGGGCGTATCTCGTGGAAATTCCCCGGATGGCGGCGCCGGAGGCCGCAACGTCGGCTGACGACCTCGACCTCGCCTCGGTCGCACCCGACCGGCTCCTCGTCGGCACCCCCGGCGAGGTCGCCCGCACCGCGCGGGACTTCGCCGAGCGGCTCGGCGCCGACCGGCTCGTGGTCAAGCTGCAGGGCGCGAGCGGCCCCTGGGGCGCCTCGCTGGAGCAAGCGATCCGGCTCTACGGCCGAAGCGTGATTTCGGCCGGCGGCAGGACAGTGCGCCCCACAAGTTCCACACGATGACCGATCCGACCGTGCATGACCTCAAGGAATGCTGTGGTGCTGCGAATGTCCGATCCGATGATCCTGCCTGATGAGACCCGGCTGCGCGCGGCGATCGCAGACGCCAACGTGCCGACCCTGCTCATGGTCCTGGTGCAGCTCACCGGGGACCTGCAATGGCTGGAACCGCCTTACCAGCCGACCCGGCCCCGAGGGTTGGACGACAACTCGACCGGCGGCCTCTCCGAGCGCGACCAGACCGCCGTGCGGGAGGCCGCGGTGCGAGCGATCCTACGCTGGCATGACGGTGCGCCACCGGCGTTGCCGATGCCCGACCGCGAGTTGATGTCGCGCATGATGCAGGTCAGCGTGAGTGAGCCGGTTCCTCCGGAATATGGGCTGCTGCTTGTCGACGAACTTTCCCCGCCGGGCGTCGAACCGGCGCCTGAAGCACCCGGGTTCTCGGTCGCCGTGATCGGTGCTGGTGTGTCAGGGCTGCTGGCCGCAGTGCGTCTGCGGGAGGTGGGGATCTCCTGCACGGTGTTCGAGCGTGATGACGATATCGGCGGCACTTGGTACTACAACGGATATCCCGGTGCCGGCGTCGACACGCCCAGCTACATCTACTCGTACTCGTTTTTCCCATGGGACTGGAAAACCCACTTCGGCCGACGCGACGATGTACTCGAGTACCTGCGCGCCATGGCCGACGACTGTGGGCTGTCGCCGTGCATCGAGCTGCGGACGACCGTGTCGTCGGCGGTCTACGATGCCGCGGCACAGGGGTGGTCTGTGACGACTGTCCGCGACGACGTCTCGCGCACCCGGCGGTTCGACGCCGTCATCAGTGCGGTCGGCCAATTGAACGTGCCGTCGATTCCTGATCTGCCGGGGCTCGCGGATTTCCGCGGCCCGGTGTTCCACTCGTCGCAGTGGCCCGCGGATCTCGACGTGACCGGCAAGCGCGTGGCGGTGATCGGCACCGGGGCGAGCGCGATGCAAATCGTGCCGGCGATCGCTTCGCGCACGAGCCACCTGACGGTGTTCCAGCGGTCGCCGCACTGGATAGCGCCGAGCGCCGACTACTTCGGGGAGGTGCGACCTACGGTCCATTTCCTTATGGCGCACGTGCCGTACTACAGGGCCTGGTACCGGTGGCGGCTCGGGTGGATCTTCAACGACAAGACGCACGCGTCGCTGCAGATAGACCCCGAGTGGCCACATCCGGAGCGGGCTCTGAACGCGGTCAACGACCGCCACCGCGCGCACTTCACGAACTACCTGCACCAGCAGTTGGCAGGTCGGCCCGACCTGCAGGCGAAGGCACTGCCGAACTATCCGCCGTTCGGCAAGCGGATGTTGCTGGATAACGGTTGGTACACGGCGATACGCCGGGACGATGTCTCACTGGAGACATCCCGTGCGGTGGCGCTGACCTCGTCCGGAGTCCGGGCTGCCTCGGGCACTGAGCACCCGGCGGACGTGGTGGTACTGGCGACCGGCTTCGAGTCACTGAAGCTGGTTCAGACGGTCGAGATCCGCGGTCGGTCCGGGCAGACCCTGCGCGAGCTGTGGGGTGACGACGACGGTTGGGCCTACCTCGGGGTGACAACCCCAGACTTCCCGAACCTCTTCTTCCTCTATGGTCCGGGCACCAGCGCAGGCGCCGGTGGGAGCTACATTTTCCTCGCCGAATGTCAGGTGAACTACGTCGTATCACTCTTGGACACGATGCGTTCCCGCGGGCTGGCCGTTGCCGAGGTACGGCGCGAGATCTCGGACGCGTACAAGACCAAGCTTGACGCGGCGCACGCCAAGATGGTGTGGACTCACCCGGGAGTAAGCAACTACTACCGGAACGAAAAGGGACGGGTCGTCACCAACTCGCCGTGGCGGTTCATCGACTACTGGCAGATGACGAGATCGCCGGATCTCGCCGATTTCGAAACCGAACCCGCGGGAGAGGAAAAGTCTCCACGGAGCCGCCAGGGCTGATGGGTTCCGCGCGGATGCCGTATTCACCTCGGCCGGTCGTGCGCTGCAGACGCACGGCGGCATGGGTTATCTCGAGGAGTGCGACGCCGCGGGCGCTGCCGTGAGGCCCGGAAGATCGACGTCTCAGTCAGGAGATGGCCTCAAGTGATCGACATGCTGGGAATGCCAAGGAGCTATCGATGGACACGAACCGGCTGTTCGACCTCACCGGACGCTCCGCACTGGTCACCGGGGCCGCAGGCGGTATCGGCTCGGCTGTCGCGCAGGCCTTTGCCGGTGCCGGGGCGGCGGTTCTTGTGACCGACGTCGACGCGGACGCGGCCGCCACCGTCGCCCAGCGGATCTCGGCTTCCGGCGGCCGTGCCGACAGCACCGCGCTGGACGTACAGGATCGGACCGCGGCCGACGCGGCCGCCGCGCGTGCGGCGGCTCTGACCGGCGGGACGCTGCACGTGCTGGTGAACAACGCGGGCGTGACCGCCCCGGCGATGTTCGCCGACACCACCGAGGAGTCCGCGCACCGGCTCCTCGACGTCCACCTCATGGGTGCCTTCCGCTGCTCCCAGGCCGCGCTGCCGTACCTGCCGACCGACGGCACCGGGCGGATCGTCAACGTGACGTCGTCGGCCGGGCTCACCGGCACGCTCGGCCAAGTCAACTACTCCGCGGCCAAGGCCGGCATCGTCGGACTCACAAAGTCGCTGGCCCGCGAACTGGCCAGGAAGAAGATCACCGTCAACGCGCTGGCACCGCTGGCCGCGACACCGATGACCGAGACCATCCGGACCAACGAGAAGTTCGCCGCCAACATGCTCGCCCGAATCCCGCTGGGCCGGTGGCCCGAGCCCGAAGAGGTCGCGGGGGCATTCGTGTTCCTCGCCTCCGACGCCGCATCGTTCGTCACCGGCCAGGTACTGCCGGTCGACGGCGGCTTGGTGATCTAATGCCCGAACTGTGTGGGCCGACCTTTCGAAGAGACCTGGGTGGGCCGCGTGGGGAGAGTGCCCCCCAGGTTGGTCCCTGGGAGGTTCTCAGCCGTGATCGTCTGGAAGTTAGACGGCGCGGATTGTCGAGGCTGGCTTTGAGCGATTGCGGATTTTGGCGAAGGCGTCCAGGGCGGTGTCGTCCTCGTCGGGGAGCGTGTGGAGGTACTTCTCGGTTGTGGTGATGCTGGCGTGGCCTAGGCGTTCTTTGACGACCTGGAGGTCCGCGCCGCCAGCCAGGAGCCAGGAGGCGTGGGCGTGGCGCAGGTCGTGGGGGCGGACGTGGACGCGGAGTTCCGCGGTCATGGTGGCGGGCTTCCAGATGTGGTCCCGGAACCAACTGCGTGGGATGTGGCCGTCTGTGTTGACCACGCGGCGGCGCCTGGGGGAGTCCTTGCCGGCTTCTCTGCGGCGGGCGCGGTAGTCGGCGTAGGCGTCCTTGCAGTGCTGGCAGCGGCATTTGCCTGCGGAATAGCCGCTCAGGGTGCCGTGGCGGTAGCGGCGGTCGGGTTCGATGTATCCCAGGGTCTGCGGGTCGCAGAGGACTCGTAGGCGGTGGGGGCGGGGGAGCTCTTCCTGCCGGAGGAAGAAAAGCAAGGCGTCATCGGCGAGTTGTTCCGTCTGGATGTAGGCACCGAGCCTTCTTGCGAGTTGGGCGCTGATCCGGACGGTTCGGTGCTCCCGGTCCTTGGGGTAGTCCTTCACCAAGAAGCGACCGCCTTCAGGGTGATGCTTCGGGCTCAGTTCGATGACGACGCGACTCACGGTAAGCACGCGCGTGGCGTGGTCGATGTCTTTGCCCCGCAGTTCGGTGACTTCACCCCAGCGCAGGCCTGTCTCGATTTTCAGTTCGGTCAGAAGCTGCATCCGTGCGTCCGTGAGGGCCTCATAGAGCGCGTCGAACTGCTCGGGTGTGATGATGGTGCGCTTCTTTTTCGGAACTGGGGGAGTCTTCACGCCTTTGCAGGGGTGAAGGACGATGACCAAGTCGTTCAGGGCTGTGGTGAAGATGGCGCTGAGCACGGTCATGCAGTAGCGGATCGTCGGTGGGTTGACGCCTTCCTTCTGCAGATGTGTAACCCATTCGCGGACGTCAATGGGCATGACGTCGATCATGCGCATGTCGGCGAACCAGGGCATGATGTGTCGGTTGATCTCGTAGTCGTAGTTCTCCCTGGTGCGGAGTTCGATGACGTGGTTGGGGAACCAGACGTCCTCCACGTAGCGGCGAAACCGCTGGCGGCCCTTCCCTGCATCGGGAAGCCGGTCTAACGCCAGCTTGGCCTCAGCTTTTTGCCACGCTTTGTCGGCCTGCAGCTCGGTCGAGTAGGTTCCGGCGGAGCGAACACGGCCGCGCTGGTCGCGGTAGAGAGCGGTGTACCGCTCTCGGCCGTCCTTGCTCTTGCGAAGCCGGGCGAATCCCATGGCGCACTCCAGGGTGGTGATCGTTTGTCATCGGGCTGTCATCAAGGACGGTGTTGTCGATCTTGATACTTGATGACACGAGGCGGCATGGATGTCGCCTCTCACCAGGGAATTTACCCTGAAGTTGTTGAACTGAAGATCGCGTTTTGTTTGATTGATCTCGTTCGCATCGAGGGGGTCAGGGACCGGCCAAAGTTTCGCCGGACGAGCATCCGCTCTCCACGTGGGTGATCACCCGACCGTTCACCGACATGACCTCGTGGGCGGTGTCGGGCCAGCGGCCGTCCTTCTTGGCCGATGTGCCGCGTAAATCGTCCCGTCGTGGCCCGGTTTCGAGTGGGCCGCGCTTGGCGGTAGATGAAAGGACTCACTTCTTCGAGCACCTTAAGAGCGCCGCCGAGAGGGCAGATGTCGGCAGCGTTGACGGAATGCTGCTTCGTCGGCAGGCGCATTACGTCGCGAGCTTTGATGATTCCGTGGAGACGGCGGAATGGCTGGCGGGCATGCAGCACGAGGAGGAACGTAGGTCTCAGCGTTCCGCCGACTGGTCGCCGTCATGGGTGGTTGTGCGTTCCGGAGCGCACTCACTTGCTCGCAAGGGAGACCCCGAGGCGCTTCAAGCGTTCATCGGCCGGGCGATGAAGACCGACAGGCGCGAGACCGCCAATCTCAACTACTGGGCGTACTGGCTCGGCAAGATCACCGAGCCGCAGACGGCCGACACGTTCATGGTGGAGTTGCCAACTCGGTCATGGAGAGGCACGAAGCTGCTGGCTCATCTGGTGGGCAAGCTGGAGCCGACGAACGTCTACATCGATGTCGTCGCTCATACGGTCTGGGCGCTACTGCGACACCGGCCCGCGATCGTCCATGACGAGCCCGGCATGCTCGGTCAGTTGCAGGACCGGGCGGCCCGGGTCCTGGACGGAGCCGCGATCTCCGTCCAGTCGCGACGGGAGTTGGAAGAGGTTCTACGGTTTACGTATGGCGGACGGCCGTTGAGAGAGGGTGAGCATGGCGAACGAGACGGAGCGGTTGGCGGGTTTCCTGTACGAGATCGGGCTTCTCAAGCGCTACAAGCGTCAGCCTCTTCCACGACAGCCAGGAGACGCGCCTCACCGACATCCCTTACGTGGCCAAGCCGTACATCAAGAAGGCGCCCAACGAGCGGGTCACCGAGCGCCAGACGCGCGGCCTGCCGGAGGCGGTTACCTCGATGATCACGGGGGTCGTCGCGGAGTACGAAGGCAAGGTCAGTGCCGAGGCGATGTGCGCCCGCGACGCGGACAAGCTTGAGTGCCTCATTCAGGCCGTCGAGTATCGCGAGCACGGCAACCAGAACACCCAGCCGTGGATAGACAACTCGCTCGCTCAGCTTCAGACCGCGTCCGCGAAGCTTCTCGCCGAGGAGGCGCAGAGGACTGGTTCTCTCGACTGGTTCATGCGAGCGTTGAACGGTGACGAGGACGCTTAAAGGCGTCCCGTACCTGAACATTCGGCGGTGCTGCTGTACAGCAGAGAAGTACAGCAACGCACCCGCACACGGGCGCATCTGATCACTCGTCACCACACCCGCGACCAGCGAGGCGAGGAAGTCACCTCGGTCGGGCAGGTAGTTCGCATCGTGGGGGTCAGGGGTTCAAATCTCCTCAGCCGAGACACCCCGAGTCAAGGTCCTGTTCGGAGCATTTCCGCGGGGCCTTGGTCGTTCGTCATCACTATTCGCCGGTGAACGTGCAGGACCATTTGTGCAGAAGGTGCGAGCTGTGCGTCGTCCGGTCCGGCCGGGTGGTCGGCGTGTGTCAGGAGCGGGTGCGTAGTCCTTCGCACACGACCTCGATCATCCGGCGGCGCACGACCGCGTCGGTGGTTCCGCGCTCGCGGGCCAGGCACCCCGCGATGAGGGCCTTCACGTCGGCGACCTCGGTATCGTCGCGGACCGCGCCCGCCCGTTGGGCGGCGGTGAGCAGCTCGCGCAGTGCTCCCATGACGTCGTGCCCGGTGCGCTCGGCGGAGGCCGCGACGTCGTAGCCGCCGCCGGCCAGGGCCTCGGCCAATCCGTGGTCCAGCGCGCCCTCCTGCACCATGTGCGCGATGTAGGCGAAGAACGCGTCGCCGGGATCGCGGCGGCGGCCAGTGACCGCGCCCGGCCGACCAGCTCCTCGACGCGGTGCAGGATCATCGCGTCGTAGAGCGCCTCCTTGGTCGGTAAGTGGCGGCTGACCGTGCCGGTGCCGCCCCCGGCGCGCCGGGCCGACGACGAACCGACCGCCTTGGAGGACATCGCCGCCCGGGTGGCCGGAGATCGGCTGCCGGAACTCCCTCCCGAACTGCGGCGCCTGATGCCCGAGGTCGCGTGACGTCCGGACTTCATGAGGGCAGAGCCCGCCATGCGGTCGGCCACGTCCCGGTTCCGACGCGCCGGCCCGACGGTCACCCGCTTGGGGGAGAACACTTACTGCTCAGGTGGACCGATCGTAGGCCGGTCCACCTGGGCAGTTCTCACGAGGTGCCGTTGTACACCCCTGGACACCACGCCTAGGCGACGACCGCCAGGAGGGCGGTGATGGCCGCGGTGAGGTCGGTGTCGCCGCTCGTCGTCGAGCGCTGGCGAGCCTGTTCCACGGTGATGCCCCTCGTCGCCAGCCGCCAGAAGGTGTCCTGGTCCATCGAGACGTGGGCGGTCGGCTCCCCTTGGGGTGGGGCCATCCGCCACCTTTGGTCTTGCCGGATCGTTCCCCATCGTCCGCCCGCCGGGCCGGATACTTCCAGGTGAGCCGTGCTGCCTTCGGGACGGTCGTGCATCCGCAGGGCGTGCGGCAGGCCGCGTGCGAAGATGTCCAGCACCGGAGCCATGAGGTCGGGTTCGGTGGCGCCCGGAGCGGAAACGGCGTCGCGCACCTGCTGCTGATGCACCCAGAACTCGGTGTAATCGCGGCCGATGTCCAGCCAGGCGGGGCTGTCGATGTCGGCGGCGGCCCAGGAGACGTTGAGGTCCGCGGCGGCCTGGAGGTCGCGGGCCGCCCATACGGCGTCGAGCCGTGCTCCCAGGTGGTCCAGCAGTTCGATCATCAGTTGCGGGCTGAGCTGCCGGGACGCCCGGACGAACTCCTCGTTGGTGCGCGCCAGATAGGCGGGGAGCGTCTCATCGTCGGCGAAGATCGCACCGCCGAACCCGTCGCGGCTGCCCGACAGGCGCCGCATGTAGTCGTTGAGCACATGACCGACGACGTCATGCACGTCCCAGCCGGGGCACACCGTCGGCGTGGACCAGTCGGCGGGGCTCAGGGAACCGAGCAGGTCGAGCATGGCCCGCCGTTCACGTGGGAAGAGGGGACGAACGTCGACGGCCGGGCCAAAGATCATCATGGGGCGACCTTACCGACGGCCGTTTCGTCGTCCACCGAATTCTCGGCTCGGTGCCGCCGACCGGCCGCGGGTGCCGCGTCACGGCCGCGGTGCTCTGCGGTTCGGGTGGTAGTGGGCGAGGGGTGGTGATGGGGTTCCGTGGATCTCTTGGGTGATCAGGGCCGCCAGGTGGGGGGCCAGGGTGATGCCGCTGTGGGTGACGACGGTGTACAGGCCGGGGCGCTGGTAGCCGATCAAGGGGTAGCCGTCGGTGGGGAGCGGGCGGACGCACCGCCGGACTTCGGCGACGTCCGCCGTCAGGCCCGGGATGAGCGCTCGTGCGCGGGCGAGGAGTTCGGTGCCGACCGCGCGCATCAGTGTGGAGGAGGGGTGCTCGTCCACGCCGGCGTCCAGGTCTGCGGCCTCCAGGACGAGACCCTCGTCCTCCGCCGGGCGAGCGGAGAGGCCGGGGGCGTGGACGAGGCCCCTGAGGACGCCCGGTGCCGCGGTGGTGGTGGCGACGAGGCAGGGGGCGGCCGAGCCGAGGGCGGACGGGTCGATCAGCGGGAGGGTGACGCCGGTGGTGGCGAGGAGCGCGGGGCTGTGCCGGCCGGCCGCGCAGATCGTGAGGTCGGCGTCCAGGTTCCGGCCGTCGTCCAGTCGCACGCCGGTCACGCGGTCGCCCCGGGTGGTGAGGCGGACCGCGCGGTGGCCGGTGACGATGTCGGCGCCCGATTCACGGGCGCGCCGGGCGAGGGCCCGTGCCGCGGGGCCTCCATGCACGTAGCCCTCGTCGGGATAGTGCGCGACGAGGGCGCCCTGCGGGGGACGGACGTGCGGTTCCAGTTCGTGCAACCGGCCGGTGCCGATCAGTTCGGCGGCGTAGCCGAGGTCGGTGAGGCGGGCGACCCGGCCCGCCAGGCGGGCCTGGTCCTCGTCGGTGTCCGCCCATGTCGTGTTGCCTGACGGCCGGTACCAGGACGGGTCGCCGAACTCGGCGGCCACCTCCCTCCAGGTGGACATCGCCGCCGTCCGCAGCCGGTGATAGGCCGGGTCGGCGGGGTCGTTGGCGTTGAACCAGGCGTAGCTGGTGCCGGAGGTTCCGGCACCGGGCCCTTGCTCCTCGACGACCGTGACCTCGTCCTGCGAACCGGGACGGGTGAGCCGGTCCGCCAGCGCAGTGCCGATGATTCCCGCACCCACGACCAATATCCGCATGCACTCACAATGACACCCACCCGGCGTGGGGGTCAGGTCACGAGGTCGGCTATGGCCTCGGGGTTGCGCTTGCGGCGCAGTGCCCCGACCGCCGTCCCCGCGGCCAGGACGATGAACGGCAGCGCCACCAGGAACCAGCCGAGCGCCGACAGGCCCCACGACCGGGTCGCGGGGTCGACGCCCTCGGCCGCGGTCCCGGCCAGGAGGCCGAAGCGGGACACGAGCAGGTACATCCCGAGCAGGAGGCCGACGATGGCCACGACGGGCGCGACCAGGGTGTTCCACACGCGGCCTTCGCCGGGCCGCCGGCGGAAGTAGGCGATCACGGCGATGGACACGAGGACCTCCACCAGCACGATCGCCAGCACCGCCAGGGCGCTGAACCAGGAGAACATGTGCAGGACCGGGTCGCGGTCGGTGATCCGGAACAGCAGGATGACGACCAGCGACGTCGCCGCGACGGCGGCGGTGCCGTACACCGGCGCGCCGCGCCCGTTGACCCGGCCGAGGACGGCGGGCAGCACGCCGGCGCGGGCCATCGAGAAGAAGTAGCGGGCGGCGCTGTTCTGGAAGGCGAGCAGTCCCGCGAAGAGGCTGGACAGGACGAGCCAGCTCATCACCGTCGCCATCCAGCCGCCGACGTACTCGGTGGCGACGCCGAAGATGACCGCCGCGGGGTCGGCCAGCGGGGTCCCGTCCACGGCCGAGGCCTCGGCGACGCGGTCGCGGACCGTCGCGCTGCCGAGGCCGCTGACCACCGCCCACGAGGTGAACGCGAACAGCACCGCGATCAGGGAGACGGCGATGTAGGTCGCGATGGGGACGCTGCGCTTGGGGTTCCTGGTCTCCTCGCCGTAGATGGCGGTCGCCTCGAAGCCGATGTAGGAGGCGAAGGCGAACGTGAGCGCGATGCCCGCCGAGCCGGCGAAGCCGCCCTCGAAGACGCTGCCGGGGGAGAAGGAGGAGCCGAGCGACATGCCGTCCGGTCCGCCGCCGTGGAGCAGGACGGCCACGGCCACGACCGCGAGCGACAGCACTTCGAGGAGCATGAGCAGGCCGAGCACCTTGGCCCCGATGTCCACGCTGAGCGCGGACAGCCCCAGGACCAGGGCCCAGGCGATCAGCGCCCATACCCACCACGCCAGGCCGATGCCCAGTTCGGCGTCCATGTGGCCGGCCATGACGGCTCCGAAGAACCCGAAGACCGCGAGCTGGATCGTCAGGTAGGCGAGCAGGGAGACGAAGGCGGACGCCACGCCGGGGACGACGCCGAGCCCCCGCCCGACATACGCGAAGAACGCCCCGGTGTTGGTCACCTGGTGGCTCATCGCGGAGTACCCGACGCTGAAGACGAGCAGGATGAGGCCCACGGCGAGGTAGGCGCCGGGCACGCCCGCGCCGTTGCCGAGGACGATGGCGATGGGGACGGCCCCGGTCATGCCGACCAGGGGCGCGGCCGCGGCGACGACGAAGAACACGATGCCCGCGATCCCGAGCTTGTTCCTCGCGAGGCGGCTCCCGCCTCCGTCGATCGGGTCGGCGTCCCGCAGACCCGTTCCGCTTTGCTCGGTCATACCCCTCACTGTCCTTTCGATCGGCCGCGCGCGGTGTATGCGTGACGGGATCATACGGGGCCAAACGACTTTTGGAAACACCTCCGTCCGCCTGCGGTCGGATATTGTTTGGGGGCAAATGGATTCGAGGACGGACGGAGGACCGCATGCGGGCGCTGGTGATCGAGCACGACGCCTTCTCCCCGATCGGGCCGGTCGGGGACCGTCTCGTCCAGCGCGGGTTCGAGGTCGAGGAACTGGTCGTCGTGCCGCCTGAGCGGCACCTGGATCCCGGCGTGGAGATCGCCTTCCCCGAGCCGGAGGAGTGGGACCTCGTCGTGGCGATGGGCGCGCCGTGGTCCGTGGACGAGCCGGCGATCGGGAGCTGGATCGCCGGCGAGCTGGCGATGCTGCGCGAGGTGCACGGCGCCGGCGTGCCCGTCCTCGGGATCTGCTTCGGCGGCCAGGCACTGGCGACGGCGCTCGGCGGCGGGGTGGAACGCGCGCCGCGTCCCGAGATCGGGTGGGGCGAGGTCGAGACGGAGGAGCCCTCGCTCGTCGGTCCCGGGCCGTGGTTCCAGTACCACTACGACCGCTGGATCATGCCGCCGGGCGGCGTCGAGATCGCCCGCAACGGGGTGTCGCCGCAGGCGTTCCGAATCGGGCGGAGCCTCGGCGTCCAGTTCCATCCCGAGCTCACCGTGCGCGAGCTGGAGTCGTGGCTCGCGATCGGCGGGGAGAAGGACATGCGGGGGCTTGGCCTGGACCCCGGAGCGGTGCTCGACCAGACCCGGGCGCTGGCTCCCGTCGCCGAGCGCCGCGCCCACCGCTTCGTGGACGCCTTCCTACGCCACGCCCGTCTCAAGTGAGCGGGCCTCCGCGCCGCGGGACGCCCGCACGAGTGCGGTGAAGAGGGCCTGCTGGGCCGGGTCGCGGGCCGCCGTGTCCTCCGGATGCCATTGGACGCCGAGGAACCATCCCGCCGCGCCGGGGAGTTCCATCGCCTCGATCATGCCGTCGGCCGCCCGCGCGGTGACGGCGAGCCCGGCGCCGGGCGTCTCCATGCCCTGGTGGTGGTAGCAGGAGACGGTCGGGGCCCGGTCTCCGATCGTCTCGTGCAGCAGCGAGCCGTCCTCGACGGCGACCCGGTGCACGAGGTGCCGGTGGTCGGGCTCCATGTGCTGGCGCAGTGTCCCGCCCGTCACCACGTTGACGACCTGGAGGCCCCGGCAGATCGCCAGCGTCGGCAGCCCGGCGGCGAGCGCGTGCCGGGCGACGGCGAGGTCGAAGGCGTCCTGCTCCTCGTCCACGTCGTACAGGGCCTCGTGCTCGTCGGACGCGCCGTAGTGGCGCGGGTGCAGGTCGCCGCCGCCCGGCAGCAGGACGCCGGCGCAGCGGGCCAGGCGTCCGGCGACGTGGTCCGGGTCGGCCGGATGCATGACGAACGGCTCTCCGCCGCCCCGCCAGACGGCCTCGACCAGCGCGCGGGCGGCGACCTCCGCCGCGTGGCGCAGCGCGGAGGCGCCCGCCGAGAACCGGGCGGGGACGGCGATCAGCGGACGGACGCTCACAGCGCGATCCAGGTGGTCTTGAGGTCGAGGTACTTGTCGAGGGCGTGCAGGGACTTGTCGCGGCCGTTGCCGGACCGCTTGACGCCGCCGAACGGGACGCTCATGTCGCCCTCCTCGTAGCAGTTGACCCAGACGGTGCCGGCCCGCAGCGCGCGGGAGACTCGGTGCGCGGTCGACAGGTCCGACGTCCAGAGCGCGGCGGCCAGGCCGTAGTCGGTGTCGTTGGCCAGCCGCACGGCCTCGTCGACGCCGTCGAACTCCAGGACGGCGAGCACCGGGCCGAAGATCTCCTCCCGCGCGATCCGCATCCCGGGCTTCACCTGGTCGAAGACCGTCGGGCGGACGTAGTACCCGACGTCCCCGCCGGGCGGGGGGCCGCCCGCGCGCAGCCGGGCCCCTTCGGCCTCGCCGGCCTCCAGGTACGACAGGACGCGGTCGCGCTGGCGGGCCGAGACCAGGGGCCCCATCTCGGTGGCGGGGTCGAGCGGATCCCCGATCGCCAGCGTTCGCGCGCGGTCGACGATCCGGTCGAGGACCCGTCCGGCCACGGAGCGGTGGACGAGCAGGCGGGACGGGGCGGTGCACATCTCCCCGGCGTTGAAGAAGATCCCCCAGGCGGCGGTGTCGGCGGCGGCGTCCAGGTCGGGGGCGTCCGGCAGGATGATGTTGGGCGACTTGCCGCCGAGCTCCAGCCACACCCGCTTGAGGTTGGAGCCGGCCGCGTACCGCAGGAAGTGGCGGCCGACCTCGGTGGAGCCGGTGAAGGCGACGACGTCGACGCCGGGATGCTCGCCCAGTGCCCGCCCGGCGGTCTCGCCGTGCCCGTTGACGACGTTGAACGCCCCGTCCGGCAGCCCCGCCTCGGCGGCCAGCGCGGCCAGGTGCAGGGCCGAGAGCGGTGACTCCTCCGCGGGTTTGAGCACCACCGTGCAGCCCGCCGCGAGCGCGGGCGCGACCTTCCAGGCGGCCATGGTGAGCGGGAAGTTCCACGGGACGACGGCGCCGACCACGCCCACCGGCTCGCGGGTGACCAGGGCCAGGGACGCGGCATCGGTGCGGGGCGACTCGTCGATGAGCTTGTCCGCGGCCTCGGCGTACCAGCGCAGGCAGCCGATGAGGGCGCGCAGTTCGATGCCGTCCGCCTCGGCGACCGGTTTGCCCATCTCCAGGGAGACCAGCAGCGCCAGCGTCTCCCGGTCGCGCTCGACGAGGCCGGCCAACCGCAGGAGGGCGGCCTTGCGGTCGGCGGGCGCGAGCCGGGGCCAGGGCCCCTCGTCGAAGGCGCGCCGCGCCGCGGCCACCGCGCGGTCGACGTCCGCGGCCCCGGCGGCGGCCACGTCGGCGACCGTGCGGCCGTCCCGCGGCGAGACGGCCGGGAACGTGGCGCCGTCGCGGCTCGGCACGAACGCGCCGCCGATGTGGTGGCCGGTGTGCGGGCTGAGCCGGGCGGCCCGCCGGCGCCACTCCTCGTACGGGACGTCGGTCATGGGCTCTCCGTTCAGAGCAGGGCGCCTGCGCGCCTGACGACCTCGCGGCAGAAGGGGCCGACGCCGTCCGGGTCGTCGATGAACTGCGAGGGCTTGATGCAGAAGGTGGTGAATCCCTGGGCGAGCTGTTCCGGGACGCTCTCCAGCGCGGGCGCGAGCGGAGCGCAGGAGCGGTCGTCCGGGAAGGCGGGGCGGGTCCCGCCGATCATCTCCAGGGCGGCCGCGTCGCGTCCCGCGCCGGCCATGGCCGTCCGCAGGCGCGCGAGCTCCTCGGGGGACGGCCTGCCGAGCGGGTGGAAGCCGTGCCCGTACCGCACCAGGCGGTCGAGGAGCCGGTCGTGCAGCCGCTGCCCCCCGAACCACATGCGGGGGCCGTCGGGCCGGTGGGCGCGCGGCTCGAAGTACACGTCCTCGAAGGCGTAGTGGCGCCCCCGGTAGGAGACCGGGGACCCCTGCCAGAGCCGGCTCCAGATCTCCAGTTGCTCGTCCAGAAGCGCGCCCCGCTTGTCGAACGGGACGCCCAGGGCGGCGTACTCGTCGCGGCTCCAGCTCACGGTGGGCTGCACCACCAGGCGTCCTTCGGAGACCAGGTCGAGCGTCCCGAGGTCGCGGGCGAGCGCGAGGGGGTGGCGGAGCGGGGCGAGCACCGCCGCCGCCGCGAGCCGCAGCCGGGAGGTCACCGAGGCGATCGCCGAGAGGAGCACCAGCGAGGACGGCCAGGGTGTGCGGGGGTCCTGGTTGCCCGGGAGCGCGTACTCCCGCGGGTTTCCCATGATGCCGCCGGCGCCGGCGTCCGGGCCGAGGACGATGTGCTCGCTGACCATGACGGCGTCGAAGCCGGCGTCCTCGGCCTCCCGTGCCCAGCGGACCAGGGCGGGCAGGTCCCGTCCGGCGGTCATCGTCCAGTTCTCGCTCAGTACGAGCACGAAGCGCGGAGGCTGCACTCCCCGTCCCCTCCCCAGGCGCCGGTCTTCCGGTGACCTAGAATGTTCGGGCTCAAACGATCTGTCAAGGCGGGGCCTGTGAAGTTGACCGCGGGAGCCCGGTCGACCTATTTTATTTGGGACCAAACGAACTGGAGGTGCCGCATGGCAGAGGTCGCGGGCGTCACCGTCGACACCGGCCACTGGATCGGCGGTGAACGGGTCGGCTCGGCCGCCGCGTTCACCGATGTCTCCCCCATCGACGAGCAGCCGCTCGCCGAGGTCGCGCGGGGCGGCACCGCCGAGGCGGGCGCCGCCGTGACCGCCGCCGCACGGGCCTTCCCGGGCTGGGCCCGCACGAGCCGGGACGAGAGGGCGCGGATCCTGCACGCCATCGCCGACGGCGTCGACAAGCGCGTCGAGGAACTCGCCCAGGTCGAGACGGCCGACAACGGGGCGCTCATCCGCTCCCACCGGCGCGGTGTGATGCCGCGCGTGGCGCACAACTTCCGGTTCTTCGCCGACCGGCTGCTGCGGCTCGGCCACGACGACTTCGAGACCCGGGGCCACGGCAACCATGTGAGCTGGGATCCGGCGGGGGTCTGCGCGCTGATCACCCCGTGGAACGCGCCGCTCATGCTGGCCACCTGGAAGGTCGCCCCGGCGCTGGCCGCCGGGAACACCGTCGTGCTCAAGCCGGCCGAGTGGTCCCCGCTCACCGCGTCCCTGCTCGCCGACATCGCCGCGCAGGCCGGTCTGCCCGACGGCGTGCTGAACGTCGTCCAGGGGTTCGGCGGCGAAGCGGGCGCGGCCCTCGTCGCGCACCCCGAGGTGCGCAGGATCAGCTTCACCGGGTCGGTGGCCACCGCGCGGAGCATCTCCGCGGCGGCGGCGCCCAACCTCACCCCGCTGTCGCTGGAACTCGGGGGCAAGTCCCCGCTGCTGGTGTTCGCCGACGCGGACCTGGACCTCGCGGCCGACCTCGCCGTGGAGCAGTACGACAACGCCGGGCAGGTCTGCCTGGCCGCGACGCGGCTGCTGGTGGACGCGTCCGTCGCCGACGAGTTCACCGAGCGCCTCCTCGACCGGGCGGGGCGGCTCGTCCAGGGCGACCCCCGCGAGGAGGGCACCGACATCGGCCCGCAGATCCACCGCCGCCACTTCGACCGCGTGGACGGATTCGTACGGCGCGCGGTCGAGGACGGTGCGCGGGCACTGACCGGCGGCGGCCCCAACACGGGCCTCGGCGGCCTCTACTACCGGCCCACGCTGTTCACCGATGCCCCCGAGGGCAGCGAGATCCTCACCGAGGAGGTCTTCGGGCCCGTGCTGACCCTCCAGACGTTCGAGACCGAGGAGCAGGCCGTCGCGATGGCCAACGGCACCCGGTTCGGACTCGCCGCCACCGTCGCCACCGGCGATCCCGAGCGCGCGGCGCGCGTCTCCGGGCGCCTGGTCGCCGGGACGGTGTGGGTCAACTGCTTCTTCGTCCGCGACCTGCGGGCCCCCTTCGGCGGCTCACGCGACTCCGGCGTCGGGCGCGAGGGCGGCGATTGGAGCTTCGACTTCTACTGCGACCTGAAGAACACGGTGATGGCCCCATGGGCGAAATAGCCGGCGCGGGCCTGCTGGCCCACGTCCCCACGATCGTGCTGCCCGAGGCCACCCGCCGCGAGCTGAACGGCGGCGAGGACTTCACCCTGGTCGACGGCCTGCGGCGGCTGCGGTCCGACGTGTTCGACCGGGCGGACGACTACGACACCGTCGTCGTCCTCGACTCCCACTGGGCCACCACGGTCGAGTTCGTGACCACGGCCCACGACCGGCGGGCCGGGCTGTTCACCTCCGAGGAGCTGCCGCGCGGCATGTGCCGCATGCCCTACGACTTCCCCGGGGACCCCGAGCTGGCCAGGGCCGTCGCGCGCTACGCCGACAGGCACGGTACCTGGATCACCCCGATCGACGACCCGTACCTGCCGATCTACTACGCCACCGTCAACCTGTGGACGTACCTGGGCGTGCGCGACAACCCGTACCTGGAGGAGCCGGGCAAGCGGTGGATGTCGATCGGGGTGTGCCAGACCGCCGACACCGAGGACTTCCTGCGGCTCGGCCGGGCGCTGCGCGACGCGGTCGAGGCCACCGACCGGCGGGTCCTGCTCATCGCCTCCGGCGCGCTGTCGCACACGTTCTGGCCGCTGCGGCAGATCCGGGACCACGAGGGGGCCGATCCGTCGCACATCTTCACCCCCGAGGCCCGCGCCGCCGACGAGGAGCGGATCGAGTGGCTGACGCGCGGCGACCACGCCCGCGTCCTCGACACGATGCCGGAGTTCCTGCGCTTCAAGCCGGAGTCCCGGTTCGGCCACTACCTGATGATGATCGGTGCGCTCGGCGGGCGGGCGTGCACCGCGCCGGGCCGCCTGTACAGCGAGTACGAGAACTCCGTCGGTACCGGCCAGGTGCACATCTGGTTCGACCGGCCCGAGAACGGATGGACCGCCTCATGACCGGGCAGCCGACCGAGTACCGCCGGATCCTGCTGGACGGCGCGGACGTCCAGGTCGTCCGCGAGGGCGACGACCTGGTCAGTGCGGACGGCCGCCGGGTGCGCGCCGAGGACGCCCTCCATCTGCCGCCGTGCCGGCCGACCAAGGTCGTCGCGGTGCACCTCAACCACCGCAGCCGCGTGGAGGAGTTCCAGGCGACGCTGCCGCCCGCGCCGACCTACTTCCACAAGCCGGTCTCGGCGCTGAACGCCCACGGCGGCGCGGTCGTCCGCCCGGAACGGTGCGAGTACCTCAACTACGAGGGCGAGATCGCGATCGTCATCGGCCGGACGTGCCGCAACATCGCGCCCGCGGACGCGGGCGCGCACATCGCCGGCTACACCGTCGCCAACGACTACGGCCTGCACGACTTCCGCGACACCGACGCCGGCTCGATGCTGCGGGTCAAGGGCTCCGACACGCTCTGCCCGCTCGGCCCCGGCCTGGTCACCGGCTGGGACTTCCGCGGCAAGTACCTGCGGACCTACGTCAACGGCGAGCTGGTCCAGGACGGCGGCACCGACGAGATGCAGTGGGACATGCACTACCTCGTCGCCGACATCGCCCGCACCATCACCCTGCACCCCGGGGACGTGCTGCTGTCGGGCACGCCCGCCAACTCGCGTCCCGTGCGGCCGGGGGACGTGGTCGAGGTGGAGGCCGAGGGCCTCGGACGGCTGCGCAACCACATCGTCGCGGGCCCCGTCCCCGTCAGGGACGACGTCGGCGCGCAGCCCACCGCATCCGAAGAGGTCGTGTCCACCGCGTTCGGCGGTGACTGGGAGTTCCGAGGCGTCCGCGCCCCGAGGAGGTAGTGCCATGAAGGTCATCGTCGACATGGACAAGTGCCAGGACCACGGGCAGTGCGTGTTCTCCGCGCCCGAGGTCTTCCGCCTCGACGACACGGGGAAACTGGAGTACGAGAGCGAGCCCGGCGACGCCCTGCGCGACGACGTGGAGGAGGCGGCCGACGTCTGCCCGCTCCAGGCCATCACGATCGAGGACTGAACGGTGCGAAGGATCGTGGTGGTGGGGGCGTCCCTCGGCGGGCTGCGTGCCGCCGAGCAGCTGCGCGCCGCCGGTCACACCGGCGAACTCGTGGTGATCGGCGACGAGCCCCACCGCCCTTACAACCGGCCGCCCCTGTCCAAGGAGGTCCTGGCCGGGGAGGTCGCCTTCGACCGGGTGGCCTTCCGGATGCGGGCGAGCACCGCCGACGTCGACTGGCGGCTCGGAACGGCCGTCACCGGGGCCGACCTCACGGCGCGCGCCGTGCGCCTGGCCGACGGGACGGAGGTGTCCTACGACGGCCTGGTGATCGCCACCGGGCTGCGGCCACGGAGGCTGGACGCCCCGGGGCCGGGGCCGTCGCGGCACGTCGTGCGGACCCTGGACGACGCCGCCGCGCTGCGCGAACGCCTGCGCCCGGGGACGCGGGCGGCCGTGGTCGGGGCGGGCTTCATCGGCTGCGAGGTCGCCGCGACCGCCCGCACGCTCGGCGCGGACGTCACCGTGGTCGCCCCGGAGAGCGAGCCGATGCTCCGCCCGCTCGGCCCCGAGCTCGGCGCCGAGCTTCGCCGCCGCCATCGGGAGCGGGGAGTGCGGTTCCTGCTCGGCCGCACGGTCGCGCGGTTCACCGAGTCGGGGTTGGAACTGTCGGACGGGTCGGAGGTGCGCGCCGAGGTCGTCGTCGAGGCGGTCGGGTCGGTCCCGTGCGTGGAATGGCTGAAGGGCAATGGCCTCGACCTGTCGGACGGCGTGCTCTGCGACGGCGCGCTCCGGGTCGAGGGGCGTCCCGACGTGGTGGCCGTCGGCGATGTCGCCCGATTCCCCAACCCCCGGTACGACGACGTCGCCCGCCGGGTGGAGCACTGGAGCATCCCGACCGACACCGCCAAGCGCGCGGCGCGCACGCTGCTCGGCGAGGAGGAGGGGCAGTTCAGGCCGCTCCCCTCGTTCTGGAGCGACCAGTACGACATGCGGCTGCAGTCGTTCGGCGCACCGGCCCTCGGCGAAAGCGACATCCGCATCCTGGAAGGCGACCTCAACCGTGAGGCCGTCGTCGGATACCACCGCGACGGCGGGCTCGTCGGCGTGGTGATGCTCGGCTGCACCCGCCGCCAGGCCCACTACCGGAAGCTGCTGCTGGACGACGTCCAGGTCGCCGCGTCCTGACAGAGCGAGCGCGCCCCCGATGCCGTCTCGGGCATCGGGGGCGCGTCGCATTGTGAACTCAGATCGTCGGGAACTCAGACCTCGGCGAGCCGGCAGCAGCACCTTCCCGCCTGGAGGCAGGCGGCGCCGTGGGCCTGCTTCCGGGCGGACATGCCGGCGTTCACGATCCTCTTCGTCCGGGCGTCGGCCTCGCCGTCGTACACCACCCGGCCGCCCTGGACGGTCGCGGCGATCGGCAGGTCGACCAGGTCGTGCGGATCGGCGCCCAGGAGGTCGGCGTCGACGACGCACACGTCGACCGCGTTCCCGGGCTCCAGCGTGCCCTTCCAGCGCTCGGCGTGGTCCTGCCAGGCGGGCGCCCGGGTGTAGGTCACGAGCGCCTCCTTCAGCGTGATGCGCTCCGCCTCGCCCGCCACGCCGCCGAACCTGCCCTCGCGCAGGACGGCCGACTGCACGCCCTGGAGCCAGCTCGGGAACGTCACCGACGCGTCCGAGGCGCTGCTCACCCGCACGCCAAGGTCGAGCGCGCTGCGGTACGGCCACTGGTAGTCCGTGCGCTCGGGGCCGAGGACCGGGTCGAGCGTCCGGCCCAGCAGGTACTTGATCGTCGCGTTCATGTTGACGCCGATGTCGTTGCGCGCCATCGTCCGCAGCGTCTCGCGCGGCGTCAGGTCGCCGTGGATGACGTAGTGCCGCAGATCGCGGCGGCGCCGGTTGCGCCGCATCGCCGCGAGGTAGCCGGCGACCACCGCGTCGATGGTGGCGTCCCCGGTCGCGTGCGTCCCGATCTGGAGCCCGGCGTCATGCGCGGTCCGGATCAGCTCGTGCAGGTTCGCGACCTGCTCCTCCGCCGTGTCCCCCTCCATCATGAGACGGCCGTTGGTGCCGTCGAGGTAGGGCTCGTGCAGCCACGCGGTCTGCGCCGCGGTCGGGACGCCGTCACCGAAGATCTTGACGCCCGCGACGCGCAGGATCCGGGGGTCCACGCCGCGCGGCGGCTCGTAGGCGTCGAGCATGCTCCGCAGCTCGTCCAGCGTCGTCCCCGCGGACAGCAGCGCGTTGACCCGCAGGCCGAGGGCCCCCGAGCGCGCCTTCCGCTCGTACAGGGCGAGCCGGTCGAGGCCGATCCCCGGATCGGTGACGCTCGTGATGCCCAGGCTGTGCAGGAGGTCGATCGCCCGGTCGAGGGCGTTCGAGACCTCCTCGTCGGTGAACGGCGGGACGTGCGGGCCGATGAGGTCCCGCGCCGTCTCGCGCAGGACGCCCGTGGGCTCGCCGTCGGAGTCCTTCTCGATCACCCCGCCGGTCGGCGGCTGGGTGTCGCGGGTGATCCCGGCCATCCGCAGCACGACCGAGTTGACCGCGACCGCGTGGGCGGAGAAGTCCCTGAGGACCACCGGGTGGTCGCCGGAGACGGAGTCGAGATCGGTCCTGCGCGGCGGACGGGGCAGCCGGTTGTCGTTCCAGCCCTGCCCGCGGATCCAGGCGCCAGGCGCCGTGTCCGCCGCCGCGGTGCGCACGGCGTCGACGAGTTCCTCGATCGTGGCCGTGTCGACGTCGATGGTGAACGGCGGGTAGTCGAGCCCGAATCCGCCGAGGTGCAGATGCGAGTCGTTGATGCCGGGCAGGACGGTGCCGCCGCCCGCGTCGAGCGTCTGCGTGCGCCGGCCCGTGAACCGGCGCATCTCCTTGTCGCGTCCGACGCCGACCACGACGCCGTCGCGGATCGCGATCGCCTCGGCGGTGCGGAAATGCCTGTCCAGGAGAAGGACCCTGCCGTTGCGGATGACCAGGTCGGCGGGGCCTCGTCCCCGCCCCCGCCCGCCGGGGTCGGCCAGGGCGGACTGTGCGGGCAGGGTTCCGGCGATCGCGGCACCGGCCGCCGCGGCGGCCGACCCCTGGAGGAACCTACGTCGGTCGACTCTGTTTCCCATCACGGGCTCCCTCTCAAGAGCAGTGGGCACACATCTGGCGGGGGTCGGGGCGGCGAGCCCAGCTGACGCTCCGGGCCCGGGCGGCGGCAGAGCGGTGGGACGCGTCCGCGGCGTCGTAGGCGATCTCGCCGTCGACCACGGTGAGCGCGACGGGGACGTCCGTGATGCCGTGCGCGTCGTGGGTCAGCCGGCCGCGGGAGTCGAACAGGGTCCCGTCCAGGACGCAGAGGTCGGCGGCCATGCCGCGGGTCAGCGCGCCCTTCCAGCGGTCGGCGCGGTCCTGCCACGCTCCGGCCGTGGTGTAGGTGTGCAGCGCCTCCCGCACACCGATGATCTGATCCGGGCCGGAGACCTCACCCGAGCCGCCCTCGCGCAGGAGCATGGTCTCCAGCCCTTGCCGCCAGTCCGGTGCGACGTTCGGCGCGTCGGACGCGCTCGTCACCACGGCGCCCGCGCGCAGGGCCGACCGGTAGGGCGTCTGGTAGGCCGCCCGCCTCGCGCCGACGATGTCCGGCTGGGAGTCGGCGATCAGGTGCTTGATGCTCGGGTTGAAGCTCACCCCGCAGCGGTTCCTCGCCAGGATGCGCAGCGTCTCCGGCCAGGCGAAGTCGCCATGGATGACGTAGTGCCGCGGGTGGGATCGCGACCGCCGCAGAGCCCGCGCGTACGCGGCCGCGACCGCGTCGATGGCGGCGTCGCCCGTGGCATGCGTCCCGACCTGCATCCGGGCCTGATGAACCAGGCCGATCATGGCGGTGAGCTCGGCGACCTTGTCCTGGTCGGTCTCGCCGTCGGTGACGAGGCTTCCCCGGCCGCCGCCGGTGTAGGGCTCGCGCATCCAGGCCGTGCGGCCGGCGATGGGCACTCCGTCGGCCCGGAGCTTCACGCCGGTGACGCTGAACCACCGCGGATCGACGTCCGCCGGGGGACGGTGGCCGCCGAGGATCTCGCGCACGTGGTCCGCGGAGGTCGGGTAGGTGTCGTCGGGCCTGCTGAGCAGGGCCGTGACCCGGGCGCCGAGCGCGCCGCGGCGGGCCTTGTCCGCGTAGACCCGCTGGGCCGCGGCGCCGATGCCCGGCTCGGTGAAGCTCGTGATGCCGTGGCTCAGCAGCAGGGCGACGGCGTTGTCGATCGCGTCGGCCTGCTCCTCTTCGGTGTAGGGCGGGACGTGCCTGTTCACCAGGTCCATCGCGGTCTCGCGGAGGAGGCCGGTCGGCTCGCCCGAGGCGTCCCGCACGATGACCCCGCCGCTGGGGTCGGGCGTGTCGCGGGTGATGCCCGCCAGTTCGAGGGCCTTGCCGTTCACCCACAGCACGTGGTTCGACCAGTCGAGCAGCACGACCGGGTGGCCGGGGGACACCGGGTCGAGGTCCTGGCGGGTGGGCGGGCGTCCCTCGGCGAAGGCGTTCTCGTTCCATCCCTTGCCGCGGATCCACGTCCCCGGATCCGCCTGCCGCACGGCCTCGCCCACCGCGGCCACGGCGTCGGCGATGGAGCGGACGGCGGGCTCGCCGACGTCGACGGTGTACGGCGGCAGCGCGAGTCCCGTCCGCAGGCCGTGCAGGTGGGAGTCGTTGATACCGGGCAGGACCGTGCGCCCGCGCAGGTTGACGACCCGGGTCCGGCGGCCGATGAGGCGGCGCACCGAGGGGTCGGGGCCGGCGTGGACGACCCGGCCCGCCTCGATCGCCAGCGCGGAGACGATGCGGAACCCCCGGTCCATCAGCAGCACCTGGCCGTTGTGCAGCACCAGGTCGGCGTCCCGCGACGGCGGTTTCGCGTCCTGAGCCAGGGCGTTCCCGGGGATCAGGGGCTGGGCTGCGGCTCCGGCGGCCAGGCCGGCCCCTCCCCGTAGCAGTCCTCGGCGGCTCAGCGGGCTGTGCTCCATGACGGCTCCTCTCCGGCTTCCGGCAAGAAGTTCGGGCCCAAACGGCATTTAGAATGTTCGGGCTCAAACGATCTGTCAAGGGTGCGGGGCAGAAGTCAGGGCCGGGAACGCGCCCGACCCCGCCTCGAAGGACGAGGCGGGGTCGTGGGG
>NZ_SMKH01000039.1 GCF_004348515.1 Actinomadura sp. KC345 | reverse complement strand
GGGTTCCACGGGCCCTGGTGGTCTCCTTTCCGGGGTTGGTGGGGCGGCTTGTCCTTGGTCAGGGTGCGGGTAGCATCTGCAGCCGGGTGATCGCGGTGGTGATCAGGTCGGTCCAGGGCCAGCGGTTGCTGAGCCGGAGTCTGAGTCGTCTGCCGCCGCGGACCAGGCGTCCGGCGGCCGAGAAGATCCGCAGCCGCAGGCGTTTGGGTTCCCAGATGCGGGCCGGATGTCCGGTCAGGGCGAGCATCTGGGCCCAGGCGGTCAGTTCCGAGGCCAGTGCGACCACCTCCAGCCAGATTTGGTTGGCGGCGGCGCTGTGCAGGGGCAGGTTGCGCAGGCCGGTGTCCTTGGCGCAGCGGATGCGGTCTTCGCAGCGGGCGCGGCGGCGGTGGCGTAGTTCCAGGTCGGCGAGCTGCCCGTGCCGGGTGCCGGTGACAAAGCACGTGAAGCGGTGCCCGTCGAGGTCGGTGAACCGCAGCTGGGCGCCGGGGTGGGGGCGTTCGCGGCGGACGATGACGCGCATGCCTTTGGGCCAGCCCGTCAGGTCGAGCATCCCGGTCAGCTCGGCCACCCACGCGCCGGGGCGGGGCCGGCGGTCGGCGTCGTAGGCGCACTGCCACACCTGCTCGGGTAGGGCGAGGATGGCGGCGCAGATGTCGTCGGTGAGGCCCCACCCGATCGAGTACTTGACCCGGCGGGCGGTGACCCAGTCCAGGAATTCGTGGGTGCCGCCACCTGAATCGGTCCGGATCAGAACCTGTTTGTGCAGGCGGGACGGGATCTGGTTGAGGGCCAGACGGCCTGCGGCGATGTGATCGGCGGCGGTGTTGGATCCGGCGTTGCCGGGGCGCAGTACCAGGGCGGCGGCCTCACCGGTCCCGCCGGGGCCGTGGTCGATGAACGCGCACATCGGGTGGAACCCGAAGGTGCGTTTCCACGTCGGGGCGGCCTGGTCCTTGTCAGAGTGCGCGATCACGATGGTCGCGTCCAGGTCCACCGGGATCAGCCCGCCATCGGCGCCCGGAGCACGATCACCGGCCAGCGCCCAGGCCCGCTCGCGTGCCGCCGCCCGGGCCCGGCGGATTGCCCGCAACGCCGTCGGCCCGGCCTCGGCCAGGGCCTTGACCAGCCGCGACACCGTCGGATCGGAGGCCACCGGCCCGAACAACTCCGGCGAGGACCGCAGCACCGCCATGTCGGCCAGGCAGTCTCCGCCCAGCGCCAGCGTCACCGCCAGGTCCGCAACGATGTTCCCCGGATCATGCACCGCCCGAGCCGTCCGCCACCGCGACAGCGCCCGTGACAAGCCCTGGTCCAGGCCCGTCACCCGCAGCGTCTCGATCAACAGCAGCCCACCCGCCTGGGAGGCGATCCCCGCACCGTCCCCAGACACCACGATCTTGGCCTTGCGGCCGGTAGTCTTCACTTGGAAAGTGCTCCAGAACTTGGTGCGGACAGGACCTTCAGCAAGCCCTATCCTCCCAGTTCAGGAGCACTTTTCTCATGTCAACGGCCAGTCGGAATCAACCCGCCATGAAAGCGGGAGGTTAGCGTCGCATGGCCGGCTCTCGCCTCGGAGGGGGCGGTCGCGGTGAGGACGGTGACCAGCGGTACGCGGGCACCCCGTTGCGGCACCCGGTCCGGAGCCTTCCGGCCGGGTGTGGAAGGGGCCGGTGGGGGCTCGGTTGTGCGTCGAGGTCAGTCGCCCATGTCGGGATCCGGCTCGACGGACTGGCCGTGGCGGAAGACGTTCAGGGGGTCCCAGCGGGCCTTGACGCGCCGCAGCCGGGGGTAGGCGTCCTTGTAGTAGAGCTGGGACCAGGGCTGGGCGGACGTGTTCCACTCGGGGTCGTTCAGGTCGAGGTCGGGGTAGTTGATGTAGCAGCCGTCGGTGCGGCCGCCGATGACGGGGACGCCGCCGGTGTCGGCGAAGGTGGCCTGGTAGGTGTCGCGGATCCAGGCCAGGTGCCGTTCGGGATGGCCGGGATCGGCGTCGCTCGGCCGCCTCCAGTAGACCTGGTACTGCATCTTCAGGATCGAGTCGCGCTGCGGCACGGCGGTGTCGCGGGGCGGACGGTTGACGGCCGAGCCGTAGGAGTCGATCTGGATGACCGCCTCGGGGTTGTCGTAGTCCTGGTGGGCGTTGTTGCCGAGGTAGTCCCACATCGCCTCGATCTGGCGGGGCGAGAAGGGGCGGCGCAGGTAGGCGGACTTGTACTTGCCGCAGCGGTTCTGTCCCGAGCCGTTGAGCGCCTGGGTGGCCGTGAGCCAGGGCATCAGCCGTGGATGCCAGGCGTCCTGGATGGGGCCGTGCTCGGCCGCCGACCACGCCATCGGCTTGGACGCGCCGGTCTTCGGGCCGTCGACCGCTTCGAGGAACCCGAGCATCGCGGCGGCGCCCTCGTCCTCGTCGGGATCGTCGCTTTCGGCGTCGACCTGGGCGACCAGGCCGATCTGGTTCCGGCCCCCGTTGCTGTGGGTGAGGGTCAGCAGGGTGAACAGCCGTCCGGCCGCGGTGCCGGGGTCCTGGTGGGCGGCGAAGTACTCGCCGTAGGCGCTGACCAGGTGCGTGAACTGCTCCTGGGTGAAGCCCTTCCAGTCCCATGAGCGGGCGGTGAGCAGCACGTGGCGGGGCGGGGTGGGAAGGTCGCGGAACCAGAACCGGGTGACCACGCCGAAGTTGCCTCCGCCGCCGCCGGTGTGCGCCCACCACAGGTCCCGGCGGTCGGGGTCGGGGTCGTCGCGCGTGGCCACCACCAGGTCCACGGTGCGGCGCTCGGTGACGACGGCGACCTCGACGGCGTACAGGTAGTCCACGGTGAGCCCGGCCTGCCGCGACAGCAGTCCGTACCCGCCGCCGGTGATGTGGCCGCCCAGCCCCACCGAGTAGCACGACCCCGCCGGAAGGGCGCGGCCTGAGCGGGGGAACAGGTGGCTGTAGACGTGCCAGTTGGTGGCCCCGGCCTCCACGCACCACGCCTCCATGGCGGCGTCGTAGTACATGCCGCACATGGGGCTGACGTCCAGGATCACCCGCACGTCGTCGCCGCAGACGAAGTCCTCGTAGCAGTGGCCGCCGGACCGGACGGTGACGCGGGTGCGCGCCGGATCGGCGGCCGGCTGGTTGACCGCCTCCGACAGCGCGGCGGCCACGCCCTGCGGCGTGGTCACCATCCGCACGTACTCCGGGGCGGCGATCCAGCGCTGGTTGAAGCCGCGGCTCAGCGCCGGGTAGCGGACGTCGGCGGGCTTGACGGTAATGGCGGGCCGCTGGGCTGAAGGCGTGCTCATGCGCGAATGTCTCCCTTGATCTGGAATCGGTTTCGGGCAGGCGCCCAGCGAGCGCGGCGGTTCGATGCGGGAACGGATCTCGCCGGTGCCATGAACAGGTCCAATGATGCGTCAGCACAACGCGGAATTCACCGATCGAGGACGACGCAAAGGCATTACCGGCCGCCGTGCGAACCTAACTCGGGAGATTGGAAAAACTACACGAAACACACATATTGGAGATTGTCACTCCATACACAGAGCACCGATAAAGCGGGCGAATACGGGGCCTGTTGGAGCGTCGATTCCAGGCCCCGGGAGCGCGGGGCGACCAGGACGCCGCGAGCGGGCCGGCCGTCCGCGGCCGGGGCCGGGACCGGGACCGGGACCGGCTGGTGACACCCGAAAACGGTTGTGATAATCATTATCGGACGGTTCGTACCTGTCCTGCTTTGGGAGACCCATGCGTGACGTGCTGCCCCCGCCCGCGATCGTCGATGACGTGGGCGCGATGGTCGCCGAAGTCCTCGGGATCGACGTCCCCGTCGATCCCGACACCCCGCTGACCGTTCTGGGGCTGGAGTCCTTCACCGCCGTCCGGCTGCGGCGGCGGCTGCGCGACCTGGGGCTCGACCTGCCGCTCCAGGCGTTCCTCGGGGACGCCACGGTGCGGAGCGTCGCCGGCCGGGCGGGCGCCTTCGAGGACGAGGCCGCAGGGGACCGGCCCGCCACGGCCGGGCCGAGCGGCGATGGGGAGGCGTTCCCGCTCACGCCGCTGCAGACCGCGTACTGGATCGGCCGGAATCCGGCGTTCCCGCTGGGCGGGGTGGCCACGTTCTACTACCGCGAGTACGACCGCCGGCCGGCCGATGCCGCGCCGGAGGAGGACCTCGCCCGGCTCGAAGGGGCGTGGAACCGGCTGGTGGCGCACCATCCGATGCTGCGGATGACCGTGGACGCCGAGGGGCGGCAGCGTGTGCTGCCCGAGGTCGGGCGCTACGAGATCGCCGTCACCGATCTGCGGGACGCGGCGGACGCGAGCGCCGTCCTGGAGCGGATGCGCCACGAGTGCTCGCACCAGGTCCGCGATCCCGCCCGGTGGCCGTTGTTCGACGTGCGCGCGGCCTTCCTGCCGGACGGGCGCACCAGGGTGTTCCTGGGCATCGACGTGCTGGCGCTCGATCTGGCGGGTTGGATGCAGATCCTCGCCGAGTGGGGCGAGCTCGTCGACGACCCGGAGGCCGGGCTCCCCGGTGCCTCCCTGACGTTCGCCGAGGCGATGCGGCGGCGCGCCGGCGATCCGCGACGCGAGCGGGACCGGGAGTACTGGGCGGGCCGCGATCTGCCACCGGGGCCCCGCCTGCCGTGGGCGACCGACCTGGCGGAGCTGCACGGCCACCGGTTCTCCCGGGAGCCGGCCGAACTCGATGCCGGCGAGTGGCGGGCCCTGCGCGAGCGCGCCGCCGGACACGGCCTGAGCCCGACCGGCGTGCTGCTGGCCGCGTTCGGCCTCGTGCTCCAGCGGTGGGGCGCCGCGGCTCCGTTCAGCCTGAACACCACCCTGTTCGACCGGCCCGACGATCCTGAGCTGGAGCGTCTGGTCGGCGATTTCACGTCGACGATCCTGGTCGAGGTGCCCCGGCCGGAGCGCGCCGAGGCGTTCGCCGGGTTCGCGGACCGGGTGAACCGGCGGTTCTGGACCGACATGGACCACCGGTCGGTGTCCGGAGTCGAGGTGCTGCGCGAGGCGGGGGCCACGGACCTGACGCCGTCCCACCCGGTCGTCTTCACCAGCGGGCTGGGCCTGTCGGATCCCGGCCGGCCGCCCGCCGGCTGGCTGGGTGAGGAGGTCTTCGGCGTCTCGCAGACACCGCAGGTCGCGCTGGACCACATCGTCCACGACGAGGGCGGTCGGCTGCGCATCGCCTGGGACGCGGCGGACGGCGCGTTCGGCGAGGGCCACGTGGCCGGGATGCGCGACGCGCACCTGCGGTTGCTGCGCCGGCTCGCCGGCGACCCCGGCGTGTGGACCGATCCGTGCCTCGGCTGGGACCCCACGTTCCTGCGGGACGAACCCCTGGAATGCCGCCCGTTCGGGGACGCCGGTCCGCTGCTGGACGATCCGCTGCGCCGCGCGGCGGAGGAGCATCCGGGGAAGGCGGCGCTGCTGGACGGTGCGCGGCAGGTGACACACGCCGAGCTCGCCGGGCGGGCGCGCCTGATCGGCCGAGAGCTGGCAGCGGCGGGCACCGGTCCTGGAGACCTGGTCGCGGTCGCGTTCGACAAGGGGATCGAGCAGGTCACGACGCTGCTCGGGGTCGGCGCGAGCGGCGCGGGCTACGTGCCCGTCGAGCCGTCCTGGCCGGCCGCGCGGATCGCGTCGGTGTGCGAGCAGGCCGGCGTGCGCCGGGCCGTGGTGCCGGAGTCCTCGGACGTCTCCTGGCCCGCGGGCGTGCGGGTGCACCGGCTGCCGGAGGGCGGCTCGCTCGGGGGCGGCGAGAGGGAGCCGCGTGGCGCGATGTCCGACGAGCTGGCGTACGTCATCTTCACCTCCGGGTCCACCGGGCGTCCCAAGGGCGTGGCCATCGAGCACCGCGCGGCCCGCACGACCATCGACGACCTGGTCGACCGCTTCCCGGTCGGGCCGGACGACCGGGTGCTCGGCCTGTCGGCGTTCAGCTTCGACCTGTCGGTGCACGACATCTTCGGCGTCATGGGCACCGGCGCCGGGCTGGTGCTGCCCGATCCAGGGCGGCAGCGCGATCCGGGGCACTGGCTCGACCTGATGGAGCGGCACCGCGTCACGGTCTGGAACACCGCCCCCGCGCTGATGGAGATGCTGGTCGAGTACGCCGAGATCGAGCCGGAGCGCGCCCGGACGGTGCTGGCTCCGCTGCGGCTGGTGTTCCTGTCGGCCGACTGGATCCCGGTGACGCTGCCGGACCGGATCCGAGTGCTCGCGCCGGACGCGACGCTGGTGAGCCTCGGCGGCGCCACGGAGGGGTCGATCTGGTCGATCTGCTACCCGATCGGCGAGGTCCCCGCAGAGTGGCCGAGCGTCCCGTACGGACGCGCGCTGCGCGGCCAGTCCTTCCACATCCTGGACGAGCGGGGCGGGCCCTGCGCGGTCGGCGAGGTCGGCGAGCTGCACATCGGGGGCGACGGCCTGGCGCGCGGCTACATCGGCGACGAGGAGCAGACGAACGAGCGGTTCGTCACCCACCCGGTGCTGCGGCGCCGCCTGTACAAGACCGGTGACCTGGGACGGTGGCGCGCCGACGGCAACATCGAGTTCCTGGGGCGGCTCGACCGGCAGGTGAAGATCCGCGGGCACCGCATCGAGCTGGGCGAGGTGGAGTCGGCGCTCAACCGCGCGCCGGGCGTGCGCCAGTCGGTGGCGCTGTCGGTGCGCGGTCCCGACGACCGGCCGCGCCTGGTCGCGTACCTGGCGGCGGCCGGGGACGGGGAACGTCCGTCGGACGAGGCGCTCATCGTCCATCTGCGTGAGCGGGTGCCGGACTACATGGTGCCCAGCCGCGTGCTGTGGCTGGAGGAGTTCCCGGTCACCGACAACGGGAAGATCGATTACAAGGCGCTGCCCAACCCCTACCGCCGGACCGCCGGGGAAGCACCGGCGGCCGGGCGGGCCCCCGTCCCTCCGCGGGCCCCCGTACCTCCGCCGGCCGGCTCCGTACCGCCTCCGGCGGGCGGCGATCTCGCCGCCCTGCTCGGCCAGGCCGCGGAGCAGGGCTTGGACGTGGCGGTGCGCGTCTCCGGCGGCGTGCTGGCTCCCGTGCCCGCGCTGGCCGCCGCGGGCGAATGGGCCGCGCGCATGGCCGAGGAGGCGGAACGGCGCGGACTCTCCCTCCAGCAGCGGCTTCCGATGGACGGGCTGATCGAGCTGAACGTCGTCCCCGGCTCCGTGCCCGCGCCCGAGCCGCCGCCCGCGTCCGAACCGGTCACCGCGACGCCGGTGGCGGTCCACGCCCCCGGATCGGAGCCGCCGCCCGATCCGGAGATCGAAGCGGTCATCGCGCAGACGCTCGGCGACCTGCTCGGTGGCGCTCCCGTGGCCGTCGACACGCCGTTCCTCCGGCTGGGGGCCACGTCGCTGACGCTCGTGCGGGCCCATGCCCGGCTCGTGGAACGGCTCCACCCGGACCTGTCGGTGGTGGACCTGTTCACCCGGCCGACGGTGCGGGAGCTGGCGGCGTGGATCGCCGGACGGACGGGTGCCGCACAGGCGCCCGCGGAGTCCGCACCGCCGCCCGAGCCGTCCGGTACGGCGGAGCGGCGCGCGGACGGCCGGCGCCAGGCCCGCCGGCGGGCCGCGGAGGTCGCCCGATGAGCACCGACGCGGACACCGCCGTCGCCGTGACCGGGCTGGCCTGCCGGTTCCCGGGCGCGCCGGACGCCGACGCGTTCTGGTGGCTGCTCACCGAGGGGCGCGAGGGGCTCTCCCGCCTCACCGACGGGCAGCTCGCCGAGCGCGGGGTGCCCCGCGCGCTGCGCCGCGCCCCGGCCTACGTCCCGGTCGCCGGGCTGATCGACGGACAGGACCTGTTCGACCCCGCTCCGTTCGGGCTCACCGGCGCCGAGGCGGCACTGCTCGACCCGCAGCACCGCCTCTTCCTGGAGTGCGCCTGGCAGGCGCTGGAGCAGGCGGGGCACGGCGGCGGGCGGAGCGCGGGAGCGGTCGGCGTGTTCGCGGGCGCGGCGCAGAGTTCCTACCTGGCCTCGAACCTGTGGGACCGGTGGGACCCGACGGGCGGCGGCGCCGATCCGGCGGGCAGCCTCCAGGCGGCGATCGCCACGCAGACCGACTACCTCCCCTTGCAGACCGCCTACCGGCTGGGCCTCACCGGCCCGGCGATGGCCGTCAACACCACCTGCTCCACCTCGCTGGTGGCCGTGCACGTGGCGGTCCAGTCGCTGCTGTCGGGCGAGTCCGACACGGCACTGGCGGGCGGGGTGTCGCTGATCGTCCCGCAGGGCCGCGGCTACCTGTCCACCCCCGACGGCATCTACTCGGCCGACGGGCACGTCCGGGCGTTCTCCGCCGAGGGGACCGGGATCGTCTACAGCCAAGGCGCGGGCGTCGTCGTACTGCGGCGCCTCCGGGACGCCCTGGAGGACGGCGATCCCGTCCTCGCGGTCGTACACGGAACGGCGGTGAACAACGACGGGGCGGCCAAGGCGGGGTTCACCGCGCCGTCCCTGCGGGGACAGGCCCGGGTGCTCGCCGAAGCGCAGGCGGTCGCCGGAGTCGAGCCCCGGCAGGTCGGGTACGTGGAGGCGCACGGCACCGCGACCCGGATCGGCGACCCCATCGAGGTCGCGGCACTGCGCACGGTGTTCGGGGAGACCGGCCCTGCGTGGTGCGGGCTGGGCTCGGTCAAGTCCAACATCGGGCACGCGAACGCCGCCGCCGGGATCGCCTCCTTCATCAAGACCGTCCTCGCGGTACAGGAGCGGACACTGCCCGCCTCCCTGCACGCGCGTCCGGTCAACGAGCTGCTGGGGCTCGCCGGGTCCCCGTTCGACGTGGTGGCGGAGACGCGGCCCTGGGACGGCCCGCCGCTGGCCGGGATCAGCTCGTTCGGCATCGGCGGCACCAACGCCCACGTGATCGTGGGTCCGCCACCCGAGCAGGCGCCCGCTCCACCGGACCCGCGCCCGCACCCGATCGTGCTGTCGGCGCGGGAGCCCGCCGCGCTCCGCGAGGCCGCCGGGACGCTCGCCGCCCGCGCCCTCGGGGACGGCGGGTACGACCGCGCCGACCTGGCGCACACGTTGCAGGCCGGACGGGAGCACCTGCCGTACCGGCTGTCGGCCGGGTCGTACGAGGAACTCGCCGCGGCGGTGCCGAGCGGCCCCGTGGCGTCCGCGCCACGGCTGGTGTTCGCCTTCCCGGGCGGCGGCAGCGCCAGGCCCGGCATGGGCGCGGCGCTCTACGACGCCGAGCCGGTCTTCGCGGCCTGCGTGGACGAGTGCGCCGAGCTGTTCGGCGACCTCCTCGGGCTCGACATCCGCGAGATCGTGCGGGCCGGGGACGCGGGGCGCGCCCACGGCCCGGTCCACGGGCTTCCCGCGCTGTACGCGGTGTCGCTGGCCACCGCGCGGCTGCTGGAGTCGTGGGGCGTCGTCCCGGACACGGTGCTGGGGCACAGCCTCGGCGAGTACACCGCGGCCGTCGCCGGCGGCGCCCTGCGTCCCGAGGACGCCGCCCGGCTCATCGCCGCCCGCTCGACGGCGATGGCCGAGGCCGCCGGGGACGGCGCGATGCTGGCCGTCCCGCTGGGCGAGGAGGCGGCGCGGGAGCTGCTCGGCCGGCATCCGGACGTCGACCTGGCGGTCGTCAACGCCCCGGACGCGTGCGTGGTGTCCGGCCCCCGCGCCCCGGTGGCGGCCCTGGAGGGCGAGCTTCGCGCGTCCGGGCTGGAACCGTCCCGGCTCCGGTTCGACGGTGCCGCCCACTCGCGCCTGATCGACGGGGCGCTGCCCGCGATGCGGTCCGCCGCCGCCGGGCTCAGCGGACGGGCCCCGGCGATCCGGACGATCAGCACGGTGACCGGGCGGGAGGTGAGCGCGGAGCTCGGCACGGCCGAGCACTGGGTGCGCCAGCTGCGGCAGCCGGTGCGCTTCTCCGACGCGGTGCGCGCGGCCGTCGAGGACGGGCGGCCCGCCGGCCCCGCCGTGCTGGTGCAGGTGGGGCCAGGTGCGGCCCTGGCCGCGCTCTCTCGCGCCCACCGGCTGGAGCCGCTGCTGGCCGCCGTCCCCGCGCTGGCCGCGGAGTCCGGCGGCGACGACCTCGCGGCCGCGCACGCCGCCGCCGGTCTGCTCTGGGCTCACGGCGTGGAGGTGGACTTCGCCGCGATGCACCGGCCGGGACGCCGCAGGGTGGCCGCGCCCGGATACGCGTTCCAGCGGCGCCGCTACTGGATCGACCCGCCGCGCCGCCTTGCGGATTCCGGCGACGGCGAGGCGCCCGATGCGACCGACCCCCTCCAGATCCCCGTGTGGCGCCAGACCGCTCCGCTCCCGGCGCACCGCGTCCTGGACGGCCGGTGGCTCGTCGCCGGACCCGCCGGTGCCGCGACGGAGCGGCTCGCCGCCGCACTCGCGCGGGCGGGCGCACGGGCCACCGTCCTGACCGGCGAGGAGGAGGCGCCGGACCAGGGCCCCGCGGAGTGGACCGGTGCGATCGTCCTCGCCGGAGGCGCGGAAGGCGTGACCGGGGACGTGCTCCGCCACGCCCGCATCGCCCGGATCATCGCGGACGCGGAGGCTCCGCCCGCCTTCCTGCTCCTGGCCACCCGCGGGGCCCAGCGCGTCGAGGGCGCCGACCGGCCCGACCCCGCGGCGGCGGCCGCGCTGGCGCTGCCGCGCGTCCTCGCCCAAGAGCAGCCCGGCCTGCGATGGCGGACGCTCGACCTGGACGAGCACGCCGACGAGGCGGGCTCCCTGCTGGACGAGCTGGCCGATCTGACGGGCGGACGTGAGTCCGGCGTCGAGACGGCCGTGCGCGGCGGCGTCCGCCGGACGCGCGAGTTGCGGCCGTGGAGGCCCGCGGACCCGGACGGGACGCCGCTCCGGCACGGCCACGTCGCGCTCATCACGGGCGGGCTCGGGGATGTCGGCCTCACCACCGCCGCGCACCTGGCCCGCCGGGGCCTGCGCGTGGTGGTCACCTCCCGGAGCGACCCGCCGACGGACGGCGACCGGGCCGCCTGGCTGCGGATGCTGGCCGATGAGGGCCTGGACATCGAGGTCCGGCAGGTGGACGCGGCCGACGCGGCGGCCACCGCGGACCTCATGGCGGAACTGGCCGGGAATGCCCCGGTCGAGCTGGTCGTGCACGCCGCAGGCGTGGTCGCGTCCGCCGACCTGCAACCGCTGCGCAATGTCACCGCCGAGCACGTCACGGGGCATGTCACGGCGAAGATCGAAGGCGCCCTCGCCCTGCGCGCCGCCGTCGACGCGCTGCCGCCGGACCGGCGCCCGGCGACCGTGGTCCTGATGTCGTCGGCGGGCACGCTGCTCGGCGGCATCGGCATGGGCCCCTACTGCGCCGCCAACCGCTACCTCGACGCGCTGGCCGAGTCGTCGGCGGCGGGACCGCCCGGCGGGACGCGCTGGGTCAGCGCCGTCTGGGACGCCTGGAAGGTCGGCCCGATGGGCGGCGAGCGCCAGGTGCGGCTCGCGTTCGCGCTGGACGCCCCGACCGGCATGGCCGCCCTCGACCGCGTCCTGGCGGCCGGCGGACCCGGCACACCCCCGGTGGTGGCGGTCTCGACCACCGACCTGCGCGAACGCGCCGCCACCGCCGCCTACACCGCGCCGGCCGCGCCGGGCGAGTCCGGCGACGACGGCGCCGGGCTGACCGCCGACCAGCGCGCGGTGGCCGGCGTCTGGTCGGATCTGCTCGGCGTCCCGGTGACCTCGCCGGACGCCGACTTCTTCGCCCTCGGCGGCCACTCGCTGCTGGCGACCCGGATGCTGGACGCGCTGCGCCGCGTCTTCGGCGCCGAACTCCGGCTGCGGGACCTGCTCGCGCGCCCCACCCTCGGCGCTCTCGCCGAGGGCCTCGCCGCGGCCGGGGCGGCGCCCGGCGGCTCCCGCGCGTCCGAGACGGGCGGCGGGACGGTGCCCGCGGAACCCGAGGACGACGGCACGTTCCCGATGACCCGCGTCCAGCACGCCTACTGGGTCGGCCGCGGCGGCGGGTACGCGCTCGGCGACATCGCCTGCCACTTCTATCTGGAGTACGACTGCCCGGACCTGGACGTCGGCCGGTACGAGAACGCCTGGCGCGCGGTGATCGACCGCCATCCGATGCTCCGCACCGTCACCACTCCGCGGGGACGGCTGAAGACGCTCGACCGCGTGCCGCCGTACCGGATCCGCGTGCACGACCTGACCGGCCTGGACGAGAACGGCCGGGAGGCGCGGCTGGCCCGGCTGCGCGCCCGGCTGTCGCGCGATCCGGGCCCGTCGGACCGCTGGCCGCCGGTGCACGTCGAGGCGGCGCGGCTGCCGGACGGTCGCGTCCGCCTCTTCATCGGCGTGGACGTGCTGGTATGCGACGCGGGCAGCTACTGGATCATCGACCGCGAGGTCCGCCGCCTCTACCTGGACCCGGACGCACCGCTCCCGGAGATCGGCGTCGACTTCGCCGACTGCGCCCGGACGCTGGAGGCCGAGCGGGGCGGCGCGGCGTGGAAGGAGGCCGCCGGGTACTGGCGGGAGCGGCTCGGCACCCTCCCCGGGCCGCCGCCGCTGCCGGTGCGCGCCCTGGACGGGGCTCCGGTGTTCGTGCGCCGCACCGCCCGGCTCGGACCCGCGGAATGGGAGGGCCTGCGCGCCGAGGCCGCCCGGCGCGGTACGACGCCGACCGCCGTGCTGCTGGCCGCGTACGCCGAGACGCTGGCGGACTGGTCGGGCGGCGCGCACTTCGCGCTGACGCTCACCCTGTTCGACCGGCCGCCGATCCACCCCGGCGTCGACTCGGTCGTCGGCGACTTCACCTCGCTGCTGATCCACGAGGTGGACCGCCGGGAACCCGGCACGTTCGCCGACCGGGTCCGGGCCGTCCACCGGCGCCTCTTCGCCGACCTGGACCACCGCGCGTACTCGGCCCTGGACCTGCTGTCCGAACGCGCCTCCCGGACCGGGGAGGTCGGCTCGGTCCCCGTGGTGTTCACCAGCGCGCTCGGGCTGGAGGACCTGGTGGGCGGTGAACCCGACCTTCAGTGGGTCGGCGAGCAGGTGCACGCCCTGAGCCAGACCCCCCAGGTCTGGCTCGACCACCAGGTGCTCGTCCAGCGCGGCGAACTGCTGCTGCAATGGGACGCCGTCGACGGGCTCCTGCCCGCCGACGAGGTGGACCGGGCGTTCACGGCGTACGCGGTCCGGGTGCGGACCCTGGCCACCGACCCCACCGCGTGGGACGAGCCGACCGCCGGACAACCGGCCACCGGACAACCGGCCACCGGCACCGCGGCCGTCAACGACAACGTGCTCGTCCCGCTGCGGGACGGCACCGGCGACCGCACGCTCTACCTGCTGCACCCCTCCGGCGGCGACGTCATGTGCTACGTGGAGCTGTCCGGGCTGATCGACGAGGCGTACTCCGTCGTCGCCGTCACCGATCCGGGCCTGCTCGGCGACACCGCGCCCGGCGATCTCACCGGCCTGGCCCGCGCCTACACGGCCGCCCTCCGGCAGCGCTCCGGCGGGCCGTACGCGCTGGGCGGCTGGTCGATGGGCGGAAGCCTGGGGCAGGAGGTGGCGCGGCTCCTGGCCGAGGACGGGCAGCACGTCGAGACCCTGCTGATGTTCGACGCCAACGACCCGACCTACATCACCCCCATCGAGGCGCCCACCCCGGACGCGGCCGAGGCCGAGGCGGCGGTCCGGCTCCTGGCGGCCTATGAGGCGTTCGGCGGCATCGACCTCGGCGCCGGAACGGAGGAGGAGCGGGCTGGCCTCCGCGCGCTGGCCCCGGACGACAGGTACGCCGAGGTGTCGCGCCGCCTGCGCGGCCACCGGCTGCTCGGCCGCCGCGACGACGTCCGGGACCGGATCGCGGTGTTCGCCCGGCACCTGCGCGGACTGGCCGCGCACACGCCCGGCCGGATCGGCGACGCGCGCGTCCGGACGCTGCTGGTGCGGGCCGACCGCCCGGCCGACCGCAACTCCGGCATCGGCATGGGCGTGGACGACACCCCGCCCGGCCTCCCCGACCTCGGCTGGGGACGGCACCTGGCCGGCCCCCTCGACGTCCGCGGCCTCGGCGCCGACCACTACGGCCTGCTGCGCCCGCCCGCGCTGCCCGAACTGGCCGCCCTGGTCGGCCGCGCCCTGCGCCGCCCCTGAGCCCGACCGCCCGGTCCTCTCGAGAAGAACGGATCCCACGACCGATGAATCGTTTCCGCGCCACGGCCGGCGGGCTCGCGCTCGGCCTGGCCATGACCCCCCTGTCCGCGTGCGGCGGCGACTCCGCCTCCGCCTCGGGCGGGACGCTGCGCTACGTCACCGTCGGCGCTCCCGCGGCCGCGACCCACGACCCGCACGGCGGCATCCCGAACCAGTCCGACCTGGTCCGGTTCGCGCTGCTGTACGACGTGCTGGCCAAGCCCCGCGCGGACGGCACCACCGAACTGCGGCTGGCCTCCTCGATCACCCCCGACGAGGACCTGACCACCTGGACGGTCAAGCTGCGGACCGACGCCGCGTTCGGCGACGGCCGCCCGGTGCGCGCCGCCGACGTCCTGTTCTCGCTGCGGCGCATCCACGCCAAGTCCGCGGAGAACTTCGGCCGCTTCACGATGTTCGACGTCGCCGCGTCCAAGGTCGTCGACGGCCACACGCTGGAACTGAAGACCACCGCGCCGTACGCGGAGGTGCCCCGGGCCTTGGAGTCGATCACGTTCGTGGTCCCGGAGGGCACGACGAACTTCGACAAGCCGCCCGCCGGGTCCGGGCCGTACACGATGGCGGGCGGCAGCCTCCAGAACGCGGTGCTGGAGCGAAAGGACGGGTGGTGGGGCGGCCGGCCGCCGACCGAGCGCATCGAGGTCCGCGCCGTGATCGACCCACAGGCCCGCGCGCAGGCCGTCCTGTCCGGCCAGGCCGACGTCGCCTCCAGCGTCAGCCCGGCCACCGCCCGGCGGGCCCAGGACGGCGGCGCGGCGAAGGTCGTTCGCCGGCCGGGCGTCGTCATGTACCCGTTCGTGATGCGGCTGGACCGCGAGCCGTTCGACGACCCCCGCGTGCGCGAGGCGGTCAAGCTGGCCGCCGACCGGAAGGAACTGCTGGACAAGGTCTTCCTCGGCTACGGCAAGGTCGGCAACGACCTGCTCACTCCCGCCGACCCCACCAGCCCGGCCGGGATACCGCGGCGCACCCGTGACGTGGCCAAAGCCAAGGATCTGCTGCGGGAGGCCGGCCACGGGGACGGACTGGACCTCACCCTGGCCACGACCACCTCCTACCCCGGAATGGACACCGCCGCCACCCTGTTCGCCCGGCAGCTCAAGCCCGCAGGCATCACGGTGAAGGTCGTCAACGAACCGCCGGACACCTACTGGACCGAGGTGTTCGCCAAGCGCGACTTCTACACCGGCTACTTCGGCGGTATCCCGTTCCTGGACGTGGCCCGGGTGTCGCTGCTCGGTGACGCGCCCACCAACGAGACCGCCTGGAAGCGCCCCGAATGGGACGAGGGGTTCACCGAGGCCCTCGCGACCGCCGACGCCGGACGCCGCAAGTCCGCGCTCGGCGAGCTCCAGCGGGAGGTCCGGGACGAGGGCGGCTATGTCGTCTGGGCCACCGGCGACGGGCTCGACCTCACCTCCTCCCGGGTCGCGGACCTGCCGACCGGTCCCGGTTTCGAGAGCAGCTTCATCGAGCGGACCCGGCTCACCTCTTGAGCGCGGTGACCGGAACACCGAACGGGCGGGGGCGGCGGTTCGTGTGGCGGTTCGCCGCGCGGCCGGCGGCGGCGCTGTTCCTGGTGTCGGTGGCGGTGTTCGGGGCCACCGAACTCCTTCCGTCGGACGCGGCGCAGGCACGCTCCGGCGGGCGGGCCTCGGCCGCCCAGGAGGCGGCGCTGCGCGCCGAGCTCGGCCTGGACCGGCCCGCCTGGAAGCGCTACGGGAGCTGGGCCGGCGGGCTGCTGCGCGGCGACGCCGGGCGCTCGCTGGTGACGGGGCGCCCGGTGAGCGCGATCGTGGCCGAGCGCCTGCCCGCCACGCTGGCGCTGGCGGGAGGCGCGCTGGCCGTGGCGGTGCCGCTCCTGCTGGTGCTCGCCTGGCTCGCCGGGACGGCGGCGCACCACGGGTCCCGGGCCGCCGGGCCGGTGGGCGGGCTGATCACCGGGGTCGCGGCGGTTCCGCAGATCGTGGTCGCGGCGGCGCTCGCCGTCGTGTTCTCCGGGCTGCTGCGCCTGCTGCCCCCGGTGTCGCTGCTGCCCGCGGCCGGCTCGCCGCTGGACGCCCCCGAGATCCTCGTGCTGCCCGCGCTGGCCCTCGCCGTCCCGGCCGCGGCCTACGGCGCGGTGCTCCTCGGCGGAGGGGTCGCGGACACGCTGCACCGCCCGCACGTGACCGCCGCCGTGGCGCGCGGGGTGCCCCGCGGGCGGGTGGCGGTCCGGCACGTCCTGCCGCATCTCGCCGCCCCCGCCGCCCGGGTCCTGGCGCTGGTGGCCGGCGGGCTGCTGGCGTCCACCGCCGTGGTCGAGACGGTCTTCGGGTACGCCGGGCTCGGCGAGCTGCTCGTCGGCTCGGTCGGCACCCGGGACACGCCCGTCGTGCAGGCGGTGGCGATGCTGGCGGCGGCGACCGTGCTCGGCGGCCTGCTGCTCGCCGACGCGCTGGCCGCCGTGACCGGGACCGGGGACGCCCGATGAGGGCGGTGCTCGTCTTCTGGACAACCGCGCTGGTGGGCGTCGTGCTGTTCGGGGAGGCGCTCGCGCCGCACGACCCGTCCGCCTCGATCGGCGCGCCGTGGGAGCCGCCCGGCCCCGGAGCGCCGCTCGGGACCGACGACGCCGGGCGCGACGTCCTGTCGCGGCTGCTGGCGGGCGGCCGGGACCTCACGCTCGCGGCCCTCGTGGCGGCCCTGGCCGCCGCCGCGATCGGCACGGCGGGCGGGCTGGCGGCCGGATGGTCGGACGGGCGGCCCGGCCGGCTCCTGACGGGCGCGGCGGACCTGCTGCTGGCCGTGCCGTTCCTGCTGCTGGCGCTGGTGCTGGCGGTGGCGCTGCCGCCGGGCGCGGCCGTCGCCGCCGCGACGATCTGCGGCGGCGCGCCGCTCGGCCTGCGGATGACCGGCGACCTGGTCCGGAACGCGCGCGGTTCCGGCTACGTCGAGGCCGCCCTCGGGCGCGGCGAACGGGTGCCCGCCGTGCTGGCCCGCGAGGTTCTCCCGTCGATCGCGGGCGCGGCGACGGCCGACCTGGTCATGCGGTTCGTCATGGCGCTCCAGATCTCCACCGCGTTCGCCGCGCTCGGCTTCGGCCCGGGGCCGCAGTCGCCCGACTGGGGCGTGATGCTCAGGCAGAACCTCCCCGGCGTGCCTCTCAACCCGGCGGCCCTGGCCGCGCCCGCAGGCGCGCTGGCCCTGCTGGCGGTGACCGCCGCGTTGTCGGCCGGGGGCGTCCCGCGGCGCGCGGCCGGACGGCCGGCGCGTTCCGGCCACCGCGCAGGCGACTCCCGTCCCGGGGACCCGGCCGGCGGGCTGTCGGTGGACGGGCTCGCCGTCGAAACAGCAGGTGGCGACTCCGTCATCGGCACGGTGTCGCTGCACGTCCGGCCCGGCGAGGTGGTCGCGCTCACCGGCCCGTCCGGCGGCGGCAAGACGACCGTCATACGCGCCGTCCTCGGCCTGCTGCCGCCGGGGCTCCGGCAGACCGGCGGCGACGTCCGCTGGCTCGGTGAGCCGGTGCCCCGCGGCCGGGCCGCACGGCGCTGGCGGCGGGCGCACGTCGCGCTCGTCGACCAGGATCCGGCGGGAACGCTCGACCCGCTGCTGACCGTCGGCAGGGCCGTCCTCGACGGACGCCGGCTCCCGGAGGCGGACGCGCGGGCCCTGCTGACCTCGCTCGGCCTGGACACCGGGCGCCTGTGGACCAGGCGGGCCCACCGGCTCTCCGGCGGCCAGGCCCAGCGGGTCGCCCTCGCCCGCGCGCTCCTCGGCGATCCGGCGCTGCTCGTCCTGGACGAGCCGACCAGCGGGCTCGACGCGGCGGCCCTCGCCCTCGTCGAGCGGGCGCTCGCGCGGCGGCGCGGCGGCGGCGCGGTCACCGTCGTCATCTCCCACGACCGCGCCTTCGCCGCCCGTGTCGCCGACCGGGTGCACGAGCTGGGTCCCCCGGCCGCCGAGCCCGTCCCGGCCGCGGGCGGCGCGGGACCCACCGGTGAACCGGTGCTGGAGGCCGGAGGGCTCGTGCTTCGCCGCAAGTCCGGCCTCCTCCTGGACGGCGGAGAGCTGCACCTAGCGCGGGGAGAGCTGGTCGCCGTCACCGGCCAGTCAGGGTGCGGCAAGACCACGCTGCTGCGCGCGCTGGCGGGCCTGCATCCGCCCGAGGCCGGGCGGGCCCTCCTGCTCGGCCGTCCCCTGCCCTGGCGGCTGGGCGATCGGGACCGCGAGGCGCTCCGCGCGGTGCAGTTCGTCGCCCAGGACCCGGCCGGAGCCCTGAACCCGGCCCACCGCGTGGGAACCGCCCTGGCCCGCGCCCTGGCCCGGACGTCCGGAGCCACTCGCGCCCGCGCCCGCGACGAGGTCCCGGACCTGCTCCGCACGGTGGGGCTCGATCCGGCGCTGGCCGGGCGGAGGCCCGGCGAGCTGTCGGGCGGACAGCGCCAGCGCGTCGCGATCGCCCGCGCGCTGGCCGCCCGTCCGGTGCTGCTGCTCGCCGACGAGATCACCTCCGCGCTGGACGCGGCGTCCGCCTCCGGCGTCCTGCGGCTCCTGGCCGACCTGCGGGCGGGGGGCCTGGCCGTGCTGCTGGTGACCCACGACGCCGCCGTCGCCCGCGGCGCGGACCGCGTCCTGCGCCTGCACGAACGCACCCTCGACGCACGCACCCCCCACGCACGCACGCCGTCCCGAATGGAGCACGATGACCGCGCCTGATGTCCGCGCCCTGCTCGAATCGCATCCCTGGATCGAGACCGCCCGGCCCGATGCCGCCGGCCGGACCGTGCGCGTCCGCCCGGACCCGTCCGCCCTCGCCGTCCGGCCCGCCCCGGGCGCGCTCGTCGAGGAGTTCCTCGACCACTGGGGCGAGGTCTACGACTGGACGTACGGCAAGGCCGAGGGGCGGCACGCCGACGACCTCGACCTGTCCGGCTGGCGCGCCTCCGACACCGCGGAGCCGTTCCCCTCGGACCACATGCGCGCATGGGTCGCGCACACGGTCGAGCTGATCCTCGCCCACCGGCCGCGCCACGTCCTGGAGCTGGGCTGCGGAACCGGCCTGCTCATGCACCGGCTCCACGACCACGTAGAGGGATACGTGGGCACCGACGTGGCCAGGGCGGCGGTGGACCGGCTGGAGGCCGGGGCGAGCCCCCGCACCGCGTTCGTCCGGGCCGCCGCGCACCAGCCGGGCTCCCCGGAGGTCCGCGCGGCGCTGGAGCGCCTCCGGTTCCCCGGGGCCCGGCCCGACTTCGTCGTGCTGAACTCGGTGACCCAGTGCTTCCCGAACGCGGCGTATCTGGAGACCGTCCTGCGCGCCGCCGTCGAACGCGCCGCCCCGGGCGGGACGATCCTCGTCGGCGATGTACGGGACGTCCGGCTGCTGCCCGCGTTCTGCCGGTGGATCGAGGAGACCTCGGCGCCGGGGACGCCCCCGGACGAGCTGGACCGGCGAGCCGCGGCACGCGCCCGGCGCGAGGCCGAGTTCCTCTTCGATCCACCGCTGCTGGCGGGCCTGGCCGCGCGGATCGGCGCGGAGACGGGTCGGCGGATCCGGATGAGCGTGCACCCCAAGACCATGCGCGCCGACACCGAGCTCACCCGCTACCGGTTCGACGCGATCCTGCGCGTGGACGCGCCCGCGCCGCCCCCGCCCCACCCAGTGAACTGGGACGATCTTCCCGCCGACCGCACGGCCGCGCTGACCGCCCTGCTCGGGCGGGGCCCGGTACGGGTGCACGGCATCGCGTCCGCGCCGCTGTCCGGCCGGCCGGGCGCGGTGACCGCCGCCCGGCTCCGCGACATCGCCGGGGCGAACGCCGCGGTCGTCGCCGACCCGCACGATCCGGCGAGCCTGGCGGTGGTGTCCCCCGCCGCATCGGCCGCCGTTCCCGTGGCGGAGATCGCACCGGATCCGGCCCCGCATGCGGCGGCGGGTCGCGCGCACGAGCCGTTCGCGGCCTTCGTCGACCGCCGCCTCACCGAGGTCGCGGGGACGGTCCTGCGCAGGGCCGGAGTGCACGCGACGGTCGTCGTCGAGCGAACGGACGGCATGGAGACCGGCGGCACGGAGACCGGCGGCGCGGAGACCGGCGGCGCGGAAGCGGGGCTGCCTGAGCGGGCCGCGCGGGCCGCGGACGCGGCGGGGGCGGACGCGGCCGCGCTGACGGCGTTCCTGCGGAGGCTCGACGAGGTCGCCCTCCTGGCGATGTGCGCCGCGCTGCGCCCCGCGGCCGCCGCGCAGGGGAACGGGTTCACGGCGGAGGACCTCGGCGGCCGCCTCCGCGTCGCCGCGCGCCACCGCTGGATCCTGCGACGCTGGCTCGCCGCGCTGGTCCGCGCGGGACACCTGTCGCGGACCGGCCCGGAACGCTACGGGCGGCTGCTGCACGTGACCCGTCGGCAGGTCGCCACCGCGGGCCGTGCCCTGGCCGGGGAGGGCGAGCGGGCCGGATACCCGGCGGAGACGACGGCGTTCATCCTGTCCGCGCTGGCGCGCCTTCCGGAGCTGCTCCGCGACGAGGTCCAGGTGCAGCAGTTGCTGTTCGGCGGGGACGGCGCCACCGCCGCCGACGGGGCGTACCGCGAGAACGGCGTGAACCGGTACCTCAACGCCGGGGTCGGCGAGGTGCTGCGGTGGGCGTCCCGCGAACGGGCGCACGGCGGCCCGCTGCGGGTGCTGGAACTCGGCGCGGGAGTCGGCGGCACCACCACCGAGGCGCTGGCCGCCCTGTCCGGTGCGGAGATCGACTACCTGTTCACCGATGTCTCGCGCTATTTCCTCGGCCTGGGCCGCGAACGCTTCGGCGACCGGCCCGGCGTGCGCTTCGCCGCGTTCGACGTCAACGGCCGCCTCGGGGAGCAGGGGGTGGACCCCGGTTCGCTCGACGTCCTGCTGGCGGCGAACGTCCTGCACAACGCCCGCCACGCCCCGGACATGCTCACCGGCCTCGGACGGCTGCTCGCGCCGGGCGGGCTTCTGGTGTTCGTGGAGACCGTGCGCGAACTCCCGGCGATCCTGGCCTCGATGCAGTTCCTCATGTCGGCCGCGCCCGGTGCCGAGCGGCTCGACCCGGACGATCCGCGTGCGGCCGAGGACCGCGTCTTCCTGCCCGCCGCCGCATGGGAGGAGCTGATGGGCCGGGCCGGGCTGCGGCCCTGGTTCCGGCTTCCCGCCGACGACCATCCGCTCGCGGCCGCGGGGCTGCACCTGTTCGTGGCCCGCCGTGAGCCCCGATGACGTCCGGCCCGGCCGGACGCGCGGGACGCCGGTGGCCGGGTGCGCGGACCCGGCCACCGGTGCGGGGCCGCCGTCAGATCCCCGATTCCTCCAGGTCGGAGCGGAAGAGGTCGCCGTCCATCCACAGCGCGGCGCGCACGCCGTCGGCCGCGCCGAGCGAGACCAGCGTGGCGGCGTCGGGCACCGCCGGGAGCTTGGCGCTGTCCCCGGCCGCGGCGACGCCCGGCACGGTCGTCTCCTGCAGCTCGTTGACGCGCACGGTGCCGTCGCCGAGGATCTCGCAGCCCAGCCGCGCCGCCAGTTCGGAGTGCTGCCGGGTGGGAGCCCGGTGGTAGATCGCCTGGCGCTCCAGCACCCGGCCGTCCGCGAAGTGCAGGCGCAGGTCGTCCTCGTCCCCGGTGATCTCGCTGATCGGCTCGGAGATCACCTCGACGCCGCGCTTGGCGACGCGCCCGGCGATCTCCTCGGGGAGGTCGAGCGGGCCGTGCGTGCACAGGACGACGTCGTCGCTGAAGCGGTCGGCGACGTACAGGGCGAGCATCGCCTCCTGCGGGACGGTGGTGACGACGGCCAGCGTCTTCCCGCTGGTCTCCCAGCCGTGGCAGAACGGGCAGTGGAAGACGCTCCGGCCGAACCGCTCCTCCAGTCCGGGGATGTCGTACGGCTCGTCCACCTGCCCGGTGGCCAGCACCAGCCGCCGGGCCCGCTCGGACGTCCCGTCGGCCAGCTCGACGGTGAAGTCGCCCTTGGCGCCACGAGCCGCCAGGACGGTTCCCGGGCGTACCTCCACCGACGGGTAGGCGGCCAGTTCCTCCCGGCCGATCTCCAGCAGCCGGGACGGCGGGAAGCCGTCCCGGCTCAGGTACATGTGCATCTCCGAAGCGGGCGCGTTGCGGACCCGCCCGCCGTCGACGACCAGCACCCTGCGGCGCTGGCGTCCGAACACGAGGGCGGCGCTGAGTCCGGCGGGACCGCCGCCGATCACGATCACGTCGTGCATCTCTGTCTCCAGTCGGTGTCGGTTCGAGCTGAAAGGACTGAAAGGAAGTGGGTGAAGGTGCGTGAGGAAGGCGGCGGCGCCCTGCGCCGGATCGCCCCGCGTCCGGACGCCGCGCTGCGGCTGTTCTGCTTCCCGCACGGCGGCGGAGGGGCCGGCGCCTACTCCGGCTGGGCCGCGGGGCTGCCCGCGGCGGTCGAGCCGGTCGCGGTCCAGTACCCCGGCCGCGAGGATCGGGCGGCGGAGCCGGTGCCCCCGGACATGGACGGGCTGGCGGACGCTCTCACCGCCGAGATCGCGCCCTTCACCGGCCGCCCGTACGCGCTGTTCGGCCACAGCATGGGCGCCACCGTCGCCTACGAGGTCGCCCAGCGGCTCCGGGCCCGGGGCACCCGCCCGCCGGCGCACCTGGTGGCGTCCGCGCGGGAGGCGCCGCACGACGAGCGCGGCGGCGACGTGCACCGCCGGGACGACGACGGCCTGCGCGCCGAGCTGGCACGGCTGGGCGGCACGCCGCCCGAGGTGCTGCGCGATCCGGGGCTCCGGGCGATGATCTTCGGGTACGTCCGGGCCGACTACCGGATCATCGAGACCTACCGGGCACGGCCGCTGCCGCCGCTCGACTGCCCGGTCACGGTGTTCCTCGGCGACCGGGACCCCGACCTCACCCCGGCCGAGTCGCTCGGCTGGCGGCGGGCGACGCGCGCTCGGACCGAGGCGCGGGTCTTCCCCGGAGACCACTTCTACCTGGTTCCGCAGCGGGCGGCCGTGCTGGCGGCGCTGCGGCAGATCCTGGCCGGGCACGCCCACTGACCTCGTCATGTGCATCCAGCGGCCACCGGAGGTCAGCGGCGCCAGACGTGCAGGCCGGTCGGCGCGGTGGGGGCGGGTTCCAGCCCGGCGGCCGCCAGCTCGGCGTACAGGGTCTCGTCGGAGATGACATGGCAGTCGAACTCGGCGGTCTCCTCGCGGACGAGCCCGTCTCCCGCCAGGGTGCGGTAGGTGTTGATCCAGCGGACCACGCCGTCGCCGACGGCCTCGGCGCGCGAGTGCGTCTCGTACCTGTACCGGCCCAGCGAGGCGCCGGGAACGACGGAGGCCGGGACGTCCTCGGCGCGCTGGGGATACTGCGCCTCCACGACCAGCAGCCCCCCGGGGCGCAGCCGCTCGGCCCACCGCCGCCACAGCCGCTCCCGCTCGTCCGGGGCGAAGTGCATGACGCAGTTGAGCAGGACGACGGCGTCCAGCGGCGTCCCCGGGTCGGCTGCCAGCGCGTCCTCGGGCAGCACGGTGACCCGGGACGCGTCGTCCGGCCCGAGCGCGGAGAGCCGGGCGACCAGGCCGGTGCGCATGATCCGGGCGGGCTCGATCGCGAAGATCTCGGTGCCGGGACCGAGCGCGTCCAGCATCGCCAGCGTGAAGAAGCCGGTCCCGGCGCCGATCTCGGCGACCGTCCGGGCCTCGTGGAGAACGTCGGCCAGCGCGGCGGCGACCGCGTTCCAATGGTCGCGGGGAATGATCAGGTCGTAGTACGGGGCGTTGACCGCGTACCCCTCCCCCCGTTCCGCCCGTGCGGTCTCGCCGGCGGCGGTATCGGTCATGGTCGGCACCTTTCTTCGCGTGGATCGTTGTCGCGGGTCAGCTGAGTTCCACGCCGGTGACCAGCGGGTCGTCGCGCAGAGCGGCCAGGGTCCGGGAGGCCGACAGCACCTCGGAGGCCGCGTGGGCGCCGGGCGGGATCGTGCCCGCGCGCAGTTCCCGGGCCGTGAGCGCCGCGACGACGCCGCTCAGCGCGTACGAGTCGGGCGTCCGCAGCAGGAGGCGGCGCGGGCGGCCCGGGGCCGGGTCGCGGGGCACGGCCTGAAAGAGCATCGCGTAGTAGGGCCCGGTCGCCGCGAGGTCGGCGCCGGCCGCGGCGACCACCGCCGGGACGTGCGCGTCCAGGGCCGCGCCGTCGTCGGCCCACGCCCGCGCCAGCGCCTCGGGGATGGCCTCGGTGACGTACACCGTGTAGTTGCGCAGCTCCGCCACGCCGAGTTCCGCGGCGAGCCGGGACATCTCCGCCGACAGGAACGGCCACGCGTGGACCCGGTCCCGGAATCCCGGCAGCGACACCGACCGGAGCGGTTTCAGCGCCGCCGGAACGATCCCGCCGTCCCGCCACGCGGCGAGCGCGGTGCCGAAGCGCGGGCCGCGCGTCAGCAGCGCGTCCACCGCCGACAGCGGGCCGATGGCGGCGGCGCCTCCGACGTAGACGTCCAGCCGGGCGAGCGGGCCGTCCGCCGCCAGCAGCCGGGGAAGGAGCCCGGACAGGCCCGGCATCAGGCCGGCCGAGAAGACCGCGGCACGGTGGTCGAGCCCGGCGGCCCCGCCCCCGGCCAGGGCGTCGATCGCCACCAGGTCGCCCGCCGCGTCGACGTAGTGCGCGCCGCCCGCGAGCGCGACGCGCGCCACCCGGTCCAGTACCCGGTACGAGGGGCCCGCGCAGTTGACCACGACGTCGCAGCCCGCGCAGAACTCCCGCAGCGCGGCGGCGTCGTCCAGGTCCACCCGGAACGGCTCGGCCGGGACGCCGGGCGCCGCCTCGCACGCCCGCGCCGCGCGGTCCCGGTCGCGCCCGCCGATGCGGAGCGGGCCGGTCCCCCACCCGGCGAGCCGCTCGACCACGACGCGGCCCACCGTCCCGGAACCGCCGAGCACCCCGATCAGCGTCATCGCCCCGGACCTGACGACGCCGGGTCTTCGCTCTCGCGGACGGCCGCCGCGAGCCCGGCGACGGTCGGCGCGTCCAGGAACCGGCGGACGCCCACGCTCGCGCCGGTGTCCTTCACCAGCCGGGCCACGGTGCGGACGGCCAGCAGCGAGTCGCCGCCCAGAGCGAAGAACGACGTGGCGCGGTCCAGCACCGGTACTTCCAGGATCTCCTCCCACAGCAGCGCGATCCGCTGCTCCAGTTCGTCCGCGGGAGGCCCGTCCTGCTCGCCGCGGTGAGCGACCGCTCCGGCCCCGATCCGGAGCCCGCCCGCGCCCGCCGTGTCCGGCTCGGCCGCCGCGGGCAGTTCCACGTCCCGGTCCCAGCCCGGCCCGTCGGCCAGCGCGCCGATCAGCTCCACCAGGTCGTCGAACGCGGCGTCCACCTCGCCGGGGTCGAACAGCTCGCCCACGAGCGAGAACGCGACCGCCATCGCGCCGTTCATCTCCCAGAAGCGCGCCTCCAGCGCGACCTGGGGGGTGCGGAGCTGGTGGAAGAAGTCGTCGAAGTCCAGGTCGCCGAGCGGTCCGGCGGACGTCGCCTGCCGCTCCCCGATCGCCGCGTCCATGCCCAGCGTGCTCTGGAAGACGACCGGCGCGGCCGGCCGCGTGGTCCCGCGCCGCCGGGCCAGCTCGCGCGACACCTCCACGCCGGTGATGAGGTTGTGCGCGGCGTGGTCGGCGAAGCCGCGCTGCCGGTCGGCCGCCAGCTCGGCGAACGTGCGGCCCTCCGCCGGCTCCACCGGCACCAGCATCGTGGCGGCGAACGCGCCGATCGTGCGGTGGATGTCGGGGTGCAGGGGCAGCCGGTTGAGCTGGAGGGTGTTGAGCAGCATGCGGCGGTGCCCGGCCCAGCGCGCCAGCACGACGGCGAACGCGGTGAGCATCGCGGCGGACGGGGTGACCTCGCGTTCGGCGCACCGGTCCCGCAGCGCCGCCCAGCGTTCGGGGGCGAGCCGCGCCTCCCGGGTGTCCATCAGCTCCGGCGCCGCCTCGCGGGGGTCGGCGCGCAGCGGCAGGGCCGGGGGCGGCGGCGCGTCGTCCAGCCGGTCCCACCACCAGTCGCGATCCGCGGCCCAGGCGTCGGTCCGCCGCAGCCGCCCGATCGAGTGGACGTAGTCGCCGAAGTCGACCTCCAGCGGGGCGGGAACGGCGTTCCAGTCGGCGGCGAGCGTCAGCAGTTCGCGGTTCAGGACGGTCGCCGACCAGCCGTCCATCGCGAGCAGGCTCATCGCGGTGTGCAGCCGCCCGCGGCCGTCGGGGAGCAGGGTCAGCCGGACGTCCAGGCCCGGCCCGGTCAGCGGGTCGGGGCCCGTCGTCCCCATCTCCCGGCGGAGCTCCTCCAGCGTCGCCGCGGCCTCCGCCCCGGCCGCCTCGCGCAGGTCGTACACGCGAGGCCGCGGGATCGCGCCCGACGCGTCCGGCGGCAGCACGAACTGCTCCCCTTCGGGTGTGAGCCGGACCCGCAGGGTGGGCTGGTGCAGCGCCAGCCGGTGCAGCGCGTCCGCCAGCGTCTCCTCGGCCTCCTCTGCGTCCATGTCGCTCAGGCCGACGTCGCTGTAGAAGTGCGCCGAGGCGTACGACAGCTCCCAGCCGTCGTGCTGGCCGACGAAGTACCCCTGCTGGAGCGGCATCAGCGGGAACGGCGCGTCCGGGTCGGCGCGGCGTTCGATCTCCACCGGAAGCGCCCGTGCGGACCCGCCGTCCCCGGCGGACCGGCGCGCGACCAGGTCGGCCAGCGCCGACAGCGTGATCTCCACGGTGACGTCGGTGAGCGCCAGCTCCACCATCAGGCGCCTGCGCACCAGCGCCGACATGCGGACGGCGAGGACGGAGTCGCCGCCCAGCCGCAGGAAGCTCGCGTCCGGCTCGATCTCCCGGGCGTCCAGGTCGAGCAGCTCGCCCCAGATGGCGGCGAGTTCCCGTCCGGCATGGGAGCGGGCTTCGGCGGAAGTACGAGCGGTCAACGGGGTCTCCCTCGAAGGTCGGGTGCGGCGATCAGGAGGTGCTGGGAGAACGCCGCCAGCGGATGGTCGGGGCGGGGAAGGTCGAGGACCGGCGGCATCCCGGCCGCGCCGAGTTCGGCCGTCCATTCCTCGCGGGTGAGGTAGGTGCGGCGGGTCCCGGCCCGGCGGTCCAGCCGTGCGGGACGGGCCTCGCCGGGCGGGGCGGAGAGCAGGAAGGGCATCGAGGCCAGCGACTGGTGGTGTTCGTGGCAGGTCTCGATGAGCAGCACCGCGCCACCGGGCGCCAGCACCGCGCGGATCCGTCCGAGCAGGTCCCCCGCATGCCGGGCGTTGTGCGCGGCGTTCACCGCGACGACCAGGTCGAACGGCTCGGGTCCGCACTGCGCGGCGAGGTCGGCGCCGAAGTCGGCGACGGCCGTGCGCAGGAACGGGAAGGCGCCGAACCGCCGCCGCGCCGCGTCCAGGAAGAACGGGGACAGATCGGTGAAGAGGTACTCGGTGGTGTGCCCCGCCAGAACGGGCAGGAGGTAGGCCGTGAGCGATCCGGTTCCCGCGCCCAGCTCCAGGACGCGGCGCTTGGCGGGCAGGCCGCAGACGGCGTCGACGGCCGCGCCGTTGAGGTAGCGGTTGACGGGGTTGTCCCGGTAGACCGCCGCGGCGGTGCCGAGATCGCCCTCGGGGAACAGCATCGCCTGCGCGCTCACCCGGTCGGCGAGCAGGTCGGGAAGGGCGCGCAGCGAGTCCAGCAGGTACCGGGTCAGCCGCTCGGGGTAGCCGAGCCCGCTGCGGGCCTCGTCCAGGTCGCGGCGCAGCGCGATCAGCCCGGAGCGCCGCGGGCGCCGGAACCCGCCATGGTGCCCGGACGCGGAGCGTTCGACGAGGCCCTCACCGGCGAGCGCGTCGAGCCAGTGCGGCACGATCCAGGCGTGCCGGGGAGCGGCTCCCAGCGCGGTCGCGATCTCCTCCGCCGTCAGCGGGCCCCTCCCCGCCAGCTCCTCGCCGAGGAACGCGGCGATGCCGTGCAGGACCGCCAGGTCGAGCCGGCGCACGGCTCCCGGGAGCCCGTCGGGCAGGGCGCCGCCCAGCGCGGCCATGCCCGCCCGGTGAGCCGAGCCGGTCAGCACGCCGGGTCGGCCGGCGGACGCGCCGGGCCGCGCGCGACCCGCGCCGCCAGCTCCGGCGACGCCAGGGCGTCCGGCTCGGCTAGCATCATCATGACGTCGAAGAAGGTCCGGTTGACCTCGGCGTCCACCAGCGCCAGCTCCATCAGCCGCCGCATGTACTCGCCCGCGTCGCGGGAGCCCGCGTCCCCCGCGTCCGCGAGGTACGCCAGATCCGCCCCGGTGGCGACCTGCCAGGCCCGCTCGTTGCCCGCGGCGATCTCCTTCTGCATCGCGCGGCAGCCGGCGCCCTCACCCAGCAGGCGGCGCAGCGTGACGGCCGTCATCGCCGCCATCGACATCCCCTGCGCGTACACCGGGTTGACCGCGCACACCGCGTCGCCCACCAGCAGCAGGCCGTCCGGCCACGCCGGCAGGTCCTCGTACCGGTACCGCTCGTTGGCCATGTGCCGGAACCCGTGGACCGGCCCGGCCGGGACGGCGTCCCGCACGACGTCGTGCAGCACCGGATGCCGGAGGCTGCGCGCGAACTCCAGGAACCCCTCCGCATCGACCGGCGGATGATCGTCGAGGTAGCCGTACAGCGAGACCAGCCACCTGCCGCCCTCGACCGGGACCAGCGCCCCGCCCCGCAGCGGCTGCCCCTCGCCCGGCTGGATCGAGATGATCCGCCACTCGTCGGCGAAGCCTTCCGGCATCTCGTACAGCCTGCTGCTGTAGCCCGGACGGGAGTCGGTCCGCTCCACCTCCGGTTCGGCCAGGCCGAGCGCCCGGAGCCACCCGCGGCCGCCCGGCCCGCGCCCGGAGGCGTTCACGACCAGGTCGGCGGAAATCTCGTCCACCTGGCCGCCGTCCCGGGCCCGTACCCGCACGCCCGTGACGCGCTCCGCGTCCCCGGCGAACCCCACGGTCTCCGTCCGGTCCCGGAACCCCACGCCGTCGATCTCGGCCACCGACGTCCGCACGACGTACTCGACGAGTTCTCGCGTGGCGGACGGCACGGTGTGCGAGGGCGCGAAGCGGTGGCACCATCCCGCCGGGCTCAGCCACAGGTGGTCGTAGGGCGTCCGCAGCGGAACGGCGCCCGCCCCGTACAGCCGCTCGGTGAACCCGGGCAGCAGCGCGTCCAGGGCGCGCTGCCCGGCTCCCATCAGGGAGTGCAGGTGACGGCTCTGCGGGACGCCGGGCCGGAAGCCGGGAGCCTCCCCGAGCGCGTCGCGTTCCAGCACCGTGACCCGCTCGAAGACGTCCGCCAGCGCCGCGGCCGCCGTCAGCCCCGCGATCCCCGCACCGATGACGACGGCATGCTCCCGTTCCTCCACCGCGAACCCCATTCAGAATGAAAATCGTTATCACTACCAATATCACGATTTCCTCCGGGAAGGAACGCACACGGACGCCCGCGGGCGGTGGGACCGCCACGGGCAACCCGCGGCGGGGGCGAGGCGTTGTACCTGCTGAGCGTTGTACACGCTGAGCGATCACACCGAGTCGCCACGCCCGAACCCAGAGGACACACGTGCCGTTCACGCTGAGCCATCCCGCCGCCGTCCTGCCCTTCGCCCGGCGGCCGCTGGTGCCGTCGGCCCTGGTGATCGGGTCGCTCACGCCGGACGTCCCCTACTACCTGTACATCTCGGGTGTGCGGGACATGACGCACCGGCCGCTGGGCGTCGTGACGGTGGACGTCGCGATCGGCCTGGTCGTGTTCGCGGTGTGGCACCTGCTGGCCAAGCGGCCCCTCGCGGCGCTCGCCCCGGACAGGCTGCGCGAACGGCTGCCGGTCTCGGCGCCGGTGTCGTGGCGGTGGGTGGTGCCGTCGCTCGCCATCGGCGCTGCGTCCCACGTCCTGTGGGACGCCTTCACGCACGCCGGCGCCGCCGAGGTCCTGCCGTGGCTCGCCGAGTTTGTCGGCGGGATCACGCTGTACATGTGGCTCCAGGTCGGCAGCGGCGCGGCCGGGCTGGCGGTCATCGCGATGTGGCTGGCCCGCTGGGTGAGGACGGCTCCGCCCGTGCCGGTGCCGGTCGAGGCGGCGCGCGGACGGCTGCAGGTGTTCGCGGCGGCCGGGGTCCTGTCACCGGCGGGCGGCCTGCTGAGCGCCCTGCTGCTCTCCGCCGACACGACCCTGCATTCGCTGCTGTTCGCCGCGATCGTCGGAGCGATCACGGCGGCGAGCCTGGTCCTCGCCGTCCACTGCGCCTGGTGGCACGCCGCCCACCTGACGGGACGGCACGCGGAACCCGCGCCCGCGGGCACCGACGGGAACGGTGCGTCGCGACCCGCGGAAGGCGGCGGCGTCGGTGGGGGCCGGGTGCGTTAGACGACGCCGGCTTCGGCCAGCCAGCGCCACAGTTCGTCCTGGCCGACGACCGTGACCCCGAGCTTCTCGGCCTTGCCCGTCTTCGCGGCGCCGACGTTGGCGCCGGCGAGCAGGTAGTCGGTGCCGGCCGACACCGACGAGGTGGCCGTGGCCGCCGCCTGCTCGACCAGGCGCGTGACGTCCGGCCGGCTGATCTTCGCGCCCGAGCGCGGGTCGGTGAACGCGCCGGTGATCACGACCGTCGTGCCCTTGAGCGGCGAGTCGCCCGCGGCCGCCGTGTCGACCGGGCGGTCCTCGGCCAGCACGTCGAGGTTCACCCCGCGCTCGCGCAGCGCCGCGATCTCCTCCCGGACCTCGGCGCGGGCGAAGAACGCCACGATGCTCTCGGCGGCCTTCGGCCCGATGTCGCGGATGGCCACCAGGTCCTCGGCCGTCGCCGCCGCGACGTCCTCGATGCGCTCGTAGCCGGCCAGGCACAGGCGTTTGGCCGTGCCCTCGGAGGCCATCGGGATCGCCAGTCCGATCAGCGCGCGCCGCAACCCCATGTCCTTGGAGGACGCGATCGAGTCGACCATGTTCGCGGCGCTGACCTCACCCATCCGTTCGTAGCCGAGCAGCTGCTCGGCCGTGAGGTCGTAGAGGTCGCTGCGGTTCTTGAGCACACCGTCCTCGGCGAGCTTCTCGATCCAGACGTCGCCGACGCCCTCCATGTCGGCCGCCTGGCGCGAGGCCCAGTGCATCAGGCGGCGCGTCGCCTGGGCCGGGCACTGGAGGTTCACGCACCAGCGCTCCTCGCCGGTGCCGCGGACCTCAAGGCCGGAACCGCACGAGGGGCAGTCCGCCGGCGGGACGATCTCGACCTCGCTCCCGTCGCGCCGTTCCGGCAGCGAGCGGCCCGCGAACGGGATCACGTCGCCGCGCCGCACGACGGCCACCGTGTCGCCGATGCGCAGGTCGCGCTCGCGGATCAGCCGCGGGTTGTGGAGGGTGATGTTCTCCACCGTCACGCCGCCGACGAACACCGGCGCGACCTTCGCGCGGGGCGGGACGCGGCCGATCTTGCCGACCGGCCACTCGACCGACAGCAGCGTCGTCAGCTTCTCCTCCGGCGGGTACTTGAACGCGATCGCTCCGCGCGGCTCGGCGCTGTTGAAGCCCGCCGCGTCGAACGCCGCCGGCTCGTGCAGCCGCACGACCGCGCCGTCGATCTCGTAGTCCAGCCCGTCGCGGCGGGCGCCGATCTCGTGGATCGCGTCCATCACCTCGCCGGCCGTCGCGCACACGTACCGGGCGACCGGCTCGAACTCCGCCGGGACCGGGACGGCGGCGCCGTCCCGGTCCGCGCCGAACGCGAAGAAGCGCAGCAGCCGCTCGGCCTTCGCGGCGGCCTCGGGGTCCTTCAGCACCAGCGTCCCGGCGGCGCCCGACCGCGGGTTGGTCAGCGTCTTGTCAGGGTGCGCCTCGTTATAGGCGGCCCACACCGACCGCAGCATCACCGCCTCGCCGCGGACCTCGACGCGCCCCTGCTCCTCGATCCGGAGCGGAAGGCCCGGGATCACGTGGCGCACCTTCCCGGTCACCAGCTCGCCGACCGTGCCGGTGCCGCGCGTGGCGACGTAGTCGAGCTCGCCGCCGGTGTAGACGACGCTCAGCGAAAGCCCGTCGAGCTTCTCCGACACGCGGAAGACCTGGCCGCTGAAGCGCTCGCAGAACGTGCTGATCTGCTCCTGGCCCGTCGCCTTCGCCAGGGAGAGCATCGGGCGTGCGTGGCGCACGGTCGGCCCCGTGAGCTCCGCCGGCGCGTTGACCTTGCCGAGCGGGCTGTCGGCCGGTTCGAGCTCGGGGTGCTCGGCGACCAGCGCCGCCAGCTCGTCCTTGAGCGCGTCGTAGTCGGCGTCCGGCAGCGGGCTGTCGCCGGAGCCGTAGTACAGGTCGTTCAGTCGCCTGACCTCGGCGGTCAGCTCGGTGATGCGCTTTTCGACGTCCACCCTTCGATTAAACGCGATGGCACCGACAGTGTCCGCCGCGGTCCGCGCGGCGCCCTCACCCGGTGGTGAGTTCGGCCGCGAGCCGTTCGACGCGGGCGCGGATCTCGTCGCGGATGGGGCGGACGGCGTCGACGCCCTGTCCGGCGGGGTCGTCGAGTTGCCAGTCGAGGTAGCGCTTGCCGGGGAAGACGGGGCAGGTGTCGCCGCAGCCCATGGTGATGACGACGTCGGAGGCTTGGACGGCGTCGGTGGTGAGGATCTTGGGTGTCTCGGCGGCGATGTCGATGCCCTCTTCGGCCATGGCCTGGACGACGGCGGGGTTGATCTGGTCGGCGGGGGCCGATCCGGCGGAGCGGACCTCGACGGCGTCGCCGGCCAGGTGGGTGAGGTAGGCGGCGGCCATCTGGGACCGTCCGGCGTTGTGGACGCAGACGAACAGGACGCTGGGCTTGTCGGTCATCAGGTTCCTCGCTGGTCGGGCGTGGTGAGGCGGCGGCGCAGCCAGAGGGAGACGTACACCAGGGCGACGAGGACGGGCACTTCGATGAGGGGGCCGACGACCCCGGCCAGGGCTTGGCCGGAGGTGACGCCGAAGGTTCCGATGGCGACGGCGATGGCCAGTTCGAAGTTGTTGCCGGCGGCGGTGAACGCGAGCGTGGCGGTGCGGGGGTAGGGCAGGCGGACGGCGTGGCCGAGGGCGAACGATCCGCCCCACATGAGCGCGAAGTAGACCAGCAGCGGCAGCGCGATGCGTGCGACGTCGGTTGGCCGGCCGGTGATGGCGTCGCCCTGGAGGGCGAACAGGATGACGATGGTGAACAGCAGCCCGTACAGGGCGAGCGGGCCGATGCGGGGCAGGAACCGGGTCTCGTACCAGTCGCGGCCCCGGCTCTTCTCGCCGAGGCGGCGGGTGAGGTAGCCGGCCAGCAGCGGGACGCCGAGGAACACCAGCACGTTCACCACGATCGTGCCGGTGGAGAAGCGCACGTCGTCGGTGGCCAGGCCGAGCCATCCGGGCAGCACCTTGAGGTAGAACCAGCCGAGCACGCCGAACGCGGCGACCTGGAACACCGAGTTGAGGGCGACCAGGACGGCGGCGGCCTCCCGGTCCCCGCAGGCCAGGTCGTTCCAGATGACGACCATGGCGATGCAGCGCGCCAGCCCCACGATGATCAGCCCGGTGCGGTACTCGGGCAGGTCCGGCAGGAAGGTCCACGCGAGCGCGAACATCACCGCCGGGCCGATCACCCAGTTGAGCACCAGCGAGGAGACCATCAGGCGGCGGTCGCCGGTGACGGTGTCGAGGCGGTCGTAGCGGACCTTGGCCAGCACCGGGTACATCATGACCAGCAGGCCCAGCGCGATCGGCACCGAGATCCCGCCGATCTCGACCTTCGACAGCGCGTCGTCCAGGCCGGGCACCGCCCGCCCGAGCCCGAGGCCGACCGCCATGGCCGCGATGATCCACACCGGCAGGAACCGGTCCAGCGTGGACAGCCTCCCGGCCGGGCCCGGCCCGTCGGTTCCGGCCTGCGGGGCGGCCGGTTCGGTCGCGGTCATCAGCAGGGCCTCCTGCGGCCGTCGGCGATGGCGGCGCGAGCCGCGTCGGCGAGGCCGCCGAGCCGGGCCGCCAGGGCGTCCAACGCCTCCGGGCGCAGCCGGTAGTAGGTGAACCGTCCGCACGGCTCGCTGTCCACCAGACCGGCGTCCTTCAGGACCCGCAGGTGGTTGGAGATGTTGGTCTGGCGGGCGCCGGTCTCCTCCACCAGATGGCACGTGCACAGCGCCTCACCGGCGAGCAGGGTCACGATGCGGGCGCGCAGCGGGTCCGCCAGCACCCTCAATACATCAGTCTCAACTGACATCACCGTGGAATGATATCTCACCGGCCGCCGGAGCGGTGGGGGGAGTAGCCGAGGCGGAAGGACAGCTCCCGGGCCGCCTCCGCGGTGGCCCGGCCCAGCTCGTCGAGGCGGTCGGCGCGGACGCGCTGTTCGGGGCCCGCCACCGAGAGCGCGGCGACGGGGCGGCCGCGGTAGTCCAGGACGGGGGCGCCGACGGCGCGGATCCCGGGCTCGTTCTCGGCGTCGTCCACGCTGTAGCCGCGCTCGCGGCAGCGGTGGAGCTCGGCGAGCAGCGCCTCCGCGTCGGTGACCGTCCGCTCGGTGCGGCGGGGCAGTCCCCCGGCCATGGCGCTCTCCACCACCCAGTCCGGCGAGAACGCCAGGATGGCGCGGCCGAGCGAGCTGGTCACCGCGGGGTTGCTGCGGCCGATCCCCGAGTGCATGCGCACCGGGTGCGGGCTGTCGGTCTTCTCGATGTACACGACGCGGTCCTCGTCCAGCACCCCGAGGGCGCAGGTCTCCCCGGTGGCCTCGGTGAGGTGCGCCATCAGGTCGCGCGCCTCGGAGCGGATCTCGACCGAGTCGAGGTAGGCCGCGCCGAGTTCCAGCAGGTGGCGGCCGACGCGCCAGCGGTTGCCCTCGCCGACCCGGACGACCTTGAGGTCCTCCAGCACGTTGAGGAGGCGGTGCGCGGTGGCCTCCGGCAGGGAGGCCGCGACGGCGACCTCGGCCAGCGTGAGCCCTTCCGTCGCCTCGGCGAGGATGTCGAGCAGTGTGAACGCGCGGACGAGGTTGCGCGCGTGCGCCGGCTTGGCCGCTTCGGCGGTCACCGTGTCGGCCCCCCTGTTCTCGGCAGTGTCGATGCCGCGATCATGCCTGCGGAAGCACCGCGACGACGTCGATTTCGACCAAGATCCCGGCGAGCGTGGAGCCGACCGTGGTCCGGACGGGACGGGGCTCGGGCATCATCGAGCGGTACGTCGTGTCGAAGCCCTTGAAGTCGCGGTCGAGCCGTTCCAGGTGGACGGTCACCTTGACCACGTCCTCGAACCCGGCCCCGGCCTCGGCCAGGACGGCCTGGAGGTTGCGCATCACCTGGGCGGTCTGCTCTTCGACGGTGTCGCCCTGGATCCGGCCGGTCGCGGGGTCCTGCGGGCCGAGGCCGGCCGTGTAGACCATGCCGCCCGCGACGATGCCCTGGCTGTAGCCGCCGGCGGGGGACGGCGCGCGGTCGGTGGTGATCGGCTGCTTGGCCATGATGGTCAGTTCCTTCCGAGGTAGATGTGCGCGATCCGCTCGTACAGGCGCTCCGCCTGGACGAGCTGTGACACCCCGACGTGCTCGTCGGGGCCGTGGGCGACCGACAGCCAGCCGGGACCGAGCGCGGCGACGGCGGGGGTGCGGCCGATGTTGGCGAAGTGGGTGGCGTCCGTGCCGCCGGGGTAGGCGCCGAGCGGAACCTCTGCGCCGAGCACCTCGGCGCAGGCGGCCTGGGCCGCGGCCACCACGGGGTGGTCCGGTGCGATCTCGGCGGAGTCCATCCAGCCGAGGGAGCCGTCCGCGTAGCGGATCTCCCAGTCGACGTCGGACGGCAGCGCCGCTCCGAGAAGCTCGCGCAGTTCGCGGTCGAGGGTCTCGCGGTCCATGCCGGGGACGAGGCGGATGTCGGAGGCGACCACGGCCTCACCTGGGTGGACCCCGTAGAAGACCCCGCCCGACATCCGCACGGCCGCGTTCACGGTGGGCCGGCACGGGATGGACGGGGCGCGCGGGACGCTGGGCCGGAAGCCCGCGATGGCGGTGGCGGCGCGGGCGGCGGCGACGGTGGCGCTGGTGGGGAGCCGTTCGGACAGGCCGCTGTGGCCCTGCCTCCCTCGGACGGCCACCTCGAAGCAGCAGATCCCCCGGGAGATCAGGTAGATCGCCTCCCACGGGTCGGTGACGCCCGAGGGTTCGCCGATGACGATCGCGTCGGCGTCGACGAGTCCCTGGTGCGACAGCGCCTTGGCGCCGTGGTCGCTGCCGGCCTCCTCGTCGGCGGTGAGGATGAGCGAAAGCCGTCCCCGCTCGGCCGTGCGCGCCCACGACTCCACGGCGAGGAGCATCGCGGCGACCGCGCCCTTCATGTCGGAGGAGCCGAGGCCGTAGGCGAGGTCGCCGTCCGGCGTCAGCTCCAGCGGCGGCGTGCTCCAGGCGGACAGGTCGCCGATGGGCTTGGTGTCGAGGTGCCCGGACAGCGCGAGGTGCGGCCCGGTGCCCGCGTCCGCGGTGACCAGGACGTTGCAACGCCCCGGTGCCGTCTCGACGACCTTCGCGGCCAGCCCCCGCTCCCGGGCGTGGGCCGCGGCGAACGCGGCGATCCGCGCCTCGCCGACGCCGGGGTTCTGCGAGTCGATCGCCACGAGTTCGGTGGCCAACTCGAGTACCGGGGGAACCGGCACGGGTGGGGGTCCCATCCACGCTCCTTCTCGGGAAATGCCAGGAAACATCGTGCTGAACAAGTCTTGACACAGTCTTCCATTTTTTGTCTAGTGTTTGGAATCACCTTCCAAAACCTGTCCCCTTGCCCGCCGCCGGCGAGTACGCGGAGCGGGTCCGAGCCGTGAGGAGCCGTCATGGGCCGTGCGGAACCTGGAAGACCGCGGCACCGTGCACGCCACCACCGTGGACGCGGGCGGTGGCGCAAGGCGATCGCGCTGCCGCTGGCCGTGGCGATCGCCGGATCCGCCTGCTCGATGACGCCGCCGGGCGGTGCCCGCACCACCGACGCCGACGTCGCGCCCAAGCGCGGCGGAAAGCCGGTGATCGGGGTGTCGGCGATCGACCTGACCTCGTCGTTCTTCGTCGGCATGCGAGAGGCGGGCGACAAGGCCGCCCGCGACTACGGCGTCTCGACGGTCTGGCAGAGCGCCGAGGGCAGCGTCGAGCGCCAGGTCTCCACGATCCAGAACTTCGTCAACCAGCGGGTCAGCGCGATCCTGATCGACCCGCTCGACAAGAACGCGCTGCGTCCGGCCATCTCCCGCGCCACCCGGGCGGGCATCCCGGTCGTGACGATGGGCAACAAGGTCGAGGCGGAGGGCAACCACAGCACGCTCTACCGCGACGCCGAGAACATGGCGATGGTGGCCCGTGCCACCGGCGCCCACCTCGGCGGCAAGGGAGAGGTGGCGCTGCTGACCGGGGCGCGCGGCAACTACGTCTCCGACACCCGGGAGAAGGCCTTCCGGGACACGCTCGCCCGCGAGTATCCGAACGTGCGGCTGGTGTCGGTCCAGCCCACCGCCTTCGACGCCCGCAAGGCGTCCAACACCACGGTGACCTGGATGACCACCGAGCCGGGGCTGGACGTGATCGCCTGCATCAGCGGTCCGCTCTGCCTGTCGGCCAAGGCCACGGCGTCGTCGCTCGGCAAACCGGACCTGAAGGTCGCCGGGCACGACGGCGAACTCGACCTGCAGCCGCTCCTGGAGAACGAATCCATGATCATCGACGTGCTGACCGGGCCCGGACGGGTCGGCTACTGGAACGTGGCGGTCGGCGCCCGGCTCGCCAAGGGCGCGGAGCTGCCGCGGAACCTGTACATGCCCTCGCACTTCGTCACCACCGACGCCACCGCGGCGCGCCTGAAGCGGCAGGGGCTCAGCTTCCCCTACGTGACGCCCTCCCGCGCCGAGCGGATCGGCGGCGCCTACCGGTCGGAGTTCGGCCCGTCACTGCCCGGCACGAAGATGACGGCCGCCCGATGAGGCGCCCCGCGACGCCCCCGACTCC